>DASQUV010000023.1:0-21020 GCA_035641095.1 Nitrososphaeraceae archaeon
GATAGCTCTAGCAACGATGACGACGACGAAAGCGATAGTGGTAGCGACGACGAAAGCGATAGTGGTAGCGACAATGAGAGTGACGATAGCGATGACGATAATGATGACGGAGATGGAGGTAGCAGCGCCTTTGCTGGTGGAGGAGGAGGAGGAGCATTCGCATTTGCTAGTTAGTCGAATCCCTACAGAAGCCCGCCTACTCAATTACTTCTTTTTCACTCTTAGTTATGAGCAGAATCCTCGAAGTTGTGGGGATAAAAATTAGCTCAAACCATTTCGTTTGCTCGAAATGGTGGTATCAACACCGGTAGCCGTCTCAATTACAATTTTATGATATCTCAATCAGACCTGTAGCTTCATGCAAATGTTTGCCGCTTTACGTAGTACGCTTCAACAAAAATTTTTCTGTATGTAGTAAATCGAATACTTAACTATAATCTTTTTCCTATTATGAATATCAAAGCTGGACTATACATATATCTATGTAACCTTATTTGGTAACGTTTTATTGGGGAATGAGCTAGAACTAGAACTCCTCTTAACGGAAAGGGAAGTTGAAATCGCAAAAGTTTATAGTCTGCTACCTTAAACCTTCCTTCAAGTAATTAACCGCCTGTAGAGTCTGGTCGTAGTCTGCCCTCATCAATTTCAAATTCACAGTTGTTAAGTCTACATATATCACTACCTGGGCTAACGTTCAGTCCAAATCCAGTCAAATCCCAATAAGACCAAACGCGTTCACCGTGTTTAAATTCTGCTTTCATTGCAAATTCTTCTTTGGAGAGCACAGGTTTAGGAGCTGGTTCCTCTCTTTGAGTTATTTCTGGAATAGGCAGGCCATTTCCAGCTCTGCTCACTATTAGCTGAACTTTCAGGAGAGGACTGTAGTGTGTAAGTTATTTGTTGGTTTTTCAGCCGGGGACTGTTGTAATGTTAATGAGCCAAGTGTAGCTACTCTAAATGAGGATCGATATACTATTCTACTAGTAGTATGTTATCAGGCATAGTTCAGTTATCCAATCACACTTGTAGCCCAGTTTTGAATGGTGTTTTTCTACAGCAACTTTGCTCGGAGCCTCAAGAATACAATACATGATATTTGCTTCGTAATTGTAAAGCATATTGATGTGCCTTACTCCAAACTTGTCAGGTGGTGATTTTTGCAGTTCCTTAAGCTGCTCGGCAGTAGTAGGACCCATCTTGTGTGTATCCAGAAATCGGGCCATTTACAATAGACTGTCATATCTAGGGTTTATACTTTACTAACCAAATAAGTTCGATTAGCCCTTCAGAGAAAAACTCAATTTACCCAAAAAAGATTGGGTTATCCTTCCGTATTGCAATAACCACATTCACATGGGGTATTGCCGAAGTTCTCACATGTATGAATTCCTGTTCTTTGTGTCATTTGATATATTATTTACATCCGATATTGAAATAATTTTATCAATACAGCGATTTAGATTTCAGTATCTGCCTTAATTTCTCAATACTGCAGCTGACTCATCGATTGAATTATAACAATAAATCAGGAGAAGCAGACGGGAGGCATTATGAACTAATGACGAGGACTCTGGAAAGTTTGGATAGCTCACCACAAATCGTAAGCCCCATCAAAAAGCTATATTTGGAATTCCTTGTTGGGTTATTCGGCCCTGCCATGAAGTAAATTTCCATTTTGACTTATTGGCCACTTATGAAAGCTCTCAGGGGCCCCGTTTGTAATTGCTGCAGATTCTGCCATTTGTTTCCTCCAGGATTGGCCAGAAGAAGGAAACAATTCTATTAGGAAGCAAATGTAAGTTGCTCCGTAATCTAGGTACAGGATCGAATGCAATAAAGAAACTTCGTTAATTCACTTTCTAAAAGAGGAATATATATTGATTGACTATTCATTATGACATTATGGCATCTCCTTTTCTCTGCAGGCATTGTGGAGTCCTACTATTCGAGTACATTGTCATTCATAGGGTCCAGCCGGATTTTATGATATGCAATTGCCCTTCATGTTATGGCTACATCTGTGACAAACCAAAAACTTTTTAGATATCTTGTGAAAATATCAAGGGCCATTCAAAGGCGTTGTCCCACTCTTGCTGCTTAGTAAGTACCAGCACGTGGACTTAGTCTTGTGGCTCTTGTCTTCGTGTCACGTAGCAGACATGACAAAGAAATAAGGGGTTTTTTAGACAAGCTATTCTTAATCATGGATTTGAGCCTGATTTAATGGAATTAGAAGACCTGCATTACGAATTGGCAGGCCCTATAATTAGGGATAAAATTACGGACGATTGTAGGCGTAGCTGTTTTACTTGGAGAGAAAGTATTGTTTTCAAAGGGGTTAAATCCTCAATATACTCACAGTTGGATTGGTTTCGAGGTGGGAGTGGCTGCAAGTGCTGGAAAGCCTATAATGGTGTTCGAGGACTATGATGACTATCTCAAATACCCTATTCCTTATCTGAATCACTATGTGAGGCACAGACAAACCGACGAGCATTCAAGATATATTGGGAGTATATTGGGACATAACATGCCATTTCAAAGACTCAGGTCCCCAGATCACATTAGATGCCCTTATCCGAATTGTAATACTGAGTACTCCTACTGGAGTCATCAGAGAAAGATGATGCCGTGTCCGGCATGTCGGCAGATATTTACTTTTGATGGAAATTCAATTATAAAAAGTGGCAACAGGTTCGATATAATTCCGAGTATAGCATAACCTGAAATGAGATAGAAATGCAACTATTGTGATGTCGATAGGGCTAAGCCAATATTTGTCAACTTAGTAGCTTTAGACATTACAGAAATTGAATGCCCATTTAGTGGGATATTCTCCTGCCTTTTCTATCTCCCATTTTTATAATATATTGGTTCAAATGCAGTAGCAGTAGGGGCCTTTAAATCACTCACTTAAAGAACCTTTGCTGTTAAGTTAGGCGACCAGGTTTGGTCAATCATCTTCCTGGTTGTTCTAGCTTTTTGTTATTATTGGGGTAGCTTGGTGTGTAGCCCCCGTGTTTATTGTTATAATTGATGTCAAATTAATGAGGCTTAATTATGCAGACATCGAGGGAGTGTCATTGTTTTTAGAGGATTGAGATAAAGTGTTTCTTGCTATCTCTTTACCTGTAGCCATTGTGACCCTTGTTATCCACTCGCAACTAATCCCGACTTTGTTATGATGTTTCATAACCGCCTCCTCATCAGGCGCATCGAGTAGGCAGAAGCAAACGTTCGCATCATGATTATAAAAAAGATTGACATGGCTGACACCAAATTCGTCCTTGGGGGAATGAACCAATTCTTTCAGTTGGTCTTCCTTAAAGGGAACACCATGAACGTCCAAATATATAGGCAAATCAACGTATTAACTCCACTTTGACTTATAAGAGCTTTCTTGTTGCATCGTGCATTACGTAACAGGATCAATTATCCCCGGAATGCCCGATTTAATGATTAGTCATTGATCTGCACTTTTTAATTCACCATGTGATAAGCATTTATATCTTTAACCTGAGGTATGAATTCCAGGTTCATTATCTCTGGCTTCCACTGATTCGCATATCATGTCTGAAGGATTGACTAACAGCAATGATCGAACAGAGATAACGGGGGCTATATCTAGAATCGTTTCATCAGCTGTGAAGAGTTATAATTGCATATTCGATGAAGGTTGGCTTGCAGTACTTGTCGATAATTCACTGCTATGGAACGAGCAAGTTCAACTGAAGTTCAGGCATGTTGCCTCTCGCTTTATAACTAAAATTAATCAGCAGAATCTAGAGCATTGTACTAAACTGATGAAATATGTAGAGTTAAGGCACATCGACAACGTTACTGGTTATCTTGGAATAAAAGACTCCGGTGAGCAATTTATCTATGTTTCGACGGGGTTGGAGAACATTACTGATGAATCAACTAAACTGATCAATTCTGAATCTGATATGATCCTCTCAGCTAATCGGTCGTTTATACAGATGCAAAGTTACTTTTTTGAGAGAGTTTGGAGTGTAGCAACCCCAGCGATGCAAAAGATCGCAGAAATTGAGAGAGGTATATCTCAAGACAAAATACCTAATGAGCTAATGAATAATCCTTCAGAGATCTGTGCTGCATTGCCAGAATTTGTGGAGGCATCTAGAAGCGAAATTCTGGTTGTATTTCCGTATGCAAATACATTTTGGTGCGCCGAGGAAGCCGGAGTAATCGCGATGCTGGGGAATAAAATTAAGCATAACGTTGTAGTCAGGGCCATAGTGCATATAGACAAGGACGAAGGTGAGGCCGAAATCATAAAAGAAAGGGTTAAACTTGCACTTAGGAACAAAAATAATGACCTTTATGCCAATATATCTTTCTTGACCAGGGATTTGAGAGATAGAAACATGTTCTTTATTGTTGACCAGGTTGCTTTACTTTCAGTGGAAATAATCGATAGCAAGAAAAAAATGCTTTCAGAAATACTAGGGAAAGCTACGTTCTCCAATAAAGAAACGAGGATCTCTGCTACGATTTCTGTATTTGATACGTTATGGATCCAGTCTGAACTTGACAAGCAAAGTCATGCGAAGGAGACCTATTTTAATATATTTAAAGGATTTAAGCTGCGACAGGAAAAATACAGGCGAAAGTGGCTTTTTGAACAAAAGGGAGCAAGGAAACCCAACTAATATGAGTTGATCGAACTACCTTTCGGGGACATCCATCTCGAGATAATTCTTTGGTAGTTGTCGAAAATTTTGCTGTGGGTTATATTCAAGTTCAGTTACATATATATCATGAGTGAGGACAGGCACTTCGGAAACTATCTTATGATAAAAAATCTAATACCTTTTAGTCTGAACTTAAATAAATATAGCTCGATGGTATAGTAATTCAATGCTCTATGAACCGTCTGAAGTTAAGAAACCTGGTGCGTATATTTGTCCTCGGTGCAACTCCAAAGTACTGAGTGTTTTGAATCATCCAGTTAAACAGAACATGGTGATTGAGACTGCGAATTGCCCTCAATGCAAACTAGTATGGCGAGATCAATGGATCTTGCCAGTGTTTTCCGGCCCCTAAAAGATCGAACTATTTGAAGCATTACTTGTGGATTGACTATGGATACGTAAATGCTGCCTTCTTGGCTATATTTGGTAAAATGAGTCTAAATTTCGTGTACAATAATGACTTTCCTTCCGTGAAGGACGATGTGGTAAGAATATGTTGCCTCATGGGTCGTTCCGATTCTATTTTAATCTAGCTGAGCTGGCTAATGAATCCCTGTCTAACAAATTGATCTGTTTTGGTATCAAATATAGGATAGTCGCCGCTGAAATCGGATAGCTCGTCCAGGACGTTTTTACTGATGATCATTGCAATTCCAGAAACATTACAATCTATGCGCTACGACCTTTGTTATAATTAGTGTATTGGGGAGTAAAAAATTAAGCGAGTCGTCAGAGTCCGGATTGGCAAGGTTATGGATACGCTTTATTAACACCCGAATTGAAATATCAGTATCAATTCTGACTAATTAAAAGTGGCGTCTATAAATCATTATTTTCTTCAGCTGGTCATTGTTAGTGAGAGTGGTAAATATGATAAGCAGGAATTCTATAACGCATAATAAATTGAATGCATATGTTTCTGCAGATGATATAATCGGTCCAAGATCTCACATAAAAATGACCTTCACGGATCCAATTTCAGCTGCACTGGCTGTACCAGCGTCTTCCGAGAATGCACCTATAAGATATGCTAAGCCTTCTAATGCGGGAAATGAATTTGGCGAAAGTATGAAGCAAGTTTTAGTAATAGATGATGACCTTGACAGTGCCATCGCAATTAGATCATGCCTTGAAAGCTATCTTAAGAAAGATACACAAGGATCAGAATTTCAGGTTTTGGAGGTAACTATGTTCTCAGACCCTGTAACGGCCTTGGCAGAATTCAAACCGTACTACTACGATCTCCTACTTGTCGATATCAACATGCCTACTGTGAATGGCTACGACCTAGTAGAAAAAGTAACAAGGCTTGATCTCAATATCAAAGTTTGTTTTATGTCATCTGGGGAAGTGAACCATGAAGCAATACGGGAAATCCGCCATCATGTCAAGAGTATTGGCTGCTTTATGAAAAAACCATCAACACGAGACCATCTTTTGAATCGAGTGATCAAAGAATTATTCTAGGGGAGGCAGTGGAATTTGACCTATCCCTCAATAAATTCGCCCGCCGACAGCTAGCGGAAGGATAGGCCGTTTTTCCTCAATTAAACAGAACTTATCTTTTCAAGTATTTTATTGCTCCCATACCCTAATATGGTAGTAGTTAAATTAAGCAAAAGCGAAGTATATGCAATCAAGCTTGCAACCGCCAAACAATTATTAAGAATACCAGATTCTGATTGTTACGGCAACAAAACCTTCCGAAAATAAGCCAAATGAATCAGATATCACAAGGATTTTTTTGGTCGATGACGATCCCGACGTATTGTTTTCGATGAGTACTACTTTGGAATCATGCGGTTTTGTTGTTGATTCATTCAGTTCCCCTGACATAGCCATTGAAAGGTTTAAGCCCCATTACTACGATTTGTTATTATTGGACATTAAGATGCCTGAAATGACGGGGTTTGAACTGTATGACGAAATCAATAAGATGGATCCGAGGGTACGGGTGATATTTATTACCGCCTTTGAGGTTTATTACGATGCTCTTAAGGAGATCTATCCTGATCTTGTCCCTACATCGTTTATCCAAAAGCCAATTTCGAATGACGATCTTATTGGACGTATTAAACGAGAACTCAATAAGTAGTTGCTTCCCATAATAGATCGAGTTAATCAGATACGCCAGCTGTGGCATGAAATGGATCTCATGATCCATTTTAAGAAGGTCTAATTCTGAGTCGAATTTTGATTGAAGGGTTTGTCGTCATTGGGTTTATCCTTCGAATTAGGGCGGGGGAATACATCGGAGCCTACCTTGGGCATAGGAGAGAGTGATCGTCGCGTATAAAGAAGATTGCGACTATTGACTTCTCTCCTGTGTAAGTATAATTTTATCCGCAGAAAATTTAGCTCTCATGAAGCCAACCAGCGTCCTTCTCTAAACAACTACGGCGACCTGACTTCATAAAAATTGAATTGATATCAATAGCGAATCAATTAGAGAACTCCCCGGGCTACACAACACCCATTGATATCTTGTAGAGTGATTAGGAAGTTCAACACCTGCCATAGTTCATATGGCACCTCTCTGCTAGGAACATTGAAACGCCATTTTTCTTCAGGACAAGTTCTATCTCTCTCCCAAAGATTTAATTTCATAGCCCACCCCTAAGATTTGGTAAGAATCACTCATGAACCCCATCTCGATAGCTTTTCATTCATATAAGGGCGGAACTGGAAAGACGACCATCGCTTGTAACTTCGCTGCCCAGTTGGCCAATAGGGGAAATCGAGTTGGCTTACTTGATTTAGATATTTACGCTCCAAGTATCCAGACATATTTCGAAATTGAACCAAAAAAATGGCTTAATAACTATCTAAATTCATCGGCTGATTTGTCTGAGGTAATTATTGATGGTAGTCAGTTTCTCAGTTCAGGAAAAGTTAGTCCAAACAATTACAATTCAGAGGAAAAATCAATCAATTCGAATGGTGGCAATCTATGGTTAGGCTTTAGCAATCCTCGCAGCGAAGAAATATTGCAGCTAGAAACAACCGGTACTAGCACTGCAAGGGAAATTTTGAAGAAGCTCATACTCTTGAAAGAAAAAATGCTTACGGATTTAAGGCTTGACTATCTTGTTATTGACACTAGCCCAGGTATACGCACTTGGTCGATTAATGCCTTGGCAATTTCTGATATTTTGCTTCTCACTCTAAAATCGGGAGACATTGACAGCAAGGGCACCAAGCGTCTTGTTGAGGATATATATGATACGTTCACAAGGCATGGAAGCAAGTCATATCTGCTCTACAATAGAGTACAAGGCTACTGTATGCCCCCAAAGGACTTTCTTAAAGCTGATACCAATGGACCTGGTAATCTCCGCATAAGCGGGGTTCCTGAATCATGGAAGGAGAATCTAATCAAATCGGGTGCCTCGTTGGGAGAACCTAAATTGTCGCAGGAGCTAGGCGTCAAGACTATTAGTTCTATCCCATGCTTTTGTGATATCCAATTTTCTGAGAAAGAATTCTTGACGGTGTTGAATTATCCCGAACACCCATTTTCACATTACGTCAGTCAGCTTATTAGTGGAATCGCTACAGCGACCTGAGCAGCACGGGGAGCCATCTTTATGTTTTCCACACCTTTCAATAGGAGCTCGTGAGTGAAATCAGTTGACTTATCTTAAAACATTCGCAATCGTCTCGAATCATTGTAAAAATAACCTATCACTCATTCAGAAATAAGGTGGCCATTTGGTTGAGAAAAGTTTCATATAGACGTCCGACAGTTCATAATTATTCGTCCTGAGGTAGAAAATGTTGCATATCCCTGGATTGCTTGAACTCACCGAACGGGAGGAGATTCCTAATTGCATGATCCTCCTGACGGGGAATTCAAATGTCGGCAAGAGTTGCTACTGTAGAGAATATTTGGTAGAACGAATTAACGAAGGTTCAGATTGTATCTATATTTCATGCACGAATACGGATGAACAATTTCAGAACTGGATGGTAGATGCTGGTTGTTCCCGCTCACAAATAGGATCAAGCCTACATTTTATTAACCCGTATACACGAAGAAATACTAGAGAGCTTAATTCAAAGTTAACCTGGATCATTTCTGAAATAAAAGAAATTACTGCGAAATCTCATGGCTCTAATGCTGAAGTTCCTAATCTCGATACAGACAATAAGTTGAATCGAACCGATACTCCAATGAGGAATAAGAGTCCCAATTTCACCCTGATTATTGATTCTTTGAACCATCTCATCGCTCTATCTGGGCTGAAGGAAGTTGGTGCTTTTATTACGGACCTTTATTTTATGTCAAAGATCCAACAAATATCTGGAATTTGTAGCCTTACTGTTCCATCTCTCGACCAGGAACAGGTTGAGCGCCTAAGTCTTTCTTTTGACGCTGTCATGGAAATGGCGTTCAAAGAGGAAATGGAGTCTCGACTTAGAGCAATGAAGATGACTCTTATCAGGGGGATAGTCTTGACTCCCAAATGGGTCGACTTTGAGGTCACACAGGAGGGATTAATTCGATTCCTCCAAAAAAGCTCTGATTTCATTTGTTACGTTTGCAAGTCAAAAATTAACGAAAATCCTATTTCATATTCGGGACTCTATTTTCACGTAAAACATTTGGAAGTCTACAAGAAATTGGTAGGCATTTATGGGTTAAGTCTATCTGAACTAGGATTTTCATCAGAGGTCATGGACGCTAGCTTCTTTTTTATTGACATAGTTGGGCTTTCTGATCCAAGCTATTCCGTTAGTTCCCAGAGACAAAAGATTGAAATTCTTAACAATTTGATCATGACATGCAGCGCATACAACTTGGAGGAGAAGAAGATTATCTTGCCAACAGGGGACGGAATGGTAATAGGTTTTCTGTTAAATCCTGAACTCTCATTAAAACTCGGAATCCAGCTCCATCAGAAATTGAGGACCTACAACAGGGGTAAAAGTGAAAAGGACAGAATAAAAGTAAGAATTGGGCTAAGTTCTGGGCCTGTTTTTTCAGTAAGTGACATAAAGAATAATCAAAACTTTTGGGGACCTGGGATAATCCTAGCCAGAAGAGTTATGGACATCGGAGGAGAAGGTCATATCCTCTTATCTGATTCTCTTGCAAATGCTTTACTTTCCTTGAAGGATGAGTATAAGCCAATCATAAACTATATCGGTAATTATTCTATAAAACATGGACAAGTCTTGACGCTCTATTCTGCATATTCTGACGATTTTGGAAACCCTGTGTCTCCTGAGAAGAGGTAACAGCTGGAACCTCCGCGCTCCTGGGGAATTAAATTTTGCCCTTATTTAACTGGAATTAAGAATCTACTGAGTTAGTATTTTTTAAATGAATACTTCAATGGGACTGTCCACCAAAAAATAAGCATTTCATTTCGTTGTACTCAAATCAAATCAAGTATCTCCCAATCAAATGATATGATGTCAGTAATTATGGAATCATCGTGGATATTGCTGGTGACTGGGAACTTATTGCATTGTCGTCAATCCTGAATGCTAAATCTGAATCCCCTCATGCTTATGGTTCGATTTTGATATGTCGTTGAATATTTTTGAAGAGCTTGGTACTAGCAATGATGGACTTCCGAGGATCATCTGGTTGACAATCATAAATGATTTCCTTTGTTTAAACGCCGCTCCAGATAGTGTATTTAACAGGGCTAGTCCTTACTTTGACGGTAGTGCCATAAAGTTTGATACCGGATAATTTTGATATCGTTTTCCCCATTTCTCTCCGAAACTATCGACTGACTTCCTTCAACCCCGAATCAAGATTACTACTATAAGCCTCTAATTTGAGCTCGATAAATTTGATAGATCCGTGTAAAACGCTTTATGAGTAAAGAAGATTATTCAGTATCGGTGCGACACGGAATATTCTTATAACAAATATTTCAAACATGCCTTCATTGAATGAATAAAGATTCGAATTTGTAGCCGTGTTTGCAATAGTAGAAATGCCTTTGCCTCAGCGGCAGCAGCTACGACGCAAGAAGATGCATTTGCAGGAAAGAAAGGGAGAAATGGGCAATCACTCTCTCGAGCAATCGATCGTGGAATTGACAGACTTCCATTGAATATCCATTGCCAGAATTTTGGGGTCCAAATGCCATGACAGACACAATGAACAACACAGGTAACATTGCCAATTTAAGGGTAAACCGTTTCCAAATGAATTTATTGGATACTTTGCATTATCATCTCATATAGCAAATAGAATCCATAATTATTGTCCACAGATGGCAATGGTGAAGGGCGAATATCCCAATTTGAAGTTAATCAATCATATAGTAAACATGTACAATAGTTTTAAAAGACCTAAAGTATAGATCATAAACATGTATTCATGTTTGTTTACCTTTAATAGTATTGCTGTGGGGGAATTCTTACTCGTGGTAGATGGAGAATCATAAAAGTGAAAAGATACCTAAAAGGTCATAACATTGAATACTATCTAAATGCCAAACTAAAGATCACTACTACAATATTTATTGCCTTGTTTGCAGTCGTAATAGCCCTTACATTAGGGATGAGCACTGGCGATGTAGGACATTCTCAAATTATGCCCGCAAACAATAGTGGTGATGTATTTGAAAATAATACCATTCCCTCGGAGATTGCTAAAGAAAATATGACTTCAAGTCAATCTGCAGTCAATCACACTCAAAATTCTGACGCAACCAGTATTCTCCCCAACTCGTCACCGATTAAGATAACGACCAATACTATGAATAGTACACAAAATGTGACTAATACACCAAGCCCTATCCCCCAAGTAAAGATTACTTCACATACCAAGGGTCAAATAGCTTCTGAAGGTATCTTATCGATAGCTGGCGTGTCTTCTGACAATCCAGCCAGTACATGTGACGTGTATGTTATATTGAATGGTATCAAACCCTACCAGAGAGTAACGCCTACGGAACAAAGTGGTTCAGGTAATAGTACCAAGGATTACTCGCTGTGGAAATACACCTTTTTACCAACTTATGGGCTGATTACTGAAGGAGATAACAAAATGACGGCAAAAATTACTTGCTTGAATGGTAGCGCAAACTCGACAAAGTTCAATAGCCTGAATGTAACTGGGGTGTCTTCCAATTCTACCAATTCTACCAATTCTACCAATTCAAATACCTCACTGACACGGACTCCAGTTCCTTCGCAAGGTGGTGAAAACACGACTACAAATAACCTTGAACCAGTTCTGGATGGCACAACTGCTGTAATGTCTACATACTCCCCTCGTGAAAGTGTACAACAAACTCCAGCAAGTGGGGGGATTACGCCACAGTCTCTACAAACCAACTCCAATGGAATAACTCCTCCGCTTTCCCAACCTGATGAAATTCATACTCAAAATACCTCTACCATCCAGCAGGAGGAGCATATCCCTGAAAACAGCATTTCAATTCCTGAAGCCGACAAAGATCCAAGTACTGATCAGCTAAATTCAGTTGATAAGGAAATATCTTCTCAAACAAAGAAAGCTGTCGACGAATTTATTGCAAGAGTCCAAGGGACGGTTGAGGAGAGACTGGAAGAAGCCATTAAGTTGAGAACTCCGTTTCAACTTGTAACTCCAATACCCTTTGATTCTGAGGATAACTGATAACCGACTGGAAATCGACTTACACTTTTCAACCTTCAGCGTATCTGAGTTGGAGCGACGAGTATGATCCAACTAGATAGCACTTGTCAAGCTTGTCGTTAACGCAGGTGAGGTTAGCAAATAGCATTTGGGTAATAACATGTTGATTGTTGTCAAAAGGTCTCAGTTTGAACCAGTTTTTTCGCATTAGTGATATTAATACTTGACAAGTGATCTTAAAGCAACAATGAGACGTCGCTAATAGGAGCAAGGATAGCCGGCAGACGTCACGGCGATTCTTGGTTGGCTTTACCTTGTTTCCACCCTGCGGAGACAGAACCGCACTAGTTCGTAACCCACCTTCGAGCATTATACTGCCTTCCTAGTGAAAATGAACTGGACACGCCCTAACTGACATAGTGCAACACAATATTCCATATATGTTAAAGCACTTCCGCCGAAATTCAAGAGTTCCGTCATAGTGGAGACTCTGTTGTTCCCCTTTCCATTGACATTCTATTTAGATCATCTTAACTTCAGGCCATTAAAAATCAGATAATTTAATTATATAAAATTATGTCTTTTCTTAAATCCAAGTCTTAATTCACACAATTCCACTCAGCAATATTCATATCGAAGTCACATTTAATTTCGATGGTAGGTACATCACGTCTATCTAGCGTTTCTATTGCATTTGATACTTTTTGACTTATAGTTTGGTTAATTGCGGCTGGATCCGCGAATGGATTAGATATAGAGAGGCGATTTGAGGCCAGAGCATCGGCGGTTGAGGTAGTTGAAATATTTCCGACTGTAACATATCCCATTGTAGGGGATCTACTGAAGTCCTCTTGTATAACAGAAATAATAGTATCACGAGAATTCATCAAAGAAGCACTGTTCCCAGAAATAGAATAAGTTGTATCAAAAGTCCCGATGAATTCGGTCTCATTATTAACTATGTAATAGCTTGTCATAGAATCTTTAATTATTTTGACTATGTTTTCTTTCTGTTCATTTGGAGATTGAAAAGAACCCCATGCCATATTCATACTCGTGAAGTCCTTTATCGAGTAAAATGATGTCGGCAACATAAAAATCAGGATTCCTAAAATTATAATAACTGATATTATCTTTGGCCTTAACATTTTATTTAACAAGCTGACATTCATTAAAGGTCTCAGTTCGTAACGCTGAATTACTATAAAAGTATATTTATTTCAATTTAGAAATTTCCTTTTATTTATTTAGTGTTTCAATTCAAGTTTATTTGTAGTTAATCATTGGATCGTTATTCAAGAGGAGCCAACGTTGGATAATCTTATAAAAATTACAAAGACGATATGAACAAGAAACAGGGAAAAGCGCAATCCACACTTGTCAGGTCGAATTAAGGGAGTGGTTTGATTAAAATGTGATGTTGTGGAAATTCTACAGATGCTTAGACATAGCCTATGTACCTAGTAGCGACAGAAAACCATTTTTTAAAAAGACCCGACGTGGTCATTCGTGGTCTATATCTGTTGTGACTCGCAATTGACGTTACTCAATTTCATTCAAAATAAGAACAGAATATATTGCCAGCTCAAATAATACGCACTATTCCAGTTGATACGCATATCTAGAAAGTGTAGGGTTCTTGAATTTAAAATACTAATCCTATTCCTGTTTGTAGTCCTCTTAGCTGTTTCTAGCTTTAAACTCTTATGGAGTGATGGTTTAGCGCAGGATGAGACGCGAAATTCTGATCTGGAAAGCACTGAATCGCTTCCGAATAGGGTTAACGTTACCATTAACGGGCTTAGACTACTAGCCGATGTAGCACTTACTGCCGATGAACAGAGAAAAGGTCTTTCAATAAAGGATTCACTTCGATCTAGCGAAGGAATGCTATTTCCATATGAGAATCCACGTATCCTAAGCTTCTGGATGAAAGATATGAAATTTCCCATAGATATAATATGGCTAAGTGCCGACAAGAAAGTGGTCCACATTGAAGAGAATCTTCAACCATGTAGCACCTTGCTACCGTGTCCATCTTATGCCCCAGACGTCCCGGCTCAATATGTTCTAGAGACGACAGCAGGGTTTTCATCCGCGAACGGAATTACTGACGGGACTCTGGTTGAGTTTACCTTGCCTACATAGGAATCATTATCGTAAAACTTAGTTTTTCTAATAGTGTTCGATCCAATCCAATAATAAGAAAAGGATCAAGTCCTGACCTTCAATCAGTCTATTAACAAAAATTTAACCCTACTAAACAAAAAAAAGAAAGGGAATTGCTGGTAAGTAGTTTACCACTAGCTTGCT
The DNA here is from genome assembly GCA_035641095.1 of Nitrososphaeraceae archaeon. GTDB lineage: Archaea > Thermoproteota > Nitrososphaeria > Nitrososphaerales > Nitrososphaeraceae > TH5896. The sequence continues at coordinate 14,620 of DASQUV010000023.1, forward strand.
GCTGCTGCAGCAGCCGATCCGCCAGATGCTGCACTTGCTGCTGACGCCGAGCCAGCTGCCGCTGCCGCTGCCGCTGATCCACCCCCATCATCATCGTCGTCGTCGCAACCAGAAGCAGCTGCTGCAGCGGCGCTATCCCCTGATGCCGCTGCCGCTGCCGCTGATCCGCAGTCATCATCATCATCGCCTGCGAAGACATGTTGTGGAGCCAACATCGAACCAGGTATAGCTAGGCCCAATGCTAACAAAGCTACTAATGTTATTGATAACTTTGACCTCATTCTAGTACAGTAAATTTGTGCATATCATATAAAGTTATAGAATGTTTTTCCCGTAATATTCTAGCCCTATTTGTAGAGGGGTTGATTCCTTTTCTGGTTGTCTTGAGTTTGTTTTAATCCTAAGTCAAAATGTAAATACGCCGGAACGGGTATTTAGGATGAACTTCGGTTAGACGGGACATTATCATATTATAGATACTTAATTCATTTCTGTAAAATAGTATCTTAATGTTAATATTCCTTATTGAAAATCTAGTCTACAAGATCGGAAAAGTGCTGCAGAACAATTTCATAGCAGTCATGACATGGATATCTACGATAAGTTTTGTGGTGCTTTCAATAATCAGCTCTCATGCGTTTGCCCAAAACGATTGCTCAGTTCAGGATAATGCCGCTTGTTCACAATCAGATCTATCTCTGCCTGTTCCTTCAGAAAATGATATCGCTCCAGGGTTACAACAGCAGCGTGGAGATCTACCTCGAAACGGTGATGGAGATTCCAGTGACGGTAATGAGAATTCTCAAGATAGCGGTACCGATACTGATGGGAACGCTTTCCTTTTGCCATTTCCATGACTGCTGGAATAATAAGAAACTTGATCTCAATCTGTTCCACTCAACTAACTACATCGAATGGAGGCAGCAGCCTATCGTTTCTACAAACCTGATCTAGCTCTGGCAAAATTAGGAAATTCATCAAACACTCATTGATTGAATTGCAGTCTGCTGATATTGTTTAAACCCCAAAATGATTCAAAATGATTCAAATACGTGTTGTTAATTACAGAATGTGATAGTGGAAATAACTATGAGCATCATCGTGTAGATAAGTTAGCAATGTAATAAGTTGACCAGCAATCCTCTTTGAAAATCTTATCCGCATATATAGTATTAACCAACACTCCCTTTATTTCATGGTGATCGGTGGGCATTCTTGTATTAGGCCTAGACGTGGTCGATACCCCAACTCCATTTTTTCTTTGGAGTTATTTTTATCAAATAAACAATCTCGAATCGGCCGATTTTATTCAATGATGCTCCCTGTCGTTTAGCGATCTCCGCCTCACCATATATTTTAATTCCTCGATGCTGCAAGGGATTGATACTTTTTAAATCGTCAATTACCAATGCGGTAGCCCTATTCTTGAAAATGTTCTTGTACTTAGTGGATCTAGGCATGTCAATTCCACCTATGTAAAAATATTCACCGTCAAAGTTAAACCCCACAGGCACAACATCAGGCTGTACAATTTTCGAGAAACTATTTTTTGATGCATTTATTGACCTTGAGTCCACTTCAGCAGCCGTTGCAATCCGTGCGATACTATGTGACAGGATATATTCAACCTCTTTCTCAGAAAATATCGACTTAATTATCAAATTCCCTGACTGCAAATGATACTTTGCCTATAAGCTAATTAATTGTTTTTCGTACTTTGAATCACTAGGCAATGGGAAAAATTCATCTTCCAAGGTAATCACGAAGACGCGTAAACGAGGTTAAAATTCGCGGATATAATCGGGGACCCAAACCCCAAGTAGACCAAGGTGTCGTAATAGTAGTAATTGTAGTAGATAAAGTAGCTTTGCATTAAGCTTGCAATCATCACCTTGAGGCTCAATGCTAACGTATGTGTCGAACCGGTCAGCTTTCGCCTCATTTAGAATGGCTCTTTCACCTTTCATGTTAGATTATCAAATTTTCAATATTGTCAAGATTCGGTTGATGTTTATTAGTGTTAAGGCGGAGAGAAAGTACGAGTCGGCTTTTAGTATTCTCATTTAGGGATGGAAAATAGTAGGTATATGGAGTCTCCTATTCGCATCAGAACTTGACCAGAAATGTTCCCAACCCTGCCAAGAAGCTTGGAACTTTTTGCCAATTGATCTCCGGCCATTTATTCACAACGCTCATTCTGAATTGCACGGCTGTGAGGTACAACACTTCAAACTTAGAAGTTGATATATAAATTGAAGCTAAATTCTCCTTTGGTTAGTACTTAGGTAATCGTTGACGGTGAATCTAACCGTCTCGGGTACAGTTTCTTGTTGCCGAGGAAAATATTCGTGCATTTACTATTTGGCTTTGGATGATAATCACCATACGTCTAGTAACTCTTTTTACCGGGCAATCAACATACTGAATATTACCATAGTAATTGATACTTACTCGAAAGCGCATTCTGTCTTTCAGCATTTTTTAATTAGGAGAAATCTGGATCGGACTACCGATAAAGTTGGATTGGAACTTGGTCTTGAACTTCATCAGACGTGGCTTCAGCCTCAACCTTTGTCTACAACATGGACACCATAGTCCTGACCAGTTTACAAAAACCTCACAGATTTGACATCGCTTCTGACCACTCACATATCTCCCCACACCGTAACGTTTCTGTGCCCTATATCTCGTGCACAGCCCCTTACAAGCCATATTTGTTCAAAGTAACCCTACATTCATGACAAGATATATGAAGGTTAATACCTAAGAGCAAATTCCCGTCTCCATTTCAGTCTTAACACTGAACATTCCCAGAAATGCTTTCTTCATTCGTTTGTCTGCACTACACGAAGTCATTGCCGAGGGATTCTCACGATGGAGTCAATATAGTTCGATAACCTCATCGTTACCTCACAAATTAGGGAATTAACCTTATGAGAGACAAACATATTCTTCACGTAAATGGCTTGTGGAATTATAATTCATACATCGCATAATATAATCACGATATCCATAACTAGTTTGGATGTATACCTTGTAATGTATGAATGATGCCCGTGGGTAGGCTGGGAAAATTTTGGGAAGACTTTCTAAGAGCAGAGGCGCAAAGGCATTTTGAAGAGCTATCATCTATTTCGTACGAACTGATTGCAGGCAGGACCAATTATTGTCCCAAGCATGAAGAGATGTACATGAAGCTTCTCAAAAAAGACATGGTATGGCTAATGAGAGATATGATATGGCTTAAAAATAAACAGTAGATTGCTAAAATAGTAAACAGATCTATCAATACGGGGTCGCCAGTCAAATTAGCTGCATTGCAATTCAAATGGCCGACCAAATTTCTGCAGATCACTTTAACCAATATTAGGTTACTCGAACTTTGGAAAATATTTGGCAAATAAATTGATTTACCATATGGTTGAGTTCTGTCTGAGCTTAGACTGACTGGGAACGCGCTGGCATGTTCTAGTCTGTTCCGCCTTCATCAATTCGATCAGCTTCTCTTCGGAACAATTCTCCTCTCACTATAAATTTAGTAAGTGCTAAACCAGCGAGAAATCCGCCAACATGAGCTGTGAATGCAATGGGAATTGAAGTTACTGAACCTACTACTGCAAAAACTATTTGAATTATAAGCCAATAGTAAGCTCGTCGGTTCCCAAGAGCGGCAGCAATACCAAGCACGCCAGAAATAGCACCTGACGCCCCTATCAACAAAGTCTGGCCGCTGTCTAAAACATAAGAGGCTATTGCCCCATGGAACAATGCTGCACATATCCCAGAGAGAAAATAGATCACTACATATCTTCCTGTTCCAATTGACCTCTCAGAGTAACCTCCAATATATGCTAAGGCAGCCAGGTTGAAAACAATATGAGTTACATTAGAATGGATAAACATAGAAGACAGTAGCCGGATAAAAGTAGAAGTTGCCACATTTTCTAGGCTGGTCGGATCCGCTTGATACTCGTAGGACTGGCGAGAGCTACCCATTCTGCTGCTGTCGAATACAGAATCAGGAACAAATCCGAAATTTCTGATTATCCAAATATGAGTATCGGTTAGAAAGCCAAATGCGAAAATCAGAAGATTTAATGCGATTAATGAGACAGTGGCTAAAGGGGGTGTTCGAATCTTTACCATTGGTAGATAGTGGAGTATTAACTTGTAACCAAGTTTCAACACCCATATATAGTTATTATAATATCCTCGAACCGTAACAGACACTGAAGGTCCAACAACAGGACATACTGACCATATGCTGGGTAGGTTGCAACCCCGATATCCGCATACCAGTTCTAACGTTTATTTCCGCCCTACTTAGGTTATGTGCTTCAACTTTACATACCCCACATTCCTAAGCTGGATTGTCACCTAAATGGGTGGTGGAAACTAAGTCCAAGAGTTTCCAGAAGTAGGACTTGAGCGGCTTCCTTTTTTTAACGTAATGATTTACTAGTTGCTTTTCAGAGAATTATCATGTGAAAGCAGTAGAGAGGCTAAAATCAACGTATGCTGTAGTAGATAATTTGAATATTCGCTATCAAGATAGTATCACTGAAAGTGCAAAGACTGTGGTGTTTCTTCATGGCCTAGGAGGATCTATCGAAAGCTGGCAGAATAATACAGGGCAGCTGTCGAGAAGCTACAGGACAGTCGCCTTTGATCTTCCAGGGTTCGGGCTTAGCGACAAACCGTATAGAAAATACACTTTAAGCTTCTTTACGTCATTTGTCTTACACGCAATTCATGAGCTAAACATCGGGCTTCCTATCCACATCATCGGGTCATCACTCGGAGGCCAAATTGCCGCTAATATCGCCAAAACAAATCCTAACAAAGTGGGCAAGCTAGTACTCATTAGTCCTGCAGGCTTCACTCCCAAGTCCTTTTTAGGTTCTCCCGGTCTTCGAAAATATGCAGGTATTATTGATGCTATATCGAGGGCCGAAATAAAAAAAGCATTGTCTGAGACCACTGTTGCGCCAGTCAGGGGCCATGATGTCTCTATGGCACACGAAAGAATATCCATGCAAGGAGCTAAAGACGCATTCGTATCTGCACTGAAGTACAGTACTACGGCAAGTAGAATCAATGTCAATAAGATAAAATCACCCACTCTTGTTATTTGGGGAAAAGAAGATCATGTAATTCCGGTCAGGTTCATACTTCCCTTTATAAAGATGAAAAATTGCAGGTTGTGCTTATTAGAGAATTGTGGACATAGACCACATGCTGAAAAGCCGAAATTAATCAACGAGATCATTAAAAGGTTCATTGAGGGTTACTAGGGATGTTTACTTTATCTTCGAAGTTGATTTTGAGTTCCCAGTCAAGCCCAGGTTTCAAATGATATTTGTTATCATGTAAGTGGGACATCCGACTCTAAGCATCCCTAATTAAATACAAAAAAATATGAAGAAGGTTTACCTTATTGTTATCTAAAGATTGAATATAGTGGGACTTTTACAAGGTCAAACATTTAGACAATCATTGTTGAAGAAATTGAAGGAGTATGATCTCGAGATCAAATATCTTGATCCTGATAAGTCTTTGCTATCTCAAATTGCTCCTGCTCAAGTTGTCATAAATGGTTTTCAAGTCATAGACAGATCACTTTTAGAAAATTGTCCTAACCTTAAACTCATACAGCAATCTGGGATTGGAGTAGATAATATCGACATCAAGTATTGTTCTTCGAAGGGGATCTATGTGGCAAATGTCCCACTTGCCAATGCAATCTCTGTTGCAGAACACACTATTTTCCTGATTTTTCTTTTGTCAAAGAACGTGTCTATCGGGACTGGGCACCCCCCTCCGGCAATAGGCATGTTGCACACAAAATCGAAAGCTACTGCCGGTATGGAGCTCCACGGTAAGACATTGGCCATTGTAGGTTTAGGTGTAACAGGCATAGAGGTTGCAAAAATTGCACGAGGGTTAGGTATGAGAGTGGAAGCAGTGACCAAACATCCTTCTACGAAAAGTCAGGGCTATGATAAGAAATATTTTGTCGACGACTTGGCTGGGATAGACCGCCTTCCGGAGGTCCTGGCCAGAGCAGACATTGTTTCAATTCATACACCCCTGACAGAAGATACGAGGGATATGTTTGGGGAGAAGGAACTCAGTATGATGAAAAAATCGGCATACTTGATAAATGTTGCACGGGCTAGGATAGTAAACAAGGATGCACTCTTTAGTGCTTTGAACTCCCAAAGAATTGCGGGGGCTGCATTTGACGTGTTTTGGGACGAACCTCCCGATCCGAATGACAAAATTCTTTCACTTGAGAATTTCTTACTTACTCCGCATATTGCTGGCTGGACTGCAGAAGCTATTGAGACCATTACTAGGATAATTTCGATAAATATTGAAAGGGTGTCACGCGGCGAGGC
>DASQUV010000024.1:0-3776 GCA_035641095.1 Nitrososphaeraceae archaeon
GCCAGAAATTCAGCTGAATTGCAATACCCTATGATTTAGATAGAACTGTCACTTTCAATTACCAGTTGCTCAAAATTCTTAAAAATATATTAAGTTTTCCAGATGGTTCAGACGTGGACTGTTGATTGCAGTCACTGATAACGATAGAAATCTTTCCAAGCTGCACTCTATAGTATAAAGAGTTCGCGGCAAGATACTACTGTCTTTATTTGTATTGCTTAGAGGAGTAACACCATTGGGATTGATTTCAAAATGCAGGGGAGAAGAATCCCTGTCATGTAGACCGAATTGATCCTCGTGCCACTGATAGGAAGGAATCCCTTAGCATGTTTACAATTAAAAATGTATAAAGCCGACGATCTAGTTGCTCCGCAGATAATTCTCTTTACCTATTAATCATCTACTAAGAAATTGCTTCAATTTGTCATTATCTATGAGCGTATCCAATACTTTTGAACGTTCAGAATCAGGGATACCAGATGAGCCTAGCATATCAATTGCCCTTAGCTTCCAATATTCTTTGGAGATAGTATCTCTTATAACCAGATGCCAGTCGAAAATGATCCTGCCAAAAGATGTAAGCCGATAAATTCCGTTTGTCTTTTGAATTAGACCACAAATTATGAGGTTATGAAGTCTAGAATAATATTGTTTGCGTGTCAATTTTAAATCTGATATTGAAAGTGGAATCCTTTCTTGTATACTAGCTAGCATTTCCCTACATTTCTCATCTGAAATACATTTGAGAACGTCTGATTCAGTAATCAATGACCCATTATTATGGAAAATATACTAATATTAACATTGCTAGGACAATTGGTTCGAATCTGTGATGGCCCCACTAATGGATTAAATTGGATTCCGAGATATAACATATTATGAATCCTTCCACGGAGCGTTCGGCCGTCTTTAACTACCTTCAGTCCTATTTTTCAGCTAGAGTAACTAAGTAGTCAGCTAAATCAGTTGTCAACCGTGTCCGTATTGAGCAGTATTTTTGACTAAAAACTCATTCAACACCTAAACCCCATGTAGGAAATTGTTTAGGCGCTCCTGACAATAACCAATAAAAACTTTTTAGGTCGAATATGTACGCAACACATTTAGAGACCGTTATCCTAATGAATCTCCCCCTATAGGACTAACTGGACATTATTTTTCTTACCCTTTCGACTAATTTTTGATTCTCTATAGGCTTACGCATAAAGCCGTCTGCACCCACGCTATTGAAAATGTCACTATAGTCTCCATAGAACATTTCTCCTGCTGTCAAAAAGCAAATCTTCGCTTTGTGATCAATTTTTTTTAGCTCTCGATATAAGGCAAGGCCGTTGAGATGAGGCATCTTTATATCAAGTATTATAAGCCCGTAAACACCAGGATTAAAATTCTGAAGGACTTCCCGAGGATCGCTATACGAATCAACCTTGAAACCATTAGATTCCAGAACCATGTGCAAAGAGATATTCACATCTAGCTCGTCGTCTACAACCAAAATTCTATCCTGCGCAGAATCCTGCGAAGAATTTTCTTGTTCGATCTTAGAAGACATAACCTCTTTTACCCTTGGGGTCACCCATACAAACAACCACTCAATATATTAGTTGATATCACTACATTCCCTAATAAGGTATAATTACGCGAAAAAAAAACCCAGGTTAGCGTCATATTTATCATAGCCCTTCAAGAGAGATAAACTTTGCTGGGTCTGTCCCAAGTATTAATACAGTAAATCTGGGAGAGCTCACTTTAATTTTGATTGATTTTGGTATATGAAAATCGGCTTGCAGAACAGCAGTTATTCGATCCGTTTTGTGGCGCCTTTATCAAGCTCAGCTAAATGTATCTACGGTGCATACCAATCTGAATACCTGTTAGCATTTTTTCCACGTCTTCTAAATGGAAGTTGATTCCAATAAAATCTGCCATAGTTGTAGAGAAAGTAATAATGCTTCGAAACAAAGCCGATGACAATCGATACTATTCCACCTATCAGAAAACGATACCCAATTATTTGGAATCCCTCCGAATCTTCCTGTGGCAGTGCCATATTTGCAATCCAGAGACAGGCAAAGCTAAAAGCAATTATAACAAGTCCTGCGACAATTAGAGGCTTAAACAAAAGATCTTGTTGTTGACGATCTTTTGGCATGTGGATTCATTACGCCATTCTTTCATTTAATTTCTTCTTTTGTCTCGAAATATTTCACATGCTTGTAAATGCATAATTCGAATAACTCTTGCAGAACTTAATTGGGGCAGGAAACGCGTGCCAATAACCGGGTTACTGAGGTGCTGAAATCACCACTACGAGCTAGTCGAATCCCAATTCAATAATTTTGCAACTTTCAGTCTACACTGTCAGTGTAGTCAATTTTTAGTTCCCCTGGAGAAACTTCTATCCTACGTTTGTGCTTTTCGATCCATGATACCCTAATGAGCCCGAATATTTCAAGATCCAGTAAAATCTTGTTAAATATGTCGTCAGTAACTTGAATTTCCTCCTTATTGAGGCTATTCAAAAGCTCTACATCGGTGATGTTTCCTGAATGCTTTATCTTTTCAAATATCAAATTCCGCAGTGGGAATTTCATCTAATCATATCCCAGAGAATCTAATTATTCCTGGTTGCCTTTAAACGCTTCTCACAGTTGATGGATGCAGACTTATTTCGCTTGGCTGCCCAATCCAAATACACAAAATAAAATAACGAGGAGAGGCACACGGTTTTGACCAGTGGCGATACCCCATCTTTTTGACATTGTATTGTTTATACATCATTTTATGAGATAAGCCTCAGTGGTAGATATCTAGTATAAGAGACCCACTTGACTGCGACCATTAAAATGACTACGTGATAGCAGAATATAGTGCTCAAGAAATAAGTGTAGGAGATTTGCTTCCACTTCTACTAATGAACAATACTACGTTGCAAAAGATAGTTTTCACCGATATTGACGGCACACTTATAGACATGTATAGCGGGAAAACTGAAGGGACCGATCTGCTACTAAAAAAATTAGCAATGATGGGAATCCCGGTCGTTCTTTGTTCCGCCAAGACACGAAGTGAGCAGGAGTATATCAGAAATAAGCTTAGATTGTCTGACCCTTTCATAATCGAAAATGGAGGGGCGGTGGTAATTCCAGACGGCTATTTTGATGACTTGGAAGCAGCACAAAGTATCAGAATGAAAGGATATAGGCTTATTGAAATAGGAGGTCATTCAAACGAAATAAGAAAGCGGTTAGCTGGGTACAGAAAGGAGCTCCAGATCAACTTTAAGGGGACTATGGACATGTCGCTGCATGAAATTAGTAAGAGGGTACAAATTCCATTGCCCTTTGCGAGGCGGATGTCAAAACGTGAATACGGAGAAACAATTTTAGAAATAGGCTCTTTTGACTTAAGTAGGTTAGCTAAAGTCTGTAGGAGAACCGGCTTAAAAGTAATACATGGAGGGAGATATATTGACATTACTCAAGGAAATGACAAAGGGAAGGCCACCAGGATACTCATTGATCTCTTCAAACGAAAGTATAAACCGAGGGGAACTATTTTTATCGGATTGGGGGATAGCGAAAACGATTTACCTATGCTAAAATTAATGGATATTCCCGTTCTAGTCCAGAAAGGTAATGGTTCGTGGTGCGACCTAAAGATAAAAAATCTTGTCCATTCTACTGGGATAGGGCCTATAGGATGGAAGAATTCATTTAAATTGATTACAACTTTATAATAGAAATTAAGAATTTACTGTTTTGTTTTGCTAAAAC
>DASQUV010000025.1:0-8054 GCA_035641095.1 Nitrososphaeraceae archaeon
TGCCTTAGTGACCATAAACCTTTTTTAAGAGAAATTAGATTGAGCTAGATATATGCAGTATTTTACCGCCCTTAAAATTGGTCAAAAAAGGGTTAAATCTGCCCAGGATTTCCTGAAGACTTATGCGGAAAATGCTATGCCTGCCTTGGCACTGAAGGACAACAAAGCCGATCAATGGGAACCAGTAGGTGAAGAGAATCTCTATGGGATTGTAAAGGATTCTAATGGGTACATGATCGTAATATGCGACAAAAATGGAATTGCAAAAAGTCTAGCAAATTGGTTTAATGAGGAGGAAAAAAATAGTATAGTATCGAAAATAAAATCAGAACACTCGATGGAAGAATACCTAGGGAGACTATCACTTCCGGTTTAGCTATGGCATATTATACATGCTGACGTAGAATTTGTAATTATATAAATTCGAATTATAACTGATAATAAATTTCAAGTCTCAGATTTGTTATATTATTAAATATCCCTCGTAAGGATTATTCGTGTGTATTCATATATCTAATCGAATTTGCGGCCCATTCGGGCCACAATGAACCCTTTCCATAAATAGTTTGTAGAACCAGTTCCAATCACGGTTGCCTGACTGATTTGGTCGCAATTGCCAACGAATAACTAAGATTGAATTACTTGATTACTATCACATCTATCTAGATCGTCGCTGAATAATAGCAGAAGTCTAGACTGACCTGCGATTTTTTCTCTTTCTCTTACTTTGAATGATCCCTATCAGCTGATATCCATACTCCAGGTTATGCTTAACATGATTAATTCCATGAGACTTATCTGGGACGAATTTGTCGTCAAGAATATTTTCAATATATGTTTTTGATCTTCTCACTGACAAGATCGCATGTTGAACCTGACTATCCAACAACTTCCTTCCCAATTCTCTTTCCACTCTTTCCTTGAATTCCTTTTCGTCCCCAGCGATGTCAAAGTACTCTTGTAGCTTGGCGTAATTACTGCATAGGTCCTTGATGCTATTCAAGTCGTACTCAGACAATCCCTTAAGCGCATCATGGACTGACTCCGTAGTTCTTCCTGTTATCTGTACTAGACTATCAACTAGACCTTTGTCAGATATCACTCTTTCAGTAATAGGTCTATGCATATGATTAGCTTGCACCTCAGTTGAGAAATCTAAGCTATAGGATTGTGCCAAATTTTGTTGAGCTTTCATAGTTCGATAATATGCTTCAGCATTATACGAATCAATGCGTGCTCCAGAGGCATCTTTTTCACTATGGATAACAGAAATCACATTCACAAGAATTTCCGGGTAAGACAACCTTAAGGAGTCGCTGAAACTTTGGTAGTTTTCATTAAGATCCTTGTAGATATTAAAGACTACCTGATCAAATGTTTTAAGGTTTCTTCCCTCTGCACTACGAAACTTCCTTATTTCTCCCACAGAAATAGTAAGTATGTCTGATAATTTAGAAGGACTAAAATCATATCCAGTTACCCTTGCAGCGTGGACAATTACTCTTACTGCCTCCAAGAAACTCGGCTGAAATTGAAGCTCTCGTATAGAAATCATGTCTACGTATGACATGGCCGTGGAATATAATGGATCATCGGACGAAATTTTCAAGTTATTGAAATAATGTATCAGCTCTTCGTACAGCGAATCCTTGAGTTGTATACCTATATCCTCGCTTATACTTTGTTTGAGATCCAAATTCATGCTTTTCCTATTACTTGCATCCATGTCATTTGAATCTCCTATTGGTATATGTACCCACCACTATGAATGAATAGGTATATTGTTGAGTTAATTTTCTTTAATGAATACAATTTTAACAGGAATAAGTGTTTCACATCCCTTAAATACCTCATGACCGAATTTAACGTTACTATGTACAAGTAAATTTATCACTATGCCTGAGCTAGTAGAATTTAGCGACTTTCAATTACGCAAAAACACTGCACGCTTAGCTCTGTTTGATGTTTTAATCTGTGTCAGATGGTCCACTATCATAGGCAAGAATATTCCTACGTCAGTCACTACCCCGATTGCTTGAGTTGTGCCTCTATCCAATAGTTTTGTTACCACAGGTTGGCTGATGTCTACAGCAACTACCTTTACTGACGACGGTAGCATATTGCCTACCGCAATTGAATGAAGCATGGTCGAAAACATTAAGACCATCCTCGCATTTTCCAGTAATTTTTTGTACTTGTGTTGAGCTTGGACTACATCAGTCACTACATCAGGAATAGGACCATCATCCCTAATAGAACCGGCCAATACGTACGGCACATTCCTTGATACGCATTCGTACATTATCCCGTTACGTAAGGCACCTTTTGTCACCATTTTCTTTAATGATCCTGCTTTGAAAACTTCGTTTATAGCTTGCATATGATTTCTATGCCCTCTTACCGCTAGAGTTCCATCTTTAACATGCATACCAAGAGACGTTCCCATGATGGCGTTCTCGACATCGTGAACTGCTAATGCATTACCTGCAAGTAATCCATCAACATATCCCATTCTTATTAATTGTGATAAGGCCGCTGCGGCACCGGAATGGACTATTACTGGTCCTGATACCACCACTATTTTTCCATGAGACCTTTCTTTAGTATTGTAAATGTCATAAGCTACTTTTCGAGCAATTTGTTGAGTTGGTCTTTCACTAGAACTCGAGCTACTCATGAACTGAAATATATCCACTCCTTCTCTTGGACGTTCCTGCGGAATGATTCGAATACCTCGCTCGCCTGTGACAATCATGTCCCCTTTTCGTACCTCACGTATCACCTTACATTCGGCGGTCTTGGTTTCAATGTCCAATGCGATGCACTTGTCCATCATCATATTCCTTACACTTATCCAGGAACCCCTAAAGTAGATTTGAGTTGGATTATTGGTTGTGCTATAGAAAGCATCAGGTAATACCATGTCCTTACTGGCTGGTTCTAATTCAACTTCGTCAATATAGAGTGGTTGTGCACCTTCACGGTACACTGATTCCAGTAGCCTGTCTAAATGATCCCTGTCTTTTCCTATTATGAGTAGACGCGAAGTGCTCTCTTCTCCTTTTTTCTTGCCGACATGAAATTCTAGAATCTGAAAGTCCCCCTTGAGATCCATAATGGTATCAAGAATTCTACCTAAGATCATCGAATCAATTAGATGGCCCCTAACTTCCACTTCCTGGGCATGGTTTATTTTTTTAGCCACTTGTTTTTAGTTAAATCTGCTTGTTCATTTTAAGTTTTCATTAGTTTTTTCAAATACAACGAAATCTTCGTGTTTAATCTATTTTATTAGCTAGTAGAAATCTTTAATTGAAATATAAAATTGCTATTGTGGAGCGTAATCTAGACAAATGAACAACAACAAATTTTGAAAATTTATTCATCGTCTGAGACGAATTATTCCATTTTAGAGACATTCACTTAGAAAAAAGAGCATCCTTGGTACGTTTTAGAAGCAGTAGTATATCATTTCCATCTTCTCCATCCCTTGTGCAAGAAAGAAACTGCCGAAGAATATTGGAAGGATAGCCTTGAGTCTCATATGTCTTGGCTTGAATAGCCATTTCGAACCGGTCTACGCTATGAACCAGTTGTGACGTATCAGTCTTATTTTCAAGATACTCTTTCCAAATATCCGTATATTCTTTCAGCGTTTCTGGAGGCAAATGATTGAGGATACAATCTATTGCTTCAGTTTCTTTGATTCGCTTTTCATTGCTAGAGATTTCATTCGGTTCATAGTCCCCAATGATTGATTCTCCCAGATCGTGCAAGATTGCCATCTTCATGGCTCTCTCTGTCTTCATACCTAAAATGTCAGAGATTACCATGACCATTGTACTCATAGCGTACGAATGATCTGCCACAGATTCAGGATTCTTGACTTTTACCTTGTTGATCCATCCTGATCTCTTTATTGCTTTCAATTCCTCTACATAATTAAAGAAATTCGCCAACAACCGATAGTTGAGAGGTGACAATACCATCGAAGTTGTCCTATAAATTACCTAATAAAAGATTTCCCTCCGGCAAGTACCTAACATCAGGAAATTAATACTGGAACCTTCAAAATTTAGCTAGCCATCAATTTAATTTTAAAATCTGGTATCGTAGATTATAATCAAAACCAAGCGCTATACTTCGACACGATTCGTCATTTGTATTATCCCAGAAACTTGATTTTGCTCTGTTACTATCTTGAATACCAATGTAATTTAATTGGACAACCTTAACAGTAGGGCATGACACATAAATTTCTCTTATTCAGGTTTGCTTGTCAGTCGAAGTACTGCCGTGAACTAGGCTATTCAACTACAAAACACAACCTAACACGTGTGACCTGTTTTGAGTCAGATTAGACCCCAAAACAAGGAGGACGCAGGTTAATGTATCTTTTTCCATGCAGTATCGGGGATACCAAGCCGTTTATTGGCTGTTCTAGCCATAACAAAAAATAGATCAGAAAGTCTGTTCAGATAAATTATCGTGAGAGGATTGATTGATTCTGCTTTTGATAAACCTACAACCGAAATCTCTGACCTTCTAGCAATGCTTCGACTCATGTGCAAGTGACTAGCTTCAACGCTGCCCCCTGGCAGTATAAAGAAAGAAATCGGTGAGAGTTCCTGCTCAAGAGTGTCTATAGTCTTCTCAACCGTGGATATCATGTCTTCGTTAACTCGTGGGCTTCCGAAACGGTTATCGGTGCTTGGACTGTCATCGGCTAAATCTGCACCGAGGATGAACAGATCGTTTTGAACTGTCAACAGAATCTCAACAAAGTCTGAGAAACTGCTGACATGTTGAGAAGTCTCCAAAGTTGCTAAGCCTAAGCCAACACTAGAGTTTAATTCATCGACAGATCCATAAGCAATTATTCTTGCATGATGTTTTGGTATTCTCTTTCCACCTATGAGTCCAGTCTCTCCTAGATCACCAGTCTTGGTATAGATTTTCATAATCGCTACAATAGATCACTTCAGATTTAATTTAATTTAATTTTTGACGTCAATTTCGGTCTGCTTAGCAAAAATACTGCTTTCGTTCGATATTGAACTAGCTAATAATAGGAGAAATTTGCGAAAACTTCGAAAAAGTACTTGCTTTGAGTCACTTAGTATGAATGAATTTCAGCCTTGTGTTCTCTCAGATACTTTTTCTTTTTAAACCGCTCATTACACTTTTCACATTTAAATGGCTTTTCAAATTCGAGTAAGAATCGTTCCCTTCTTTCCTCGGGGGTTTCAATCAATGATTCTGGTTCACTTTCGGCTGAGTTTATCATGATGGATTATAATCAAAACCATATATGTTAGTATATTTAGCTTGAGTAAGAAATTTACATTAGAAAGATTCTTGCTAATCGTACTGAGAAATTACCTCTAGCATATAGTTCGAAGGTGAACCGGGGTCCATACTGAACGGGTTTCGATGGAGGTAATCCAATAAATGAATAAATGAATTCTAAAAGGCTGATACTCTCTTTGAAGTCAAACCAACGAATGCTTGACCTTTAAAACCAACTTCAGCAAACCGCTTAGTTAACCATTAAGGGTGTTTTTCTGCCCTCTAGAATTTCTATGATATTATGAGCAGCAATTTCTGACATTTTCGAACGAACCTGATATGTCGCGCTTCCAATGTGCGGCAGCAGTACCACATTCTCCATTCTGATTAGCGGACTGTTAGTTCTTAGTGGCTCACTTTCAAAAACGTCTAGTGCAGCCCCAGCAATCCACTTGTATCTTAGAGCTTTTATAAGACTCCTCTCATCAATTACTTGACCACGAGAAGTATTGATTAAATAGGACGTATTTTTCATACGCCTAAGTTTTGACTCGTTAATTATGTTTCTACTTTCCCTGTTTAAATTAGCGTGTATGGAAAGAAAGTCACTTTCTCTTAGGATAGTATCCAATTCTGCATACCTGGCACCCATTTCATATTCGAGTTTCATTTCCAACCGGTGGCGGTTGTGGTAGAGAATATTCATGTTAAATCCTTTCGCTCTTCGAGCTACGGCTCTTCCTATTCGACCTGCGCCTATAAGTCCCAGTGTTTTGCAGTACACATTTGAGCCTAGAAAGAGATCAGGTGACCATCCCACCTTCCATTTTTTGTGTCTTATGTATTTGTCTGCAAGTACAACTTTTCTGGATATAGCAAGAATTAAAGCGAAGGTTAAATCCGCAGTTGCTTCAGAAAGAACGTCTCCGGTGAAAGCAACATAAATCCCCCTTTTTTTTGCCTCTTTTATGTCTATGTGATCATATCCGGTGCTTAAAGTACTAATGACTTTAAGCTTAGGTCCTGCCTTCTCCATTACCTCCCTGTCGATACGTTCATTCAAGCTACAGAATATCGCGTTCTTGTCCACAACATTTCTCAAGATTTCCTTTCTAGAAGGTGACATCGGATTTGCATTCATCGTAACAGAGTATTTCCTGGCTAGCATGGAAGGACCGGGTTCGGGCATTTTTCTCGTTATGTAAACGGTCCCTTTGATCCCCAACAGGATATTCACTCAAAATGCTCCTATGAATAGGTTCTTGTTTCCATCTACCGCAGGTCGTGTTTGCTTGTCATTTCATATTTTTCCTGCCATTAAACGTGAGGTACTCGTCTATTTCCGAATTACACTTTTATGAATCAATTACTAACTAACGACTTTTATAGACTCGACAAACCTTCGTTGAATCGGTTACATTCTAATTTAGATAATTGTCAAGATCACTGAACCCGACAAGAATTTTATTCAAGATATTATATCTAAGGCATATTCATTACATTGCATTTTCCATGCAGGAGGGCAGTGTTCCATTATGCCTAAGCTTATAATCTTTCAGGAGTTCACTTTTCAAATTTTCTAGGGAATCATGCTTCACTATATAACTGAATCTTTGTCCCTTGCCTATGCAAGGATCCATGACAGAATCTAGTAGAGATTTTTTAAGGTTCTGGGCCCTTCCAATATACAATATTTTCATACTAGCATGAACTTTGAACAATCCCGACTCTTCGGGTACAACCGAACTAATAATTTCTCTGTTAAAATCCAACCATTTTGACCATTCGTCCACAGCTGATTTTGGAATTTCTTCATCTTTGCTGCTGTTTGCAAAATTCATTTCTAAAAAACTCTACGCTATTTCGTATATAATTGCTATCTTGTTGCATTGGCAGATTTGTTAAGACCTCTTTGTATACGATGGAAGCCTCTCGTCCACCAAATTCCTATGCCTATTGCCTGGAAGGATGGGGTAAGTTACTGCTACCCCCATAGAGGCGAGCCATCTCACCCATGTCTCTTTGCAACTCTAGAAAATCTCGTCCCTTTACTGTTGTCCTATAGGTTCTGGCAGATTTATCATATTCTATTAATTCTTGCTGTTGTAGAAAAATGAGATAATCCTTGAGTTGATTATAATTGACGAGACTCTTGTACATGATACGCGATCTGGATTCCCCATCTATTGCATTGGCCGCATTCAGTATAAGTCCCATAATGTCAGTTTTGCATCTATACTTCATATTCTTTTCTGTCAAGACCATGGCGAATATTGAGTATTTAAGGTGAATCAAATTGAGTACTTGATCTATGCTTTATTTTTTTATTATGTTAAATTATTGAGATCCTTGGCTTGACATCATTTTTCATGATATATCCAAACCCAAATTATAGGGGCCATTACAATTGGTTGTGAAAATATATACAAATGAACGTGTACTCTGCAATTCATTTTCTTTAAAATCCACCGTTCCTACGAATACGACCAATTAATTTAAACTTGAGCTTGAAACAATGTACGTATCATCTCTTATCTCGTTTGCTAATAGAGATTATTCTCAGCATATATTAGGCTCAAATTCCGATTGGATAATGCAATACGATATACTTCGCAAGCTCATTTAAGCATAGAATGAAGAAGCGAAATTGTGAAGGGATTAATAGTTAAAGATAAAAATGGATGCAGAAGCTACCTTATTGCAGCCACGACAGTTGCATTTTTTCTTTTTATGATGATGCCAAATTACAGTGCATTAGCGTATAC
>DASQUV010000026.1:0-7992 GCA_035641095.1 Nitrososphaeraceae archaeon
AATGATTTTGACTATGCTACTAGGGAGATAACCCCATCGGCCATGAGAGAAGTCTACGTAGAACCTCCTGATGTGAAATGGGAGGATATTGGTGGACTAGACAATGTTAAGAGGGAATTACAAGAGGCTGTTGAATGGCCAATGCGTTTTCCAGAGATGTACAAACAGCTGGGACACGAGGTCCCTAAAGGAATACTTCTGCACGGGCCTTCAGGCACTGGAAAAACATTGTTGGCGAAGGCTGTAGCCACAGAATCTGAGGCGAATTTCATCAGTGTTAAAGGTCCAGAATTAATGTCGAGATGGGTGGGTGAATCTGAAAAAGGGATACGAGATATTTTTAGGAAAGCTAGACAGGCCTCACCCTGTGTGGTGTTTTTTGACGAAATAGACTCTATTGCGCCTGTCAGAGGGTTGGAAGGTATGGGTTATGCTAGCACGGAGAGAATGGTCTCACAACTGCTTACGGAGATGGATGGAGTACAGGAAATCCACGACGTAGTTATTCTTGCGGCCACAAATAGATCGGATATGGTTGATCCTGCTCTATTGAGACCGGGGAGATTCGACAGAATTATATTTATATCTAATCCAGACAAATTCACACGGAAAAAAATCCTCGAGATAAATACAAAGGGCAAGCCTATAGGGGAGGACGTTGACCTGGAAAAGATCGCGTCTATGACTGAAGGGTTTAGTGGCGCCGACATGTCGGCAATCGCCAACACCGCTATATCGCTAGTTCTGCATAGTTATCTTCAAAAATATCCAACACCTGAAGATGCTATCAAACATTCATCAGAAGCTCTTGTTTCCATGCATCATTTCGAGGAAGCCACCAAGAAGGTTCGAAACCAGAAAGAAATGAAACCGGAGGAGAAACCAAATCTTTCACAGTATAGGTGATTCATAAAACATCTCTGTCCCTTTGCCATAACCTCTCATCAAATGTTTTTAAATTCACATTGTAAATAGACTCAGAGCTTATACTCGATCAATCGAGATATTTAATAATGTTTGAAAACCATGCTGACGGTCAAGATAAAGAAGCTTTTGAAGGATACGTTATTTCTTTCTATTTCTCGGCTGGTTTTCGGCTATAATTTCTCATAGTTTCCACGATCCACTTGACATCCTCCTTAGTCTTTGAAAGATTGGCGATCTTTATACAATCCCTAATGTCTCTAGACTTTAATTTTTTCCATACAACGTCACCAACTTCCGCCGCTATATCTTCAGATATCCCTTCACCATGGCACAATAGATGAATAGTGACTTCCTTGAAGCTACCATATTTGTAAGGTTTGAAGTATAAGACCAAAAATCTCGACAGAAGAGGCGTAAGCAGTCTCTCAGTAGCATTACTTGTAGCAAAGACCCATGTCTTTAACTGCGTATTGCGAGCCTTCTGGAACTTGGTCTCAGCGATTATTCCCGTTTCCATAAGGCTGAGTAACGCCGTCTGGTCCTTCAAAGGCATATGCTCGATTTCATCAATAATAAGATACCTTGGACGTTTCGCGAACAGGTATTCTATCATGCCCGATTTTGTGCTATGACTTCCGAGTGTAAAGTAAGATCTTTCAAGTTTCATACATTCCAACATAAAGAGGGTTTTCGCGGAGGCAGGAGGACCTACCAGAAGAATATGTACAGGTCTCTCCTTAGAATATAGCGACAAATGGAACAATTTCTTTATGTCTTTATAGCCCACGATATTAGAAAATAGCTCCGATCCACTCTGAAGCTGAGATATAGTTTCCCCATCTGCTGACTTTTCATCTTCGATATTAATTGATACTAAGTCTTTTTCGTCGCTTGAATACACTCTACGATTGACGGTACCTTCGGATGCACGCATTTAAAGTACTTATTCTCATAAGTATTAAAGACATTTGAGCCAAATATTGGTGTCAATTTACTTGACAATCGTAGACAACTGTACTAAAATGATTTTGTATATCCCTTTTGCCTACTGATTCGTTTTATTGTAACATATAGATTCTTTTATTACTATTTTTTTATTCTTGTACCGGCAAGCAAAAGATTGATTCTATCCGATATGACATCCGAAAACACCTAGTTCTCAGCTCCGCCTGGTTAGCATTGAAATATATAAGCCATTTAGCCAACGCCTGTGCATATGCTAGCCATACATTTTGCCAGTGGACTTGCTATTACTGCAAAAATTTTAGGTCCCGGCTGATCGTATGCACTATATTTGAATTGTATTACTTTCTCTTGACTTAGGCGTGATTTAATATAATTAGCCAAAAGACGTATAATCTGTTCAAGACTATTTTAAGTCACCAGGAATTAGGGTATGGTTTTTACAGGTGAGCAAAAAATTCAAGGAATAGGTGTATGTAGGGTCCTTTCATTTTTATCACTTGGTCTGGTATTTACCGTTATTATATTTGGAGCCTATCTAAGTGCCCGCGGTCAAGGACTTTCTTGTTCGGATTGGCCTTTATGTCCAACTGGATTTAATTTGTCACCAGATGGCGAGTACTTCATAGAGTACCTCCATAGAATTATAGCATTGATTGCTGCCCTCTCTGTGTACATTACAACCGGTTATGCAATCAAAAGAAGTATCAAGGTTAGGGGAGCTGCTATCTCTAGCGCAATGACAGTCTCGATTCAAATGGCAATTGGCATGCTAGTGGTATTTTCAGAATTGCATCCAATTATCGTCGCTATTCATACTGGGGTAGGCGTCTTCACCTTGGCATTAGCTTTACTAACGTTCATCCTATCCTACCCTGTCTTCACACGTCATCCACTCGGTAAGGCCTCTTCTGAAGTAAATTGAATCTTATGAGGTTTATAATGATTCAGATGTGTATACGTAAATGTTATAGCCAGTTGATCCTTTTCGAGTTCCTAGACATTATTCAAAGATACCGCAATAAGTAGCATGATTCACAATCGTTTAAAGGATTACCATTATCGTTCTATATCGGATTATCGGTTGGTTAGGTCCTATAGTTCTAGCACTGTTAGGTTGATTCTCAATCAAATTGCATGATGGGGCTAAACCATCAAGAAGAACCCTTTGAATCAGATTCTTCTAGTCGGCCCATCTGACTATCATCTTTACTGATACGGCCTTCTACAGCCCAAGGGAACCGCTTACCAATTGCTGAACTCCTATCGAGCTTTGTAAAGAAAAAGAGGAGGAAACCTACTAATAAAACGCTAACTATTGCGAATACGGTCAACTACAAAGGATCTGTAGTTCTGTCTAGCAATTGGGCGGCCAGTGGCTTTCCCCAAAGTACTAGTATCCGCACCACCGACAAATTGATTATAAACTTTCCAAGGAAGGTTGTCACGACAAATTTCCATGGAGCAAATTTGGAAATACCCAGGAGTATAGTAATGATATCATCAGGCAGAAATGGAGTTAAAGATGCTACAAAGGAGCCTAATGATCCATATTTTGCGAGTAATAATTGCAAAGGGGTCATCCGAGTTAATGTTTCCTTTTTGATAAGGCTTCTACCACGATAGCTAGCCAAAAAGATAGTTCTTCGTCCTAAAGTTACTCCTATTGCAGATGCAAATGCAAGTAGGTTGGGATCGAATCTACCACTCAGGAGTGCGATAATCAAAACAGGAATATAAGGGATCGGTACGAAGACGATTAAGCTTATGAGTAACGTTGCTATCAAGACTCCCGTGTAACCTAGGCTACCCCTACCAAAATGATCTCATTGAAAGGGGCCAATAGTGAAACTTGTGGAATTAAAAGATGTTACGCTCCATGCTCTAATTGTAGATTTTTAATCTAACTCTACACATAAGACATTCGTGACACCGTAGGCTATCAATTTCCATATTTATTATCTAAATGCTTATAGGTGAACCGAGGAGTGCATAAAGCAGCCAGACAATACCATCACTCATCCTACTTGCATCTGTGGGAGTCGCATCAGAGACAAGCTGGCAAATATATATAGTTGCTTGGGCCCTCCCTCTTTCGTCATCTGCCGGGTTTTCTCAAAATTTCGTAACGTTGCTGGGAGCTCAATAACTGGTATCAAAAATATGCAGGGCATGAGCTTTTAATGGTACAAGTTAAACTCACGATGTCTGAGGGAGGGGCAAAAGTAGCCAACTGGGAGTTCAAAACTTGGCAGGATGGACATTCACATAGGTGCGCTCTGCATCCATTGCATCAAATGAAGGCTCTTTACAAGCTATTTTTATGATAGTACTGCCTTTGAGTGGGAATCGCTTATGCTAGAAATAAGAAGCGATTGAATATGTCGTACATGTTATCAAACATGTTATCAATATAGATTGAGGAAAAGACTAATATAATAATAATTTTAGGCAACGCACCTTTATATTTAGACGTCAGAAAAAAATGGCTTGACAAGATTATATTGATAATTGTGCAGTACTGGTAACATTCTAGCGTAACGATTCGCTACTGATTTGGTGACTGATGTTACTAAATAATAGTGTTCGAAATCAAATAAAAGAATCTTACCATCGGCAAGATCCATGGCTGTGACCGATTGGTTATTATAACGTCTAATCCTTATATGTTCAGATATTATATCAAAGTATTAGGACTTATATGACCATACCATTTATAAGCATGTAAAGATTGAGTTTATTGAGAGTTAAATATCTAAGATACATTTTTCAATTCTATTCTAAGATACTCATGACCTAGTGAGAAGTTGACTCGATATCTTTCTCAATCCAGATAAATCAATATGGGACATTTACTTATGATAATGACCAGTATAAGGATTTTGACCATAACCATGGCATTGGCAGGGCTGATCATTGGATCAGTCGTAGTCGGTTCAAGTAACTCATACGGGAAGGGTTACCAAAAATCCCTTGCTGTTTCGCAGGCCAATTACTGCGGACAGGGGGAGGTTGGAACGAGTGTTCAATGTACTAATACAGTATCACAAACTCAAGGAAATGATAACGGAATAGCTTTAACTGACTAGGCATTAAATTTCGTTACCTAGTCCGATGTCTACTCCAACTAACTTCATTAAAGTGCATGTCGTTTTGAAATATCATGAAGTGCAACGGCATTGGTTTCCCTATGATACCGGAATCACTTCCTTATGTTTCAACATTTTTACTGTCTCATCAAAAAGTTTTTCATACCATTATTTGGCACTTATGAGCGCTGAGTTTGTATAACGCGACTGTAGATTTGGAATACGGATTGCCAGACGCTCAATGATGAAATTTAGATGAACAGGAGCTGGTTATCTTCAGAATGTCGATTTGAAGCAACAATGTTACTTTTACCTCCTAAAAAGGGGGTTACAAACGAAGGGACCAAACGTTTCTGTACAGCGGTCGTACAGGTCACCAAAGAAATCATTATACCTATCAATTGGTGATTCTATGGGAAGGTTGCTACCATTCCCAGATTGCGCCGTTTCAAGCTCAGCGGTTGATCCTACAGTGATAGGGATTTTTAGGGGTTGACCTTGCCTAACTACAGTAACTTGGATTATATCACCAATGTCCTTTTTCTCAATGAATTCATTTAAAGCATTAACATTAGGAATTACCGTATCGTCGATTTTTACAATTACGTCGCCTCCTATTTCAACTGGTGTTCCATTAATATCCGCCAGAACAAATCCACCTTTAATCCCAGCTCTTTCAGCCGGTCCGTCTGCAATTAGGTCAATCACAAGGACCCCTCCTCGCTCAATTTGCTGATCGTCCTCTGACGCCAATTGGTTACGTAATGCTGTAAGATTCATTCTTACTGCGATTTGTTCAGTCATATTTATTGTATTGATACCAAGGCTGGGGTGCTGCTGTTGGATCTGCTCGGTCTCCAGCTGTCGTTGAGTTGGTCTGGCTTCGACTGTCATCCTAATATCTTGAGTTCTTCCATCTCTTAACACGCTGAGTATCACAGTATCACCCACCGATCTTTCTGATTGAAGGTATGAAATAAGATCCTCAATTTTCCTAATAGAGGTACTATCTACAGCAACAATTACATCCCCTCCCAATTCAATTTGTCTTCCATTAATATCCTTCAGTTCCTCTCCGCCGCGGATACCAGATCTTTCTGCCGGGCTTCCTGATGTGACTTCAGTAACCAGGAACCCTCTCGATTCATTCAGACCCATCTCTCTTGCAATTTCTGGATACACGTCCACGCCGGCTATTCCGATATACGGGTGCTGATACGTTCCTGTTGAGATTAGCTCTGGTACTACTCTCTTTATAATATCTGATGGGATGGCAGCTCCAATTCCGGCATATATGCCAGTATCTGAGGAAAATTGTGTATTCATTCCAATAACCTCCCCTGCTATGTTAAGTAACGGTCCTCCTGAGTTACCCTGATTTATAGCAGCATCAGTTTGAACTAAATTTGGTATCAAAAATGACTGGGTGTCTTGTTGACGGAACAGAAGATCGCCTTGTGGAACAGAAGATGGAAAGGTTCTACCAAAACCGCTCACTATCCCTTCTGTCATCGACCCCGAGAGCCCCAAGACATTTCCTATGGCCAAGACTGGCTGCCCAATTCTGATTTGGGACGAATTACCTAGAGATAAAGGAATGAGCCTCGTTCCAGTTATGTTCTCCAACTTTATAACCGCCAATTCAGAATAAAGATCCGCGCCAACGACCTTACCAGTACGTGTCGTGCCATCCAGGAAAGTTACATGGAAATCCGTATGACTTAGCGTTGTTTCTTGGGTTTCCTGTGGATCAGCAACCGTGTAATAATTAGTAACAATATGACCTAGATTATCAAAGACAAAGCCTGAGCCTTGGCTTGACCCTAGAGATACTTCGCGAGCTTCACTTATGTGAACTACCGATTGACCTACATTGCTGAACAGCATCGTGAGATTAGAACTCATGTTTTGTCCTGCCGATTTATAAGAATCTTGATCCTCTTCGGATGACAAAGTAGAATTATTTGGATTCTCAAATTGGGCATCTGCTTCAAAGGGACAAAGCATTGGCATAAAAATCAAGAGAATAGCAACTGTGGGTATACAAAATCGAAATGGTTCGAATAGTTTCATACGTGTTCGTATGAATTGCCTCTTTAAATGCGTTTTAGGGAGAATTGAATCCCCTGCTCTTATGGAGCCTACGTATCTTGGAGGGGCTCATGCGATGCCTAGCTAAACACATCAGTCTAAAGACCTAAAATAATTATTGATAATCACGAGTTTAATGATTTAGCTATTTATAAATTACGAAAAACCAGCAAGTGTGAACTACTTGAATCAGATGGGATTCTATAAACATTAGCCTCGGGATTATGAATATTCCCCGAACTAACTAAACTAGAATAACCTGTTCACGAGTCTTTTGTAAATAGGGGACAACTGCAACAGTCTTATAAGGATAAAATATTGAATATTTCTAAATATTTTATAAGTTAGCATTTAGTTGCTTTACTATGATTAGTATAATAAGATCAAAAGTCAAGGTTATTATAGTTAATCCGATAGTGATTTCCAATATTAAAAAAAAGACAGGCTGTGGTTTACATAATCATGTTTATCTATGTGACCACCAGTCTAACCACTTCGGATTCCAGTAACTTTTGTCCTCTTGATGTCTTCGCGACACCTATAGTTACCATAACACCAGATAATGATGATGATGAGGAATTGGGGGAGGACGGCGGCGACAACGGAATTGAAGCGATACAACCAGCCTCGAATACTGAAAAACAAGATCACCGTATCCAGGATCATGAGAGCGATTATCAATTGTAATACCAGACAGCCGCATGGGAAGAAACAATATCAGAAAGATTTTTTCCCCAAGAAGTAACCATTCCATCAGGTTCGTTTGTTTCATGGGTCAATGAGGATGATTTAACTCATACAATTACTAGTGGTAAGAAGGCAGGTTATGGAATGTATGAATTCCTGCAGGATGGTGTATTTAATTCTGGAGACTTAGTTGAAGGAGATTCGTTCACATTTCACTTCAGCGAACCCGGCAGAC
>DASQUV010000027.1:0-5674 GCA_035641095.1 Nitrososphaeraceae archaeon
TGCCATTGTGTTTATGAATATTGAGTAGTATTTCCCAATTATTCGACGATCAGAAACTATTTCAGCTATATTGCTGGTTGAATTTACCATATCGACAAAGCATACGCAACAGTTCAGGGAGCGATCAAGAAAAGAAATTTCCTCAGAAGTTAGATCAAACAAAGATAGAGAACCCTCGGCTTCCAGATTATCTAAAGCATCCTCCGGTGATCGCCTCATTGCGAACTATCCTTAATGCAATGTCAGTGTCCCTTATTAATAAGAATTCGTAGAGATTTTTAGATAATCAATTTATCATGCTATTCAATCAAATGTATTGATTGAAACTTCAAACAAACATATTATTTTCATAAGGGCTTTAGAATATATTGTAAAATTGTGACACAATTTGTCTGATGGCAGCCATAGAACTCTAGAGAATCTTGCTCTAACACTTTTGTCAGTCGCTGCATAGATTCATGCTATTCTCTCTCTCATTCTTATCACAGTGGAATCCACCTAACAGGATCTATATCAGATTGAGTTCAGTTAGATGAAGCTGAAAGGTCAGACGAATCCAATGTCAAAAAATATGGCCGGAGAAACAAAGATACAATAAGAGATAGGATACGGGACAGATTATTTTAGGTAATAAAAGTAATTACGACTGATAGCTGTTTGCAAATCACAATCCGAATAACCAACCAAAAGGCTATTATATTAACCAGAACGACGCCTAATTCTAGGCATTACGAGATACTATCACGAAACCTTGCCAAAAATCCTGACGAGGTTAGAAATTTCATAAATGGCAAGGTAGAGCTTACTAACCTTGGAGATGCAGCAATTGGAAGAATAACTCTTGAGCCGGATTGGAAGTGATCCAAGGATATCAAGCACATAGTCAATACAAATAGCTGCCAACTCCCACATACACAATACGCGATATCAGGAAGACTGCGAGTTAGAATGGACGATGGAAATGAACAAGAATTTGGTCCAGGTGAAGCAATGTACATTCCTCCAGGTCATGACGCATGGGTCGTTGGTAATGAGCCTTTTGTTGCAGTAGACTTTACAGGTATGAAGGAGTACGCCGCTACTACAGCATCAAAGAAATGAGATGAAAAGCACTATCTCCTGTACAATAAAGGTTTCTTTGTGTTGTCATTTCCGCTGTGATTGTGCGATTGCCTATGCTATCCTCCAGGTATTTTTGAATTTCACTTTTTCTTCATACCAATAAATTCTTCAGTATGGCTTATTCATTAGCCTAAAGATTGCCTGCTTGATATTGTCTGCTCAGTTTTGAAGTCCTTTTTATGGTTAACTTATTTTGCTTTCATTTTGGTTCTATTGTAAGAAAGTGGAGAAGTTCATTATGCAATGATAACTACTGGGCTCCGGGCTGTTCTTTTGCTTCTGCTTTCTTTGATCTAGTTTCACGTTTAGCTGTCATTTATGGCCGCAGCTTGCACGAGAGATCCATTTAACAGGTATGGAAAGGAATAATATACTTTTCATTTTATCTCTTTTGCTGCCGGAGTTCTGCATATTGAGCAAGCTGACGGCAATATTCGTTTGCTACACCTTGAACGATGCTTCTTCCCTTAAAGAGACCAATAATTTTGAATTTTAAAGACTCTGCTTTTACATCAAAATCCCAAATCAGCTTTGTTTCTCGATCGCTATTTTCAATAATGCGTAAATCAAAGGTTCCACTAATTGGACCGTTAATGATCTCCTCAGTTATCCTCTCTGACAGATAGAAGGTATACCTATCCCTGTGCTTTACTCCATAACCGCCCACTATTTCTTCTTCATCATGCACAACAATAGTATTACTTTCTCGATGCACTATTTTGTGGCTTATCATATGGGTTTTGCTTGTAGTATCTGATGCCCATTTATGCCAGTTATCAACATCTGCGAGGATATTCCATAATGTATCTTTCGAAGCCTTACATATCCAAGAGGTTGAAACTCTGACACGTACCAACCGTATATGGTGGGTAAAAAGTAGTAAATAAGATCTTTGATTATCTCGGGCAGGGAGATCGAAGCCGATAATTACAGTCAGTATTAGAGTGAGTAATCTCTGAAAAACTTGAAAAACTTAGTACACGTACGTGTCTATCTCTCTAAGTTGTCGAGTTTTTACAATCTGAATTAGGAGCCTTTTTTCTATTTCGAGCGCAATCCCAAATGACGGTATTGTCTTTGTTCTCAAATTCTGCTTTTTGGCGATTGCAATAATTGATATGTAGCAGGATTGGGCTTATTACGGATAGTAGTGGTGGTAGATAGCATAATCTCTGCTATGTGAGTAGCATTGGCCGCCCTTCTCCCACCAAGGGATGAAGAAACAGTATCACATTCAATGCATCCTAGGAAACAGCCTGCTCTCAATAGATGGATTGAGTAAGATTAAAAAAATAATAATAATATTCGATATTTTGATTGCAATGGCGTACACAGACACTGTCATGTTATGACATTATGCAGTGTTATGACTTTTGTAACCCTTCACTCTCTGAAGCTCGTCTTGAACTTGGCGTATGTATATTCTCATTTCTTCATATGAGTGTTCCAGTTGTTGTGTTCTTCTTTTTACTTCTCTTGCTAAAATGATATTCCATTTCTTAAGTAATATGATTAGGAATGCAATTGCAATAGTGCTAGTGGCGACAATAAGTGGAAGTATTCTCACTTGTTGTATAGATAGTACCTCATCGATCTTTGCATAGATTTCCGAAGTTGGCGTTACTACCTGGATGAAGAATTCAGGACTACCATTTATAAAAATTGGATACTGAGTAGTTAATCTTTCACCTTCTCCATAATCATAAACTCCATAGCCAGATTTTCCCGATAATAGATCCCGTGTTAGATTATTCAAAATTTCGTCATGATTCACAAACTGCTGGACATCCTCTCCAAAAAAGTTTTTTCCTACCAGATCATTGCTCGCACCAGCAGCCAATATAGTTCCTTCTTTGTCAAGCGCTACTAAGAACTGCGTATCGATGCGCTCTACATTACCATAATGTGAAAAAAATGAAATTGTAGGTATTGAGGTTACTACCATTCCAAAATATTCCCCGGTTTCTCTGCTTATTATTGGATATGTAATGAATTCCCTGTAAATGCCTACCCTTTCAAAATATCCAGAGAAAACCGGACTATGAGAGCTTCTCGTCTCTTTTACCCAGCTTCTAAATGAGAAATCCTCGCCAAGAAAAAATTCAGAGGGTTTTGAAGCTAAACTTGCGACCATAATGTCATCATTATCTAAAAAAAAAGACTGTCTATCGTAAGATTATATTTGGCATAGGTTTCATCCAACAGCTTTATGGTTCTCTCACTTCCTAATTCCCCTTGCTGTAAATATAGCGAATTTACCAAACCATTCAACATAGACAACACCAAGGTTACGTCGGACTCTATGTGTTCTGCAATCTCCTTTGTTGATTGTAATTGAAGCTCTCTCTGTTGTTCAAAGGTGGTCCTTCTGAGATCTGCCTCAATGGAGTTTTGTAGGAGGAATAGCAAGCCGTTTGAAGATACAATAATTAAAATTATGAGAATGATTCCTATTTCCTTCTCTCTTCCAAAAAATGGGTTCTTTACCATCCTAGAGCCCTCGCAGACTTGGCTGCAGCCTCGTCGAGTGCTTCCTCTGGTTGCTTAGTACCATTGTAAACTTGGTTGATTGCTTCTAGTATATCTACTTCCATCTGGGGGTATTCTGGAATATTTGGTCTAGCGCGCGCAATTGAAAAGGTAGAAATCAGTTCCTCAAAATATGGGATTGTTTCATCCAAATCCTGGGCATAGGGCCCATTACCTATGGGAATCTGTGTAGGTAGCCAACCGTATTTCGTATGAAAAGGAGCCATAATCTCGGGTTCCACTATTATGGTAATCAATTCCCACGCCAAGGCCTTATTTGTTGATGTTTGAGGAACACCAAGTAGCCATCCTCCAAGCAGTGTTGAGCCAGAGTTATTCAAACTTGGTACAGGAAACGTTGGAAAGAAGCCTACCTTTTCTTCAAAAGCCTGTTTTTGTTCAGTTGTGTTCAAACCTATGGAATTTACGTGGTGTTGCAATGCTTCTAACATCACTGCAAATTTCCTATCAAGAAATTCCTTGCCCCAAAAATGATGTTTTTGTGGCTCCACCCCTGCGTCAATTTGTTGTTTGATAAAAGAAAGTGCTTTGACTCCTTCTGTGCCATTAAACACAGGGAACCAGTAAAGACCTTTTGTCAGATGTCCCTCCTTTTGCTTGATTATTTCTCCTCCTTGCATCCACAAATATGGATACCAGAGACCCGGAGAATGACCAGCTCCAGTAAGGTGTACTCCTTGAATGCCCTGTCCTTGAAGTACAGAATTAAGTTTTCTTGCCGCTGATATATAACCGTCCCAAGTTCTCAGCGAATTAGGATCTACATTTGCCTGCGCCAACATATCCTTCCAGTACCATATCCCTCTCACGTCAGCCATGGTCCATATCCCATATACTTTATTATTATAGATGCCACCGGCCCAGTTAGCCGAATACCATTCATCTTGTCTTCCCCACTTCTGGACATCTTCAGTCAGGTCTGTATGATATCCTTTCTCGACGTATTCTCCAAGCCAGATGTAATCGACAGTCATTATGTCAACTGCAGTTTGGTTAGCCATTGCATTTGCAAACTCTTCATGTAGGTTCTGATAGGGGATAGGCCTATAGTCGAGCATTATGTTCAGATCTGGGTGCCTCTCATTCAGCTCTTCTATGGCAGGCCTAAGTAGTCAATCCATCCATCTTGGTGGGTCACCTTGGTCATCAAGAACAGCTACTAGTGTGACTTGTCTTTTCTGAGCTATTGACATAGAATTCTGTTGGGCTTCCTGTTCTGTCGTGGGCGACAGTGAAGGAGCAGTACTTGTTGCATTTGCTGCTGGGTCATTGAATAATATTAGAACAGTTAGTGGATATACACTCACGACGACTATTAGAGCTATGGCAAGGATCGTTAACAGGGTGCCCTGTCGCGACTGTATATACACCACTCAGTGTCACTAGATTGATCAACTAGGACTTAGGAGAGTAATAAGCCAATCGCCTTTATGAACTTCTCATAGCTAGATTAGGACACCGTGACAGTACTCCCCTACACAGTACTATCATTATTCGCGCATTTCCTGGAAAATGAAACCCATCACTAACACAGGCAAGGTTACAAGCATGTCTGCGTGGTTCTAAATGGGCTCTGACAACGTCCTCTGGATTTACTTCTTTTGTCTGCTAATCTCTCTTATCTTCTTATTATCGACCCATCTAAAGAACGACTTTAGACGCCAAAGATAATCGTTCCAAGTTGATATCCACCCCAGCATTTCGGTGCATTGCGATTTCTATAACCCTCTATATCTTTTGATGCTGTGGTATAAGAAACTCTGCAATTGATGAGTTCAGTATAGCCCAGAATGATATCGGTTCCTTAGATGATTCTAGTAATTCTGAATACAATTTCTAAGCTTCTTAGTTTTACTGCTTGATGAGTAGGCTATAGATGTAAGCGACCAATTGAATAATGAATAAAGAACTGTTAATTCATAAGCATAAACTTTAAGTCATTGCTTGATACCCACTCAGACGGGTCAATACCTATGATATTTAATAAAATACTAAAGGGTAC
>DASQUV010000028.1:0-16169 GCA_035641095.1 Nitrososphaeraceae archaeon
TACATACGATTTGCAATTCGAATCCAGGTAGCCGCACCGATTATGGTGGAAAGTTACTCACGTGAAAAGTAACTTTTTAGCTCATCTCAGATAATATTCTAGCTAATCCTGTTGATTCACAAACCCTTTGACATGATAACAGATTCGATCCATTGCCTGGACAAGCTCTTCATACAAACGTAACTCCTGTTGATGCTTCCATTTTCCATAGACACGAACGTGATCTTCGAGTGGGTCGATATAGATTTTTCCTTCATCGAGCAATACATTTCGAAGATAACTGTCTAACTGCTGGTCTTTACTTAGTATCTCTGTAATCTTTCCTCCTTCCCAGTCAACCTTGATCGCATGCTTTTTGGAAAAAAGACCGCTTGTTTTAGCCTTGCATTTTGCAATTAACTCGGAGGGATTGCTAACTCTACCCATTACTATGAAGTGCATTTGAAAGTAGTCAAGGGCACCATATGAGGGCAAGTTATCATGCTTGGCATGCGTAGAGATCTCGCCTGATTCGCGTAGTAACGACATTTTGGATGATTTTCTTCTCCACTTTATAAAAACCCTTACATGAAAATCGATTTCTTGTACTGGATAATTCTGCGTTTCGTCCCAATGGGGAGACTTTGACTGCATCCTGAATGAAAGTTTGAAGTCAAGCCTCTCGCAGTATGTTGTACAAGACCATGACATACCTTCTTACATATTTAGACAATTCTGATGCATCTTGAAATTTCTCAATGTCGTTTGCAATTGCCATCGTTAACTTCCGTGGGAGTTTGAGCTCGTCATCAAGATAGATTAGAAACGCGTAGTAGAGAGCCCTAAGTTGGGCCTGCTGATCGTCATTCATAAGGTTCGGATCTGCCATCATCTTTGAGAGAATGAACGAGAACTTGGAAGTTAGGATTACCTTTTCGTGTCTAACCACCTTTGAATCATCAAATTTAATTATACCCATCCTCAAAAGATCTTCAATACTCGCAGCTACATTTTCTACCGTTTCTTCACGATCAGGCTCTGACATTGAATAGAGTTAAGAGATTCATGAGACAGTATTAACAATTTGCATGTATTCCTCGATTAAGTCAGGATCGACTATACCTTGAACTACTGATTCCTGTCCAGTTGAGAGAATAATATCCAAAGCTACAGCACTATAGGGAACATCAAAGCGCTCTATGATTTCTATTTCTCGGCTGTCAATTATCGGATCTAGTTTGTACTGGTGCACCCTGAAGCCAAGTATCCTATCAATTTTTCTGCTCCCAGAGCCACCGGCACGTCCGCCTGCGGATCCTAAAGATTCTTCTACCAATAGTACAAAAACCGTGCAGTCTTCCGATTTGCTCAAGTCTATGTCAGTTGAAGCTACTACAAGTTTACGAGTCGGAAGTAATAGTACTTCTTCAAGTGAAGCATAATTCGTCATGGTTCTCAGCAATCCTGTCTAGAATATATTTCAAGTACTGCATGTGCAATTTATGTCGTAGATAAGCCAATTGTTTCTTTCCAATCGGTGATTTTTCATTAGGCATCTTACTCCGTGTTACAGAGCGTCGTCACCAGACTCTTTAGAACCGATATCGTATGCCTCAGAGACATCGTAGACAAATATCTTGCCGTCTGACACAGAGCTAGTGCCAATCTTTGCAAAGATATCATCTACTATCCGCTTAACCTTTTCGTTACTGACAATGACTTCGACTTTCATTCGTGACCCAAATTCTGGAACATATCGCATCACCCCTCTTCCGACAGCAACTGGCTCTTGCCTAGTGCGTCCGCGACCTTTCACATCATAGAAAGTTAGTCCTCCTACATCATGTTCGCGCATTAAATCGTTCACCTCAGGTAGGCGCTCATGTGGAACTATCAGATCAATTCGTTTCAAATTCCCTTTGGAGTATGCCCAATTCTTATATAACATTTCTTGACATGGTGATGGGTCAAGCTTTTGTGGACAGCTAGGCCAAGCTTCTGTCTCCTTCTTCGAGTGTGGCGATATTAATTGACTGCTCGATACTGGAAAGAAATATAATCCCGTCACCTTGTTCTCCCATCTCTCCACTTCGCGCGTATTTTACAATTGTCCTAACTACCAATTCGACCCGATTGTCAGGAATTGCTATTTCAAATTTCATCCGAGGTACGAGATCGTACGATACCGGTTGTCCACGCCACTGCAAATGTAGTTCTCTTTGCCTGCTCCATCCCGAGACTGAAGAGACGGTCATACCTCCAATTCCAATATTGCGCAATTGATCTTTAACTATTGGCATCCTTTCAGCTCTAATAATAGCCTGAAGCATTTTCAAAGAAGGTATTCGTCAATATGTGACTATGGGTGGTATATATATCGTCCCGCACTAATCTTTCTTCATTGCTCTACGTATGCTCGTTCGGCGTGCTGAGCAATATCTAGACCTATGTCTTCTTCAACCTCAGTGACCCGAAGACCAATTGTCTTGTCTATTGCCTTCATGATAACAATGGTGCCCACAAACGCTAGAGCTGCGGAAACTGCGACACCAAGAGCTTGGATCGGCAATTGAGACCCATTGCCATACAGTAATCCGTCAGGACCAGCCGGATTTACAAGCGTCGTGGCAACGAGTCCAATAGCAATTGTCCCAACTATTCCGGTTATCCCATGCACTGAACTTACATCAAGTGCGTCATCAATTTTCAATCTTTCCTTGATTAATAGGATCCCGTAATAAGAAGCGAATCCCAACACTATTCCCAAAAAGAAAGAGCTCTGTGCGGTTATGAAACCTGCAGCTGGAGTCACGCCTGCAAGGCCGCAGATAGCGCCATTAATTGCTGCCGTTGTAGATGGCTTCTTTGATCTTTTCCAAGAGAGCAAGATCCAAACTACTGCGGAAGTTACTGCTCCGATCTGTGTTACAAGAAAAGCGTTAGCCGCCAAGGAACCTGATGCTAGCGCACTCCCAGCATTAAATCCAAACCAACCGATCCAGAGCAAGGATGCGCCTAAAACGGCGAGTGGAATATTATGAGGAACCATAATGTCTGGGCCAAAATTCTTTCGTCGTCCCAAGACAAGTGCTGCAGCGATAGACGCTAGACCTGCTGATGTATGAATTACAATACCGCCTGCAAAGTCATATACTCCTAGGTTAGCAAGCCAGCCTCCTCCCCATACCCAATGTGCGAGAGGGAAATATACTACGAAGCTCCACGCTACAATAAAAATTACAAAGCTACTGAATTTAACACGTTCAGCGAATGCGCCAGTTATAAGAAGCGGTGTTATAACCGCAAACATCATTTGAAATGTTGCAAATGTTACTCCTGGAATAGAGGGGGCATAATCCAAAGCACTTTCAATGGGTACTTCATTGAAGAAGGCCCATTGTAATCCACCAATTATTCCACCGACTGATGGGGAAAATACCAATGTGAATCCTACCAAAAACCACAAGACCGAAAGAATGGCCAAGCCTGAAAAAGTTTGCATCATCACGGATAAAGAATTCTTGCCTCTGATCAGCCCCGCTTCAAAGAAGCCGAGGGCTGGAGTCATAAGTAGAACCAAACCCGTAGCAACCATCATCCAGGCGGTATCGCCAGTATCTATCGGCACTTCCATGATACATTCGCTCCGAGTATAAAAATTTTTACAGACAGTACAACACATGCCAGACCAGTAGTCATCGTTAGTATCGTCCCCCTTGAAAATAAATAGAATTAAACGATTGTGCCTCTGTTTAGAACCACATTTGCATCTTACTACAACACATAAAAAATACGAGGCTTGTTGTAGTTAAATCACCATGGCAGGTAGTGAGATCAACTGACCCTTACTAATTACTGGTAATATAGTTTTTACAATTCCACAAACGAGTTTAAATTCAGACTACACAAATTGTACTTGCTATTATCAATGAGCATTTAAACACAGATCGTATAGATTCAGATAAGTTTGAGATTTTCTTCAATATCCAATGAAATCGTTAGAAGATCGGAAATGCACAATCAAGCAGAATTGGTTTGGATAGAACCGTATTTCAAGCGAGTCAATTATGACTGCTATAGGCGTGATAAAAAGGCTGTGTAGATTTTACGTTCTCTTTGTTTGTAATTCGTAGTTCGTGAAGTATTTGGAGATATAGAAAGCACACATTTGAATAAAACATTTTATAGAGAATGAAACAATATTACCATGAATGGTCAAAACAGAATCCTTAAAAACCCTTAAGACAGGCCAACTTGCTCCACAATTTAGATTGAAGGGTATTGACGAAAATACATACTCGTTAGATAATTTTAGGAAGAGCAAATTAGTGTTAGTCGTCTTCATTTGTAACCACTGTCCATACGTAAAGGCAAGTATAGGTGACCTTGTTGAGCTTCAATCTAAATTTCCAACAAATGAATTAACTGTAATAGGAATAAATAGTAACGATCCTAATTACGAGAACGAAGGATTTGATAACATGATCAATTTTGGAAGGGAGTACAAACTTAATTTTCCATACCTAATAGACGAAAGTCAGACCGTAGCAAAGTCATATGGTGCCGTTTGTACTCCAGATCCGTTTCTTTTTGATGATAAACGCAGACTTGTGTATCATGGACGCATTAGTGATGCAGTAGATCCGCAGATGAGTCATAAAATTCCCATTTTAGAAGATAATGTCAAGAGGCTCCTTTCGGGGAACGTTATCGAAAAAGATTTCTTTCCTTCGATTGGATGTTCCATAAAATGGATAGAAGGTGGTCCAAACTGGTGAATTAGTATATTTCCTATTGAGAGAGGAGGTCGAGCTAAATTATTGCCTACCCATACTTATAGGAGATGCCCTTACCACCTCGAGGATGTCTCCACAAAGTTTCATATGCACAAGTGCCGCACTCTATACACCCTTCATGTTGCAAAATTACATCCCCATTTTCACTATTGTAACAGCGAGTAGGACATAGAGAGACCATCTTTAACATAAACTCACTGCGAGGCTTTGTAACCCGGATATGAGGTACTGAATCATCATTGTAATCCAGTTTGGCTATCCTCTCCTGCAACGATGGAGTAGTTGGGACATACCCAATATTAATCGGCCTTCCTAGCCTATCGGCTAGCTCAATGGGAACGTTTACATAAGTATCAAGAGATTCAACTAAAGGCAATAGACGATCAAATCCGAGCATATTTGCAAATCCTACTGCAATGCCTCTGAAGGTGCCGCTGGACATTAACTTAAATATCATTCCATATCTAGAACCTACTATATCTTTTGGGATATTCTTACTACAATCGAGGAAGATCTTCAGGTACTCCTTATCAATTTCTCTCATATCCCTAGTATAGGGACTTTCTTCTAGAGACTTTGCATAGAAATTACCAAGATATTGCTCATCAAAATTGTTTCTATCTAAGGATCGTGCGACAGCGTTAGCAGCACGTACTGCATCATCTATACCCACATTAAGCCCTTCAATTCTGGGACCTATAAAGACTCCACGACCAGCTGCATCGCCTACGAATAGTATATTTTTATGGTATGGGGCTTTCATTCTACATCGCTTTCCATCAGGAATTAATCTAGCGCTGTATTCCAATTCTACGTAATTGTCGCCAAACTCATAGTTGTATTTTTCTATTAGTTCGTTCTCTATGGAGTTGATCTTACTCTCTATCTCTTCTTTTGTCTTATATTTGCCGCTTTCTATTAGTCGTTCAATCCCACCTCTAGAGTAGTAATCGGAGCGAAGATTGTTCCATGCCTTTAGTAACTTGGCTGCCATGAAATGGTGGCGAATCTCTTCTTCCTTTGAGATTAGAGCTTGATTAATCCTCCCTGTTGGTACTCTATCTTTGATGAACTCTGCTATCAGCGGATTTCGTATCAATATGTCGATTAGTTGTGAGGGCTCAACTGGATTATTCATCATTGACTCCATGTGATATACGGCTCCGAGAGAAACCGTATCTTTGTTTGTATACAAAAAACCTCCGCCAATATGGCTCATAGTGACGTCTCCTGCAAACAAATGCGCTACCCCTTCTTCACTTGTAATATCAAATCTTTCTTCCAAAATTGTTTCAGGAAGTTTGATTACGACCTTTACTCCCTGGTATAGTTGTTCGGAAGAGAATTTGTTCCGCGCCTTAGTAATCTCTGCAAGTTCAGAGTTTGCGCCATCAGCTGCAATTACTGCCTTTACTCTAAACGGTTCTAGCTCATCGGTCTCTATCATAATATCATTGCTATCCTGTTCCCATCCTACAGATCTAACATGGACACCAGATATTATCCCTCCCCCCATCTTTTCTGACATGTCGCTTGCCTCTTTGGCAAGCCATGGAATGAGCCTACTTAGTAACACAGAATAGGCATAATTAATCTGGTATTCATGGACTGGAGTTAAGTCGATAGAGTACGATTTATCTTTAGATGTGGCGTGCAGCATATACCGAGTAATAGCTCGTTCATAGGGTGCCTCGTCTACAAAATCCCTTCCAAAGACATCCTCGATATTATATACTCTACCATTTTTCGGCCTTTTGGAGTAAAGAATTCCTCCTGAAACATTCTTTGTTCCTGTTGTGCTACCCGCTTCGAGCAAAACAGCCTGTTTTCCAAGGTTTGAGAGCTGGCGTAGCGCAGTAAGCCCGCTGGTTCCCCCTCCAACTACTGCAACATCGTATCTTTCCATGTCCTAAGCCCTCTTCTGTATCATTGGTGTATGTTTTTTAACGAGTTCAGTGAGAACGGGCAACACTTGCTCCATTCGGCCTTTTATAAAAATATCACATTCATCTCTAAATGGTGCATCAGTGTCGGGATTTATTACGACTACAAATCCTGACTCTTTCATGCCTGCAAGGTGTTGAACTGCCCCGCTGATGCCTACGGCGATATATACTAAAGGTGAAACTTTTCTACCACTGGTGCCAATCACCCTATCTGCAATCATGTAAGACAGCAAACGTTGATCCTTACTTTGATAGGGTCTCTTTGAGATTGGAAGAGATATCCCTATCTCTGCACTGAGTGATTTAGCGAGAAGTTCAATCAATTTGAAATTCTCTTCCGGAGAATCTCTTATACCTCGACCGAAACTAATTATGGTTTTGCAACTTTCAAAATCTATCGTGGACTTGATAATTTTTCTACTTAAAACCTTGACTCTTAAATCTTCATCTGAGATCTGAGGTTCAAAATCTATTATTGTTCCTGTACGCTGATCTTCCTTAGTTATTGGCTCAAAGACACCTGGAATAATACTGCATGATTGCGGATGATATTCTCTCGCAATAGCAGGATTCTTATTATCTAGGCATAAGATAGTAGTCCATAGGAACCCCGAGAAGTCTGGCCTGTACATTTCGAGAGTTTTTTCGTATTTAACAAGTTGACCTTTAGTCTTGTGTTCATGCCTAATTTCGAGATCTGAGATTACCAGCTTATTAATATCAGAAGCCAGGCCAGACTCAAGTTGTGCCATCACGGTTGAAGACAAGTGTCGTCCTGTGTTATCAGCCGAAAAGAACATGTACCTGGGCTTTTTGTAATTTTCAAAATGAATATTGGATACCGATCTCGCAACATTTCTGTCTTCAACTATTTGACAGATTACCTTGGTGTACAAGAGATTAGTATAGTACTTTAACGAAGGATCATTTGCGTATACAACCACGTCCGCACCAGACTTGATTAGATCTTCACACAAATGCTTAACGTTTTCGCCTAGTACTATGGCAACCACTTTTTCATTGGTTGAGTATTTCTTGTTGAAATTGTCCATGAGACGCCTCGCTTCGCCTAGCATTTCCAAGCTAACAGGCACTGGAGTGCCTTCTTCATGCTCTATCACAACAAACAGGTGTTGGTAAGGTGCACCCCCAACTAGATTTTCTGAATTGGATTCTAAATTCTGTGTCTGTTCGTTCATTTTATCTGGGCCTCCGTCATGAACTGAAGCAGTTTTTTTGCAACCATATCGAGCTGATTTATGTCGTTTCCATCAACAAACTCAACTCTCCTCTTGGCCTTCGCCTTTGGAATCTTTTCCACTCTATACACAATCGTTGGCGAGCCGGGAAGACCTACTAATTTAGGATCTGCACCAAGGCCTTCCGAATTATATACGTGAAGGTATTTTTCGAAGTTATCGGCCTTACTTTTTGCTTCTTGGAGATTCCTTGCCATTGAGAGTCTCTCCGATACCGTATTAAATGTTGTATTGTATGACGGATCGGCTGATATAAAAACGGGTAGAGGAGCTTGAATCTCTTCTATCACGTCGTAAAAGCCGTATAGTGAAATAAGTCTTTTAGCATATATATATCTGCTCTCTTGATCGATATGAAAGTCTATAACATTCCCTATAAAAGGGTAGCCCAGTTTCCACGCAGTCTGTGGACCAGTCTGGCCAGTTTCGCCGTCCGATGCTCGATGGCCAGAAATGACGATGTCCGCCCCCAAACCATTGTTCATGCGTAATACACCCAGTCTAAGTGCTTCTGCAGTTGCCAGGGTATCTGCCCCCGCAAAAATTCTATCGCTGTACAAATGCAACTCGTCAGCATTGGAAATAATTTGAGCTTGTTTCAATGCTTGATTAGCTATGGGTGGACCCATCGTACCGATTGCCACTCTAGCATCATATTTTACTTTACAGAAAAAGGCAGCCAGTGCGGCAGCGGCACTGTGAGGGCCAAGTATATTTTTAGTCTCTGCCCTGTTGAGCGTGCCGTCAGGATTATAGCTTACGTTACCTTCGCTAAAGTCAGGCTCCAATTTTACTATTACTCCCACGTTCAATGGTCGTACTGGCATGCAGTCATACCTACCCATATATACCCCTTAAATGGCTTTGGGACAGGACCATTGGGGGCACTGACAATTGCAGATTAAACGCTAGACTGGATATGATGTCTTAAGAATTATGGAAGTGTCTCGATTTTTACTGAGCTTGAGGTAAGCTCAAGGTCTGATCAAGATAGTACGAACGCAATTGTTCATATAAGCCTCTCAACTGCTTGTATAGTTCTGGCATTCTCGGCTCCAGCATCGTAAATGCTAGATAAAAGTTCTCAGCTTCCAAAAGGTACCTTTTTATCTTCATATAAACTACAGGTTTCTTATTCGTGGAAGCAGTAGACCCTATAAACTTCATGTTATTCATCCGATCGAGTAGCTTGATGCACTTGACGTCATAATCCGCGTTCGCCAAATGATCACAATAGTCATGAAATCTTTCAAGTTCGATATCTTTCTCGGAGGCCTTAGTTTCGTATAAATCCAGCGCAGGAGTTTTTAATGAGTGAAGAACATTAAGAACGCGAGTTCCAAACTGATATCGCAAGTACGCGTCAAATCCATAAGATCTAGTTTCATAAAGATTTAAGATGCGATCGTTATCCTCTAGGATGTCATGTAGAACCGCGCTGGCTATCTCCACTGTTGTAATGGCCTTGTTATTCCGCCTGTAATGAACTGTCAAATTCTTTGCCACAGGCCATATGTGTGTGTTCAAGAATGAAGAAATCCCGTCTTCTCTATTAACACCTTCATGAACTTCTTCTGCGACAGCTATCGCGCTCTCAAGGAACCCATCTACTCGAATGTTTGCATCATTCTCCAAAAAGGAAAGAAATGAATCTTTGCTAAGCGACTCAACGGACAATTCCATATCATAATATAAACAAAGTTAAAGAAAAGGATTGCTCGACGATTTTTGGCCAATAAAAAAACCTAATCTAAGATATGCTCATTCGCTTATTCATTACAACCCCAATGATGAATTAATCTAGAACCACTTAAAACTTGAAGCATAGGCTTGTTCAGCATCTTAAAAATTTTTATTACCTTTAGGCGCAACGAGGAGTTGGAATTGGGAATGGTCAATCCCATAACGTTGTGTTTCACTTCAAAATCAGTATAATTAGGTTTTACATTGAATCTAAAATTTTTTACTCTATCAACGAGTTTTAACATCTTCTTTTGCTGTATAGTAAGTCTAAGAGTAGAAGGATGATTCACAAAATGAAGGTATGCCACTTATGTTAAGCCTTAGCTATGGTCAAGTTTCAAACAGGAATGTTGACTGATTAGGTAAGAGCTATGAGCTAGAAACGAATATGGCAACTCTTGGTTTCCGATAAATGTAGCATGCTCTAAATTAAATTCTCAAACATATGGTGAAAAAAATAGTGCCTTTACTACAACAAATGCTCCAGTTGACAAGGGTGTGAATTCTGATAATACTTACGGTACGCCCTTTCCGTAGATATTTTCATTATTTGTCCTTCCAGAAAACGCTCTTTCGGTTTGCAGAATCACGATTACAAAAATCATTTTGAACTTCATCTGATGAGACTCAATCATAACGTAGTCCATTGTCGTTCAAGTGCCTTCCTAAAGGTCCCATGTAGTCATTCGATGAATACTCAGAATACGATAGGAGAATGAAATAGAACGATTTTCTACTATAATGCAGCATAATGCAGCGCAAAAAATAAATATGCAAGCACAATGATAATAACAAATGAGTTTCAAGAATTATATCTGTGTAACTTGTGCGCAGGATTTCACCAGGAAGTACAGTGCATATAGACACAATCATGTGTTACATCAGGACCATGGCAAGGTTGTTCGCACTCTTGAATACATGATTGGGAGAGTGACAGGCGATTATATTCCAGCAGATCCAGTATCATTTAAGAGGGAAAGAAGACAGCGGATTACTGGCGGCGGTACATCCAATGGATTCCCTTTTACATCCATTGCGCACGATAATTTCGGTGCTCACAATCTCAAACAAACTCGACAACAAGAAAATCATAAACCGACTCAAGATTTAGGCGAACCTAACAAAGAATACCCTACAGATAGATCCGTCGACACTCGATCTTCAAAGATCGCTGAAATAAAGTCATTATGCATGAGTAGTTTTTCGCAGCCATTTAGAGATACCATTTTTCAAAATATTGAAAATGATATCATCAACCACGAAGGAAACGAGTCTTACTTGGATGATTATTTGAGATCTTTGCGGTCAGTTAAAGCCCGGTTTCAGTGGGATCCAGAAATCCCTGAAAAACCGGGTACATGGAAGGTCTTTCGCAGTCCTCATCCCCACCTGTTTGACTTGCCTTTAGAAGCAAAAACTAAGTTGGGCAAGATTGAGAGTCTGATGTTGCGTTCCATTAATGAGGTCACCGTCTGGGATGAAATTGAACGATTGGGCAAAGAATTCAGAAATACTGGTGATTGGAATATCTTAAATGTAGCAATTGAGCGTTATAACAGGATGGCTACTTCTTGATGTTATGACAATAAAACGGTTTTGATATCAAAGATGTCAAAAAATTGCTATCAAATTTGCTTTGCCTTTGTCAAGCGAATGCTTTTATAATAATTTGAAATGCTACATGTCTGTCATAAATAATGATAGCCCTATCATTGCTAATATATCTGTGCTAATAATCCTTACTAGCCTACCTGCCCTTAATGCACAAGTTTCAATACTTCCTAATCGCAATACTACTTCAGGCGAAAATCCATTTAGTTCTTTACTATTTCCAGAACCTCAAAAAGATAAGGTTTCGTCGTCGGATCCAAGTCTCTTAGTGGATGAACAAGCGCTTTTCAAAGTCTCATATCCAGCTAATTGGACCAAGGAACCGTTTACTTTGGGAAAATTTACGGGCTTAGAATCAACACCGATGACCGGCTTTACATCGCCCAATTAAAGCTCAGTATTTGTGAATATGAATGTGTTCGGTAACAGACTTTTATCAGATTATGCAGACGAAGAAGTTCGAGCGTTAAGTGGCGTAACAGGTTTTAAACTAGAAAATTCCTCAGACACGACGTTGGGAGAAAATGTAGCCAAGAAGATATTCTATAGCTATGGGACAATAAGAGATGGAGTATTGGTTGGTGAGACTCAGGTGGTGGATATCATTACAATTAAGGATGGAACCGCTTATCACTTTGTTTATTCGTCTAGTCCTGAAAACTTAGCTAGTGACCTCCCTATAGTCCAGAAGATGGCCGATTCGTTAGAATTCAAACCAATCCCGTCATTTGCATTGGGGTAATTGAAGCCTTTCACCATTGTTAAATAGGGGAATATACCTCAACATGAAGTCTGCTACTTAGACATTTCAATTGAATCTTTCGGAACGCTCTCTACTATAGGCTTCTAACAATCATCGGGATATTTCAGCGATTGCTATTCCAATATTGAAGAAGAAACACGATAGCACATGCTTTCAGTACTTATCACTAGTGACATTTAATCACTTTCACGTTCAGGACTTTGTTACTAACTAGTGGCTATTGAAGTAGGGACGGATTCAACAGTACTCTTCTGTAGTTAAGGAGTTTCGATGGTAAGGTCCAAAATAGCCAATACCATCAACTGATAACATCAAGTGTTCAGATGAAACTGTAAGAAATCTGAGTACACAGCTAAACCAGATTGTATCAAGTATCAATAGCCCCAACACACAAATTATGCAGGTTCAACAAATGCTATCGCAGCTAGTCTATAAACCGTCAGTAAAAGGTTCAGCGGGCGAGCTTATACTC
Organism: Nitrososphaeraceae archaeon; assembly: GCA_035641095.1. GTDB lineage: Archaea > Thermoproteota > Nitrososphaeria > Nitrososphaerales > Nitrososphaeraceae > TH5896. The sequence continues at coordinate 12,570 of DASQUV010000028.1, forward strand.
GCAGAAATGTGGCCTCAATATTTTAATAAAGATCTCATAGAGAGACTCGGAGGAGCTGGCAGAGAAGATCTCCTTGTGACGCCATATCTCAATAACGGTATCTCTGGCTACGGTGACAGAATTAGTATAGAAAGAAAAAGCGGAAAGCAAACATATACTGGAGCACACTTTAAAGAAGCAATTCAACACTCAATCGAAAAAGGAGCGAGTTATTCGATTATCGTGTACGATACGCAGGAGAATCTTCCTCAGAAGACAATGTTCGCAAGGGAAAAAGGCGTGTTAGTCGCAGTAGTTGACATACAGTCTGGCGCTTGGAAAATGGCCCGAGAAATATTTGAGGTACTGCAAAAGGAGATAATGTCAAAGAGAAAATCGGTTAATGAAATAAATACCAAAATCATTCAGGAAGTTGCAACCGATATTGGATTGCTAGTAAAACATGCATCTGATATTAGAGGAAAGACTGCCAAGATTCAAAATCTGGCTGAGAAAATAGATGAAGACTTAGATGAAATCAAAGCTGCAGTTGGTAACTATCAAAATAGACTAAAAACAGCGGTTATAGAACTGGAAAATGAGACCAGGCCTATAACTGAACAAGTTGAATCCCGTGCGGTGAACTTACGGAAATACAAATGAGAGTCGGTAGTTCTAAGTCGAAGGCAAGAGCACTCAGCTTAGATTCCCTTTGATTCGGGAATCTCTTTCACTCCTTCATAGTATTTCTCAAAGAACCCGTCTACAGATACTTCAGTACGACGATCAACATCAAGGATCTTGGTCGTCCCAGCGGAACGGAAGTGGTTTCTGCGCTTTATGTAGGAATGACAAGGTACTTGGGATGGGATGGAGTCCGCAATGGTATTGATCATCTTTTCGTTCCTAAATCAATGCAGTGTGCTCAGAACAAAATTCGATTCAATTTTCGGCGTGAAGAGCAGAATTCAGATGTCTATCGTGTTCAGGATATTATTGTTATTTCAATAAATGTGATTAAATTTCACAGAGCTCTGAGACAAGCAATAGCTGATTACAAGGACAAATTACAGAATGATGATGAGCTTCAAAGAAAATTCATAAACGCTTGGAGCTCAATTGAAGAGTATCATCGCAATATTACAAACGATAATAGAAAAATCAATGAGTTAAATCACTTGATAGAGGAATTAGATCGAAACGGTCGTGTCGATCTATTCCAGAGGAGTAATCCATGACTGTTATGAATCCTATTCAAAAAATTAACCATTATTCAACTCAAAACATAACAGATCATTCTTGGGCTGCACGAAGGGAAGTAGTACAAATTTGATGCTCCGTTCTAATTCGATAAATGACTCTAAAGTAACTCTATTGGTGTATCGTATTCGGATACTTCCACAGTAGCCAACTTAGCTGGTGAATAAAATGATATAATTTTATTATGCAACTGATTCAAAATTAGGTTAGGAAAAAGCAGTTCCACAGAATTCAAGTACCTACGTATCTTTGGAATAAGGTTGTCTTCACCAGATAATATTCTTTCCCATTCGATAACTCTATATCTAGAGTACGTTGAAAGGGCAAACATAAATACAAATTGACGCTCAATTTCAGCGATACGTGTTGAGCAATCAGATTTCAAATCCTTAATGGGATACGAATCAGAACCTTTGAGTGTGTCAAGGGCAAGTCGTACATGGCTTACCGGCCCTAAATGCAGAATGTTTTCAAACAAGAGGGAGAACTTTTTCTGATGTATAATATCATCACCTGAAACGCAGTCATGCAGCAAAGGAAATAGGCCACAAGACCAGACATGTAATGATGATTCCGGATAAAATGAAAGACCATGGGTAAATCGTGGTCTGCGTTTATTCTGTGAATCATCCATTCTATCTTTTTGGAAGGTAAGGGATGTCAGCATCATTGCCAATTTCTCAAATGAATAGAAAAGCATAACAGGTTTGGAAAGTAGAGATAGTTGCTTTGACATAAAGAAAAAGTCCCTTGCCTGTTTTGCATTATTACTGACCTCTATAGAAATGCTGTCACTATCTTTTTCTCTGATGAGTTCATGCTTTGTGTTATTTTTCCTATAATTTAGAGTATTAACTCTCTTCGGGATGTAGTTCTGAACAAACTGCTTGCTCTCAAAGTCTGTTATAAAATCCCACATTTCATTTTCCGGATTATCTGTATAAACCGGTATACTTTTTGATGATTTAATACCTGTTGGCATTGCCATCTAGAATAATAAGGCAATATAAACAGCTACATAAATAGATAATTTACTCCCCTTAATTTTGGGAGTGTATCAAATATTAGTATGATTTATACAATGCTCTTAGCCTTTATAGGCTCCAACTAGGAGAACGATTTCATGATAAGCCATTGCCTGTTATCCATTCAACTTAAAAAGTAATCCATCGCTTAATCATTCACTAGCATTCGTCCATTGACATTTAGCCAATCGATCATTTCTTTATAATTAGGCATATATCGGTAAACTAAATCCCAGTAATGATGCGAATGTCCTTTAATCTTAAAATGACATAATTCATGAAGTACGATATAGCCTATCACATCTTGTGGAGCTTTGATGAGATGTAAGTTGAAATTAATTGAACCTTTCCTTGTGAGGCTAGCCCATCTACTTTTTAAGTTAATCTTAACCAAAATATTTTGTATGTCTACTCCTAGTTTCTGGGAGTAACCTTCGGTTTTAGTATTGAATAACCCATTCCCAAGATCCTCTCTTCATATAGATGTTTAATTTGTAACATAGCACCTTCATCATTCTTAGGGCCTCTAATACCAGCAATAAATTCCTCACCGCTAAATGTCAGATTATTTCGGGATTGATTCTTGTTTATTCTTAAAGGATAATTCTTGCCTAAATATGGGAGAGTCGAATCTTCTTTAAATGTTGGTTTTTCAATTTCTGGAACCGAACTTTTTAGCTGCTTTTGTTTTCTAAGGATCCATTCAGCCTTGTCACGAACTATATTCCTTGTATTTTCAAGGGTCTTGTTTAGAGGAGTTCTAATTTCAATTCGGTCGGAATCAACTATGAGTTCGGATGTCTTGATGCGTTAATGCGTTAACTTCTCCTTATATAGTAATCTATATCTGTCGATCCATATCGGATCCGATCTTTCGACTCCTCTTTTTGCCGAATCATAAATGTCGCTTAGCCAGCCTAATGACTAGGGTAAGAGAAGTCATTTTTGTGAGTAACTTCAGGGACAGCGGTGAGTTTAAGTCTGGTTCTTGCTGGTTCTTGCTTGAAAGGCCGCTGCACCTTAATTGGGATGAGATTTTACGCACCTTTAACTATGTACAATAATAATTAAGAAATATGTGGTAGATACATATGCAGGCACATATCCATGTGGTAGGCTGATTTAAAATCGGGTACGACCTTTTGAAATCTCTCATTGGGCCAAATTATTCGAAATTCATTAAGGCTATTGGAAAAAGCTAAAGCCTCTTTACCTCTTAAAGAAAAAACGGAGTCCTTCTTCTAACTTGTTGCATCACTTTCATACACATACCCAAGTACTTCCGAAAGCTAGATGGAATTTGCCTTTATGGGATCGCAGGTAATACAGAATTCAC
>DASQUV010000029.1:0-8336 GCA_035641095.1 Nitrososphaeraceae archaeon
AGAACCCTAAATCATATTTTTTATATAGTGAATAAGTTTCAGAGCATCCAACTCCTTTAAACTCTTTCTATTATTAAGAATGTAAGCTCCAAATCGTCGTACCTTCTGGTCTAGGGTAGGATATCTCCTAGTTGTTTCTTCAACAATATTTGGGTATGTTCGAAATGGAAAATAGATATTCTTGGCTACCTTAGTGACGGCGTTTTTGGTTTCCTTATCGATAACCCGTTTCTTCAGCGATAGATATAGGTTATATCTAATATCTATCATCGCTTCTGACTGAAGCTGGTAAAAGTCATGAGAAAAAGTTACAGCAACTTCGTCGTCTGCATCTAGTCTCCCATGCTTGAATAGTTGGAATATTTTTCCCACACCAATCATTCCAAAATTTTCAAGTTCAACGGCTCGCAGGGCCCCAATGCTCGACGCTCCTATTACTACAGTGTTTTGTCTGACTATCAGTTGATAAACTTCAATAGGTGTAGGCGGATAATCAAGCAAGAAATATCCATCTATCAGTCCTACAACAGCCTCCCTGTTGTCTAGTGACATCATCAATCTGATCAAGTCTCCTTTCTTCGCTGGGGGTCTATAATCTGCCTCCAATATCTTTCGTGCTTTTTCAGTATCTAGGCTAGGACCAGCGAAAACAATTATGTTTTTCATACTTTGAAATAATTCCTTGCCCTTTGACCTACTACAGATTTTGTGAACTTGAATGTTTCCAGACCTGGTACGATGACCCTTACTACCGGAATCCCTATCCGTGGTACGGTTAAATCTACCACAATAGCTTTCTTTAGTCCCACGGCTTTAAGCCGGCTGATAATCAATCGTATATCATCAAGTATGTTTTTATTATAATAGCTCTCAATATCCGAGAAACGAACTTTTCGATCTGAATTTAAAAACTGCCACGATCTCTTGTCCTCAGAATTTTCTCCAACATAACTAATTTTGCGAAGATCGTCTCGAGCACCTTGGATGTTGGCCGCTCGAGTCTGAGCAAGCTCGGTGATTGCTCTGACAAGTGCAATTCTGGCATCTGGGTGCGTGCCCGTTCCTTCTGCAAGGTAACCATAATTTTGGGTCAGCCATTCAACGCTTGCAGCAGTAAATGTTGGTATTCCCACATCACTTGTAATATCCTTGATTATCAAGGAGATATTTGCAGCCTTGAACCTATCCACCAAATTTCTTGCAGGCTGAATGATACCGTCTTCAAGATCTAGCATAGGAAACAGATTTGGCTCATCAACCAAAATTTCGGAAGCAATATCATTGATTTCGTACCCTCTCTGCCTAAACTTGTTTGTCAAGGTCCTTATTATATGATATGGAATTACGCTTGAGCGTAAGTCTGCTAGACTTGAAGCGTCTCGCTCAATAACTTCACATAAAGCATGACAGATTGCCTCCTCCAAGACATTTCCTGATGCTAGTCCGTTTGTGTGAGAGAACGAAAAAGGATTGATAGCTTTTCCATCCTGAGTGTACCTAAACAAAACCAAAGCGGCGGGTACTAGAATTTGTTCATATGAAACTAGATCAAACCCTTGAAGGTAATCCAAGATCATATCTTCCTTATATGGAACAGAGAGCGGCTCGCAAACATCCTCTGGACTAAGTAAATTATGCCTTTTTGATAGTTCAACGTAAGAACCTCTTATGAACTGGCGATCATAGCTGCCAGGCAATGAAGAATATCGTTCTATGGCTTCCATAAGGCCGCTTGTTCTTGCTTGTCTCATTGTGAACCCCTTTCCACTATAGACCCAAATATAATCTTCGGTACCGGGGAGAACAACCGAGTAATTTGGAATGCCTAGTCTGTCCAGATGGGTGATATTGCCAATACGTGTCACCCCGATCTTTCCGGAGATCCCCTCCAATGCTAGAAGAGTGTTTTCAGGGGGTTTGATCCTACTTGTGCCATTATCTGACCATTTTAAACGGTCTACCAGTCGCAATACATATTCGAAATTAAATTTTCAGAATAATAATGTTCTTATAACATATTGTGTGCAGAAAAGTACAAATTAAGATTTCTTGTAGAGTATGAATCTGGTTGGAAATAAGAAACGGGGACGTAAAAATTGTTGGCGACATCCTACTTAGGGCGGCTAGCGAACCAGGTTTCAGAAGACTCTTGCTTACAGAACCGATGAAGGTGCTAGATGATTATGATATTTCTTCTGAAGCTAAGTCTATCATAAAAAATGTGATTAACGATTTCAAGTAAACCGAACTGCTAATAAAATGTCCCCCGCCTCTGACCCACTACTAATCATTGGTAGCCTTTACACGCATGTGTATTCCCTCCTAGAGTACTCTCTAACGGGGATTAAAAGTAAGTTTGTGGACCCATATATTTGAATAATGCCAGGTCGAGGCGATGGATCGGAATATGTTTTGAAATGAATTTTTCAAACGTTTTGATGTGGTCTACCATTGCATGTACCGTTACCATTAATGACATTAAATCACGGTGTATCCAAGATAATCCCAAGATGCAACAAATGAATGATATCTTTTTGTTTATTGCGGACCAGAAACAATTCTCCTCTCTGATACATTACCAACGTAATTAAATCGTCGATGACTGACTGAAAAGTATTCAAATGTTCAGATAATCATTATGCATTGTTTACAAAGATATCGATCATTTCACATCGATCTTCTAAATGAGCGAAGAAAAGGAGAAAGGTCCATTTCGTAGGCCGCAACAGGTACACGTATCTTATGATTTTGCCTGACTAGATCACTAATTTCGCCTATTTTACCCACTTCACTCCCATCCACTATAATACTCGCAGAACGAGCCTTAGCGTATTCCTCACTGTAAGAACTGGGGCTTGTTAACACGTCTTTGCCAAAACCAATTTTCATAAATGTCTGCAATACCGATTTGATGCTAGTGTAGTCAGCTCTAGTATGCGCAAGCGCCACACATAGATGCCATTTTTCCGTTTCAAGTTGTTCTTTTTCAAACACCTTGCCAATTTCAAAGATATTCTGTGGATACGGGCTATGGATATTATGTCCTAAGGTATTGATAAGCGATGGGAGGAGAGAATTGCGCAATGTATCATGTCCCGAGACCAGAGAATTTTCAATGTGAAAAATTGACGACTCTTCAGGCTTCAGACCCATGGAATCAAACTGCAGAAATTTCGAAACTATAACGTAGTTTCTTATCTCCAGTAGTCCCAGCCCAACCAATACCTCTTTTATCTTATCGATAAGAATTGAATTTGCATTCCGACTTCCAGTTAGGTTAACCATTGGTAAAGTCGGAGAGAGATTAGCTACTCCATTTCCAATCATTACCTCCTCAATCAAGTCTCTAACCTCCCTTACATCGTTTCTGTACTTCGGCACAGTACACCTAAGCTTCCCATGCGCTGCATATTTTATGCCTAACCGACTGCGAGCTGCAGCTCGAACAATTTCCTCCCGAGGGAAATCTGTTCCTATACACCTATTTATTTCTCCAAAGGTGGCTGACACGTGTGTGGGGTTCATATCAGGTGATTTAATTAACGACCCATCAGGTTCATTTAATATAACATGATAAATCCTGAACTTCATATCGTGCAAAGTTGCAGCGTATATGGCTATGACAAGATCTGCCACCTTTGGGTCTATTGCAGTGACTTCAACAAATATCCCATTTGATTGATCGTCTAGTATGGTATTTCTGGAATTTACTATTGGTGGGAATGATACAACTTGATTTTCGGCATCCAATAGAATGGGGTACTCATTTGTCTTTGTAAGCAAATGCGAATACTTCTTACCCAGATTCGTTGAGCTCAGGATTTCCTTCAGTGAAAGGGCTCGGCTGAAATCTAGAGGCACAAAGGCAATATCAGAGTTAGACATCGAGTAGCGTAATGGAAATCGAATCTTTTCAAGATTGTGTAGGCCTATTGACGCTGCCTTTCTCTTGTTACATATTCCAGTATGCAAGTCTTCCTGCATGTCTATTAGCATCTTGATAAGATCTTTATCTAATTCTGTATTCTTTGCCACTAAGGCTCTTATGTAAGGTCTTATTGATCTTTTGGAACTGGATATATCGATCCGAAACCTCTTATCGTTGTTCATTCTGAATTTTGGAATCCCAGTTTCTAATCCGAAGTACCCCTTAAGTGCACGTACAATTCCGATATAGGATGAAAAGTCTGGTCTGTTTGGATTATATTCCAGTCGAATAATCTTATCGTCTCTACCCTCTATGTCCAAACCTATTAGGGGTACAGAGGTGATGATATCTTCAATGGACTTGTTGGGGAACACCTCAGTTAGGAAAGCGAGCGGTACCTCTACAACTGGCATTTGGGAATGCTCCTAAGCCACTCGATCTTGTTGCTATAGAGTGTTCTTATATCATCTACGCCAAGACGTATCATTGCCAAACGCTCGAGCCCCCCTCCCCAGGCCAGAACGGGATTTTTGATTTTCATGGGAAGGGTGACCTCCTCCCTAAATATTCCCATCCCAAAGAGTTCCAACCATTTATTGATGCTCTCAATATATACCATTGATTGTAGGGAGGGTTCAGTGTACGGAAAAAATGTAGGCCAGAACTTTACCTTCTGGATTCCTAATTTGTGATAGAACTCCGTTTGTAAGCCTAATAGATCCCTAATGGAGGCGTCTGCTTTGGTGAGGATTCCTTCGATTTGAAAAAACTCAGAGAGGTGACCCTTTGTTACTTTTTCATTTCGAAACACAGTCCCCACTGAGAAAAGCTTTGCTTCGTCAGGTTGATTGTCAGCCAGATATTTCAATGTGACTGGGGTTGTATGAGTACGCAGAACCAAACGGTTAGACTCTTGAATATCCCATGCCTTTATCGAATTTTTGGCATGTATCTTAGAAACATCTGCTATTTGCTCCTTGCTAGCTATTTCCTCTATCTTTCTACGTCCAGAAAGATAGAATGTATCATGCATTTCTCTGGCTGGATGATCTTGAAGTGTAAATAAGGCATCAAAATTCCAAAATGATGTCTGGATGATGTCACCTTCTATCTCAGCGAACCCCATGCTCACGAAAATCTCTTTAATCTCTGCAATTAAGTCCGTTAACGGGTGCGCTCTCCCTGGGAATGCAGCTTTAACCGCAGCCCGAAGGTCCAATACTAGAGTCTCGGGTTGCTCTTCTCCTCTGGCCTCAGAACTAACAAATTCATTTTGAGGGGATTTAGTTACAGTCATCTCTGCGGCCACCGACCTCCCAACTTCTGATAATGATACAGTGACAGTTTGTTGTCGAATTTTTTTTAGATACTTTGGTCTCCTTAAGAGAAGCTCTGCACCCTTCTTCTCAAGGTCGTTTAAATCATTTTCAGATATACTCTGCACATTTCTCAATCGAGCTATAAGTTGTTCTTCTGGCGACGTTTCCAAAACTGCTTCGCTGATTCTGAGGTTAGCTATATTCTGGTACCCAGAAGTTTGCAGCAACCAATGGTTTTGATCTCTTGCAATCCTAATAGCCACGCCTAACTCATCCTTCTCAAATGCCTGTGTCTTTGCGAGCATTGCAATCCCCTTACCAGGTTCTAGCTGAAGGGCACTGACCAACCTCCTCTCAGGTAATCCCCTGACCAGAGCAGATTTGCCACGCTCATCCAATTCATAGCTGATAGAATAATGTTGAGTCAGTAGAACAAGTTTCTTAAATTTTAGCCTCTCAACACCTCTTCTAACATGGTCGACTGTCAAACCACTTTTCTTTGCCAACTCCTCGAGTGAGAGCGAGCCCATACTAGCGACATGATGGAGAATCTTTTTCTCGACAGGAGGTAATGCAGTTACCTTATAAGTCATAACTTGTTTTTAATCTTCTCAGCGAAGAACACTTTTTAAACGTTTAATCAGCTAATGATCATGAAAAGTCCAAATGGATGTACGCGGCGAAGAACTCAAAGAATCAGAAGGTAGCAAAACAAGCGATCTAGAAAAAGAGTATAGAGTTACGCCGTGGGAGGTCGAGGGAGTTGTTGATTATAATAAGATTGTCGAAGAATTCGGCACTCGGTTAATTACTCCCGAAATTATTGCGAAATTGCAGCGCTTTTCCGGAAGTATTCATCCTCTCTTATCGCGCGGCTTCTTTTTTTCCCACAGAGACTTGGACGTAGTACTAGATGCGTACGCAAATGGTGAAAAATTTTACCTATATACCGGCAGGGGCCCCTCTGGCCATGTTCATATGGGTCACTTGATGCCTTGGTTTTTCACGAAGTATCTCCAAGAGACATTCGGATCCAGGCTATTATTTCAGATTACAGATGACGAAAAATTTCTCTATAGCCAACATCTTAGCTTACAAGATGTGGAGAAATACACTTACGACAATATCCTTGACGTGATTGCAGTTGGATTTGACCCAAAGCTGACTCGAATTCTAGTTGATACACGCAATATACAAACTCTATATCCACTTTATCTCGAGATTGCAAAAAGGATAACCTTTTCTACTGCGAAGGCCGTATTTGGATATAAACCTTCATCTAATATTGGAATGATAGGGTTTCCCGCTCTTCAAGCTGCCCCTTGCTTTTTGCCGTCCTTGATTGAAAAAAACCCCACTCGTGTGCTAATCCCTGCTGCAATTGATCAAGACCCGTATTGGAGAATCACAAGAGACATTGCAGAGAAGATGGGATACCATAAACCGGCACAAGTCCACAGTGAGTTCGTACCAAGTCTTGAAGTAAATGGTAAGATGTCTTCTTCGAAACCAACCGGGGCTATTTTTACAACCGATAACCCAGAAACGATCGAAATGAAGATTGCAGGGGCCTACACCGGAGGACAACCGACGGTTGGGCTGCAAAGGTTACTAGGAGGAGATCCAGACGCATGTCCAGTATTTTGGTACCTACGCCATTTCTTTGACGATGAAAAGGATTCATTTGAGCGATCCCTAAAATGTAGAACAGGCAATCTATTATGTGGGGAATGTAAATCCGATCTTACTACTCAAACAAAGTTGTTCATGTCAGAGTTTACTAGACGAAGAGACCAAGCAAAAAATCGAATGAGTTCGTTCCTTTATGAGGAAAATCCATTTGAATAGCACTTCTAGGAAAACAGAAACTATCACTTGTCAAGACGAGTACGAAGCCGAGAAACTGATGTGGATATTATCCACAAACGGTGAAAAGCACAGACTCAAACATATGTCTACTGTCAGCGAGAGCGAGCTGATAATAGTTTTAGATGATGACAGTTCACATAGCATAACGATCTCGGACAAGGAATCAGTTGCAAGGCTTCAAAGGACTATACATATGATCCTTTTTGAGGGTAAAAAACCCATGTCTGTTATAGCTCATAGAAACATGGTCCAGATAGATATAGAATAAGAAATGAATTTTAGATGTCAGTGGATAATTGCGATCTAATTTATACTCATCCTGTTACCAAAGGGGTCTACTCAGACTCAAAATGTACACCTTTCTAATAACCTAGCCAAGTAAATCTTTAGCGAAATGCGTAGAATTAACGGAACTGAAAGTTTGTGTCATAAGATCTAGTATTGCTATCCAATCTACTTCTTCAAAACTCTCCCATATCTATCAATTTCTCCATCACGAATCCGAGATGACGAGAGTGGCCGACCGTCTTCTGCTTTTAACGTTGCTACGGTAACTATGACTAATGGTTCAAATCCTTTCTCTGCCCGAATTCTGTTAATTTCATGTCCCTTCTGTTCGGTCTCCTCACTAACAACAAGAGCCTGGATATTCCTGTCCGTGATGGTAGGGCCAAAATCGTCATTTAGTTCCTTAATCTCGAAATTGACTTTTCCAAACTCACAATCTATGAATTGAGCTAATCTATCTATCCTAGCTTCGAACCTATGACTCAACCTGTTCTTGCCTTTCTTTGCTGCTGCAAACTTGTCACTTGATACCCCTATTAGGACCAATCTCCCCAATTTAAACGCCGTCGTTAGCAATTCCTTATGCCCAGCATGAATTTCATCGAATGTACCTCCGGTGGCAACGTTGTCAAATTCTTCTTTTGGCACTTTGGAGATCTGGAGGTTACTAGCTTAGCGAGTCCATAATCTTTGAACTGGTTTCCTGGTAGCAGAAAATAGCAGTCAAGTGAATTCGACCAGTGTGGATTACCTTACTGCCCTTTATTGAATATCTTTACACACTGAGGAGGACAGACATTTTCGCATGCCATACAAAAGATGCAATCTTTTTCTCTTATCATAAATGGTTTCTTTTCAGAGCTGGGATGTCCAGGAGTATCAAGCCACTCATAAACATTTACAGGACATGCTTCAATACAAGCTCCATCTGC
>DASQUV010000030.1:0-8360 GCA_035641095.1 Nitrososphaeraceae archaeon
TAAGAAAAACTTCAACCCTAGCTGGGGGCTCTTCCAAGTTTCCCGATCGGGGTGGTTCGCTATCCAAAACGAAGGCGTGACCTAGGACAATGCCTGCTGAAGGAAGTATAACTAGCGAAGCTATCAGAAAAAATAAAGAAAAAACGGCGAATAGTAAACAAGAACTAGTAGCCTGTGGAGAACAGGTAAATGATCTAAACTGGATCATATGAATATGTCTAAACTTAGGACAAAATGGAATTTATAGTATTGTAGAATGGTTGTCCACCTTCCAAAAACCTCTTTAATGGTCCTCGCATACATTTGTAGTCCGTGCTTCTTTCTGGGGGCAACTTTATCGTTCTTAAAGCTTCGTCCTATTCCAGTACGATCTAGAATTGGAATATAACGATAAGCATTGATGTATGCACAGCACCACAGGCTGTGGGAAAGAAATCGGACATATAAGTTATCCTTGACCAATCTCTGGAGCTTTGGTAATGCTTCAGAGAGTGGCTGTTGCAATTGTGTGGTCGCCAGGCTTGTTATCAATCCAATATTCTCCAGGACAGTGATCACACTGGGATAAGTGAAATTGTACTCACTTAAAACACTAAACCCATTTTTCTCAAATTCCTCTCTGAAATACTGATGACAGCCTGGATGTACAATTCCATCATTGTCCGAGACGCCGCTATATCTTTAGATCTAATTTTTTGGAATTGAATATTATGAATGAATAGGTTATCAGCTACCAATATGCCTTGAATCGATAATTGGGTGAAAATGGGATTTAATGGTTTTGGTACAACATTAGAACAAACTGCAGATTTCAATTTGCAGTAAATTAGGATCCCCATACTGAAGAAACTGGATCCAAAGCGTTAACCCGTCGTGTTCCTTTTTCCTTTCTTGATCCTAGCCTTTTTCCTCTTCCATTGTAATTCATAAATCAAGATGGCCCCGATTATTGCAGCGCAGACCGGGGTAACAAAGTAGATCATTATCATTTTGAAATATTCTGATGTCTGGTCTCCCACATTTAGGTCAAATGAAGCGGTTAAAGGCTGAGTTTGAAATTTCGGGTCTCCGATAATTCTTGTTTCCAGAGTGATCAGGTACTCAGAGTTATTGCTGAATCTGTAAGGAAAAGTTATGTCACTATACATATACTGCCTGTATGGGATCTGTGCTATAGTCTCATTTGTTTTCATATCCTGAATTATTAGGGCGGAGAATATGTTGTGTATATTTAAATTCTCTTCATCAAGTATACTAAAGTTTAGAGTTGTATTATCTCCAGCCATCGGGGCAAAAGGAAACGGTTGAAATACAACTTGATATCCATCACGGGTTATATTTTCGCCAAAGAAGTGCGCGTAGGCGAAAAATGAATCTCCCTCTTGATATGGGCTTGTGGAATGGATAATGCATAACACTAAAACAATCCCAAACATAGTAATAGCTTTGGGCAAAAACGACTCAGTAAGTATAGGCATGCTATCTGAATACGACAGTTCCTCTTTATTTTGGACTTATAACTTTTCAGGAAATTTTTTTGTAGCCAAGAGGAAATCATTAGGAAGGAGGGTGAATATATCCACACTTATGCCTAAATCTCTCTCTTGTCTTTGATTATAACGAGAGATTGACCTCAATCCCAACCTTCTTAAGAAAATTAAATATTTTTTTAATTTTACGATGCAGCCAAAATTTTTACATGATGCAAAAGAGTATTTGAAATCTTTCTGAAAAATAATTAGGATCGCATTTAAAAGTGACGATTACCTATATTAAGATACTTGAGTAATCAATTAGTCCAACAAAAGGAAGATGAAAAGGAGGACCTGATACCGTCCATCCCGGTATGTGCTGCGAATCTTTCTACACCCGTTGTTGACAGAGCGTATTACATAAACGAAATTCAATATAGAATAGGCGGAAGAATCTATATAGAGAACGCTGACTAGGTTCGATGACTGTCGGTCCCTATACTTTATTTTTTAGGATTTTCCGGGTCTCAGTGTAAGAGCACTATTCTAGTAGCCATGGTGGATATGAAAAATCTAACTAATGAGTAGCCGACGGAGAAGGATGTTGAGGTTCATTAACTGCGTCCAAGATCTGCGACATCTCCAAGGAAAACTTTTCCAGAAAAGATACCGCATCTAGGTCAAGATTTAACCTGTACATGTTGACTTTACCAATTCTTCGGGTGTTGAAGATAAGCTGCCTTTCTTCAAGGTCAGGTATTTCTCGAAAAATTGTTCTGAAGGATAACCCTGTTTTTTTCGCTATCTCATTTGCAGAATAGTCAAATTCTTTATGATCTATAAAGAAATCCAGAATTTGTGCTACGGCCCTTGAACTAAATATCTTAGATAATACACCAAATTCGGTATTGGCTTCAGCTATAAGTTGCTCCATGGCTTCTATAATATCGCTAATATGTTGTCATATTTGTCTGTTTCGACTCCAAGATTATAAAAAAACAATGTCAAGAATTACCAGATTAGCGACAACTTTGTCAATAGGTATATATTTCTATATGCGCCAAGTTTGGTCGACGCATGAAGCCCGAGGAAATAGCAGTGCTTAGAATCTTGTACAAGTATAAGACGCCTCAAAAATTGTCCACTTTAGTAGGAGGTTTTCCTGACGAATCTAGTTATCTCATAAAGGATGCGATTTCTACACTTCAGTCTCTCTCATTGATATCTCTGATCGATTGTACTTCTGAATTATATGTCACTTTAAACCGAGACATGAAGAAGGCGGTGTTAAAGTTGATCGAAGGCGATCATCAGAAATACGGTTCAAGGAAATTATTAGATAATCGTGCCGAACAAGAATCTATGAGCTCAGAGGGGTTCACCATACAAGACAGCTTCCGACCAAAATCAGGTTTGATCAAGCGTGACGATAGAGAATTATTGCTTAGAATACCTAGGCGGGCAGTCAAGACAAGTGCAACTTTATTCTTATTATCAATCGTTTTTCTTGGAACCATTGCAATTTTGAATTCACAGACCACCGCCACAGGTAATGGCAGTTTTTATGATGGAATCAACGATGCACAAGTCGTTCTCAGTAGCCTTCCAGGCACTTCTACTCGGGAGGGAAATTTCAATGCGGCAACGCACGTATATACCGTTGTCTCGAATTCTGATGCTCCCTCTTATTATATTATACCTGCAGAAAAGACAATACTCGTTCTCCGGCAGGTTTCCCAAATTCCATCGAATTCAAACTTTTCCTCCTCGGTTTTCCCCAATGACCTTGAGAAATTAATCGCATCCACTTAGGCATCCAAAGTTTCTTATCGTATCTTGACATTAATATTATGAGGAGTTGACCATGATGTCAAGACATAAATAATTGTATGTCAAAATAATCTATATGAAATTACATATTTTGATTGCTGTGTCGTTTCTCGTAATCGGTGCTTACTTGATGGGGAACCTATTGCCTTCGGATCCAGTAGTCACCAGCGATAAAGTTTCTACGCTTCCAACGGACAAGATAACAGAGTCAAAAATACCGACTTCGTCAGCACCATCATCATCATCCTCACCTTCGCAAAGTCCCTTAATAGTTAAAGCTCAGCAGGAGTCTAGCAGCAGAAGTAATAGTGCCATAAACAATAGTGATCTTTCATCACCTTCTTCTTCGGAAATATCATTACCTGAAATCTTCAAGAAAACCGAAAATGCTGTGGTGCAAATAACAAGCACGAGGCCTGGATCGGATCAGACAGTAGTGCTAAATGGAAGAGAGATTCCTCAAAACAACATTGCGCTAGGTTCAGGATTTGTTTATGATCAAGAAGGCCGAATCATAACTAATCATCACGTTGCTTCCGAGGTTGATGAAGTAGATGTTAAATTTGTTGATGGTGATACTTATACAGCTAAGGTAATCGGAAAAGATCCTTATTCGGATATCGGTGTTTTGCAAATTACAGATAGAGCATTCTTTGACAAGAAAGTGGCACCTCTAACGATTGCAAATTCATCTGAGATAGAAGTAGGAGAGCAGATTATAGCCATTGGAAATCCATTCGGACTGAGTGGTACTTTGACTACTGGTGTAGTAAGTCAGATTGGCAGATTGTTACCAAATGATATTACTGGTTATTCTATTGCCAATACAATTCAGACTGACGCAGCAATAAATCCAGGCAATTCTGGTGGACCACTGCTCAATATGGAAGGTAAGGTGGTAGGGATGAACACAGCAATCTACTCAAATACGGGGGTCTATTCTGGAGTAGGTTTTGCAGTCCCTTCAAATATGCTACTGAAGGAAATACCTGTTCTAATAGAAAATGGGAGCTATGTTCACCCTTGGCTAGGGTTTACAGCCACTGATGTATCACCAGATATTGCAGAGAGCCTTAATCTTCCAAGGAATTTTAAGGGGGCTGCAGTAGTATCCGTTGTAGAGAATAGCCCAGCGGATAAGGCTGGCATACGAGGTCAAGTAGTAAGAGAAAATTTTGTACGGAATGAGGAAGTTAGGACTGGAGATATTGTTACTAAAATAGATAATCAGCTTGTAAAATCAATGGATGATGTGATATCATATCTTGATGAGAGTAAGAAAATTGGAGATAAGGTATCCTTAACTATAAACAGGGAAGGCAAGAGTATGGAGGTGCCGGTTACTCTTGAGGAAAGGCCTTCAGGTTCACCTCGGTTATTGGCTGCGTCATCATCACAACCACAGGATAGAGGAGAAGAGGAGAAGGAATCTGATCCCAATCCACCTTTGTTCAAATTCCCAGAAATTCCTGGATTCCCGGAATTACCAAAGCTTTTTCCATGATAGAAAATAAAGCCGGCTGCCGGCTTCAAGCCAACCCATTGGAAGACTTGCGCTTACAAGATGTGATCTTGCAGCGAGACTGGTTGTAGGTTTAGCCAACGAAATATCTAACCCCGAAATTCCCCAAGTCCACTCAGGAGATGCTTTTGCATGATCTAGTGCAAATGCTAATAGATTTAAGTCTGGTTTCACCTCTACAGAACTCGTACAATAAACAATTGCTTCTCTCTAAGCTCGTTGATATTTTTGAAAAGATGGAGGAGACCAGGAGCAGGCTACTGCTTACCGATCATCTTGTTTCACTGTTGAAACAAACTGAATGTAGAATAATTGATAAGGTTATTTATCTAATTCAAGGAAGGCTTGGGCCCCCCTATGAAGGGCTAGAGCTGGGACTGGCAGAAAAAATGGCAATTCGTGCCCTCGCTCTATCATCGGGCAAGAATGTTACAGAAATACTAGCAATCTATCGGCAAAAGGGAGACTTGGGCGACACAGCTTCAGAGGTGATGAAAACTAAAAATCAAAACACCTTGATCCCTCAAGATATGACTGTCGACAGGGTATTCACTACTTTGCTGAAGATAGCAAAGACTACTGGCTCCGGTTCCCAAGAAACCAAACTAAGACTTGTCAGCAGCCTTCTTAATGAAACCACCCCACGAGAGGCAAGATACATTATGAAATTTCTTATGGGAACATTGAGACTAGGAATCGCTGACTTTACCGTTTTAGATTCTTTATCAATAGCCTTTACTAATGAGAAGTCAAACCGTTCCGTATTGGAGAATGCCTATAACGTTTCAGGGGACCTTGGTCTGGTCGCAAGAGAACTATGCTCAAATGGAGTCGAAGCAGTTCGCTCAATACAGATAACTCTTTTTAAGCCGATCAGGCCAATGCTTGCTGAAAGGGCGTCGTCGATTGAAGAGGGGCTAGATAGAATGGACGGGATCGCTTCCGCCGAATACAAACTTGATGGGGAAAGAGTTCAGATACATAAATGTGAAGAAAGAGTTGAGCTTTTTTCGCGGCGGCTTGAAAATATCACGAACCACTACCCGGATATAGTGCAAGCCATCAGAAAAATGGATAATTTAAGGAGAGTGATACTAGAGGGAGAGATCATTGCCATCGATCCTAGCACTTCTGAGCTTCTTCCCTTTCAAGAGCTTATGCATAGAAGGAGAAAGTATGGGGTGGAGGAAGCTATGCAAAATTACCCTGTGATAGTCAGTGTTTTTGATGTCTTATTTAGTGATTCTAAATCAGTAACCAGCTCTCCTTACGAAGAACGACAACTGATACTAGGGCGGCTCTTCCAGATCGGGCATGCGAACCGTGGAAGCGATGCAAGCATCGGTGAAGATAGTTCTAATTTAAAGGGAATAAGAGCAGGTAAGGGAAGGAAGAATAGGAAAAATTTAGTTACTGCAGAGGAATGGATAGCAACTGAAAACCCACAACAAAAACAACAAAAAAAGAATGTTGCGAAAGTATTGACAGAAAAAAGTGGGACCAAAGTTCAAAAAGAGAAAACTTTGCCGAGCAATTATAAACTGTCAGTGGGCTATAATGAGTTAAAAGGCAGCGCACAACAAAGTTCGAAGGATATCAGTTCAAACAAAATACAACTAATAACTCAATTTCTGTCAAGCGATAAGAAAGAGATTCAGAGATTTATGGATTCGGCCATTGAGGCGGGATGTGAGGGTATCATGCTTAAAAACCCAAAGAGTGTATACAGAGCTGGAAGCCGAGAATACCTTTGGATTAAAGTAAAGCGCGAGTATAGGAGCGAGCTGGCCGACACCCTCGACCTAGTGATAGTGGGCGCCTTGCACGGAAGGGGGAGAAGGGTAGGAAAGTACGGTGCCCTTTTGCTTGCAGCATATGATGAAAAAGAGGATCTTTTCAGAAGCGTAAGCAAGGTTGGAACTGGATTTACGGATCAGCATCTTGAAAGTTTCTATAATAGCCTTGAAAGTTTGCGAATCGGACATAGGTCTCCTAGAGTTGACACAAGGATGGAGCAAATGGATGTGTGGTTTGAACCGAAGATTGTTATCGAGGTAATCGCATCAGAAATAACACTAAGTCCAGCTCACACGGCTGGCCTCAATTCGGTTAGGGAGGGATATGGTCTTGCGTTGCGATTTCCTAAATTTACTGGAAAAATTAGAGATGACAAGAGTCCGGAAGATGCGACGTCAGTTCAAGAATTAACTGAAATGTTTAAGCAGCAACTTAAGATTCAGACAAAGAAGAAGTAAAACATTTTCATATTCTGTTAACTATGATCCGAAAATAATCCTATCGGTAGTATAGTGATGATAGAGGAGGCAGTAGATGTATTATCAAGCAGTATTACATACAATAATATTACTATGTGTTGGACCTGTTACTACTACTGGTAGAAAGAATGATATAGATTGTGATATGTGTATCTTGTTGAAAACGTCTTTGGCATTTACGCCACAGATTGTGACGACCGTAAAATGAAATTCTCAGTCCAAAATGTACACAAATCTTATTGAAATATTCCTTTGCGGAGAATTTAATATCCCTCGGGAAAAGGTGGGATTCATTGAACAATAAATGGAACTGGCCGTTCTTTCGCATTAGCTCGTTTGTCTAGCTGGGATGCTAGTTTCTTTCAACTTAATTCAATAATGCTATGTAGTTTTGGAACTTTGGGATGGCCATAGGACACAGTGCTCTGCGATAATTCTAGATCTTGGCGTCAGTAAGTTGTATAAAGTTGGGAATACAAGCCACAACTGAGATAAATTTCTGTCAATATACTGAGTGCAATTCCCTTAGTATTTGTATTCTAACATATATATATGCAATTTGTTGAACTAAATCATGAATTTGGAGCTATCTCAGTACGATTGGTTATGCAGAATTTGGTTTCTAACTATTTTCAAGGAGGGCTTAAGGGACGATGAAATTAAATCCATTTAAGCGTAAGGAAAAAGATTATCCGTATGGTTCGGTTGGTAGTAGCAGCGGAGGATCCCGTAGGACCACTCCTGAAGGAGAGCCTCTTGAAGATCCTCATGGTTCACCCTATTCTAAGGGTTCCACTCCTGGCCGTGGCAAAATTTCTAGCCCACTAATTAAGATAGTTGTTCCAGCCGTCATAGGAATAATCATTGTAGCGATAGCTGTGACAGGTAGCGTAAAGATCGTAGATGCTGGATATAGGGGGGTTTTGTTAACTTTTGGTGCCGTAGATACCAGCAGGTCATTAAATGAGGGGATCCATTTTGTAGTTCCAGTAAGGGACAATGTAGTGCAAATGGAAGTAAGAACACAAAGGATAACAGAAGATGCAGCTTCTGCATCCGGGGATCTTCAAGACGTACGAACACAGGTAGCACTGAATTATCATCTAGATCCTGATAATTCACAGAATGTTTACAAGAATCTAGGGCTTGATTATGCAAATAGAGTAATTGTACCGGCAATTCAAGAATCAGTCAAACAAGTAACCGCCAGATTTAACGCAGAGGAACTCATTACTCAAAGAGAGAGTGTCAAAAATGAGA
>DASQUV010000031.1:0-5248 GCA_035641095.1 Nitrososphaeraceae archaeon
TTTCTTTATTTTTTCTGATAGCTTCGCTAGTTATACTTCCTTCAGCAGGCATTGTCCTAGGTCACGCCTTCGTTTTGGATAGCGAACCACCCCGATCGGGAAACTTGGAAGAGCCCCCAGCTAGGGTTGAAGTTTTTCTTAACGAACCTGTTGATGAGAGATATAGTGAAGTCAAGGTCATAGGGCCAAACGGTAACCAAATTGACAATAAAGATACGCAACACTTCGAGGGGGACCAGAGTACCCTAGTTGTAACCTTACCCGATGAAGGGCTTGAAAATGGTGTTTATTCTGTTTCCACCAAGATGCTTTCCCAAGTAGATGGACATGTAACGGATGATGCGTTCGTCTTTGGTATCGGGGAGGGAGCCTCTGTGCCTTCATCCACGTCCGGCCAAGCAGACCTAGATTCAGCAGCGGGTCCATCCTTTGATCAATTATCTTTGCCAGATGCAATAGCCAGATTTCCCGCGTTGGTGGGTCAGGTCGTTGTTGTAGGCGCAGCGTTTGCCTCACTCTGGTTGTGGAAGCCGTTCAATAGGCTAACCATGTTTAATAATAGTGTTAGAAAGGAGGAGCTAGGACATGGGAAGAAAAAGCAAATTAGAACTTTGCTCGGATTAGTGTTCGACGAAGCAACCCAATTTAGAGAAAGCATTGACCAACGATTGGTAAAGATTATGTTGGTCGGCGCTTCTATAGTACTGGTCGCGGACTTTGGGATGATTTATGCTTTGGCGTACTCCCTAAACATAGGAATGGTCGATGCAATGACCACCAAATTTGGTAATATCTGGTTTGTGAGAACTGCTATTTCCTTTTTGTTATTAGCATTGACTTTAATAGTTTACGTAAAGGCAAAAAAAAAGAGATCATCAAGAATTTCGGAGACTAAAGCTACTTCTGCGGGATACGTTACTAATCCAATACCCAATTCAGCTATTGTCTCCACTAAATTGTTATTGTCAATCTTGATGGTAGGCGTCCTTACACTTCTGACTACTTCTCTAATGGGACATGGGGCAGCTATCACGTCGGGAAACCAAATACCGATAACAATAGATTTTGTTCATAATCTGGCAGCTTCCATTTGGATTGGAGGCGTGATCTATCTTGCGCTGGCTGCCGTTCCTATGTTAAAGAATGATCTCAAGCTAGAAGAACGAATTAAGTGTAGCATTTTAAGTATAATGATTCCTCGCTTCTCCACGTTACCAATAGTAGTCCTAGGAATAATCGTAATAACAGGTCCATTCTTGCTTTACTTGCTAGAAGATGATCTAAATTTAACACTTGCTTCTTTGTATGGAAAAGCACTGCTTGCTAAATTGATCTTAGCGGCGATTATGATAGCAATTGGCGGATATAATCAGCGAATAATTCACAGTAGAGCTCTTAACGTATTACAAACCTTACAGATGAAAGGAAAAGAGCAACAAGTTGTAATTTCAAGTTCAAAGGATTCCAAGAGATTGCAAGCATCGTCCACTTCTATATCCACAAACTTGCATACAAACGACAGAGAGGGCACAAGACTACCGAATAGGCTAGTCCGGTTGATGCATACCATACGAGAGAATATTACAGGAGGGAAGAACAAAAACACAAGAGATCAAATAGAGCGAGGTTATGATTACCACGACAACAAAAGGAAGTTTGGGCAACCCGAATACAATGATTCTATCGATTACCATGATGACATACATGGTAGTCCGGGCAAAAACACGAAGGGATTTGACTGTACCAAACATCGATCGGAAAGAAATGTTGCTGTAACATGGCAGAAGACAATTTCTAGTTTCAGTAGGAGTATTAGAACCGAAGCTATTCTTGGAATATTGCTCCTGGTTGCGGTGGCCGTGCTTACAAACACCGGTCTGCCAGCAAGTGAGTTCCAAGCCCAGCTCCAACAGGCCGAGGAAGTCGCCTCACAAACAGATATCGAAAACCTGCTAATCACGACTTCTGGGGCCACCAATGGGATTGCAGCTCAAGGAAGCACGGGAGGTGCTGGATATTCAGCTACACAATACCTCGACAATGCGACAGCTAGGATTAAGCTTACTATCGAACCCTTCAGTGTAGGAAACAACAATTTTGAGATTGAATTTCTGGATCCTTCTGGCAATCCAATTGACATGCGAACAGTCGATTTGAAGTTAACCCAAACTGACGAAAATATAGGGCCGATTGATATTCAGACAAATAAAGTGTCTGGAGGACTCTTTACGGCTAATGCCTCATTTGGCCTTGCTGGGCCGTGGGACTTATTAATAGAAGGCGTTAGGAATGAAGAAAACTCACTAAACCTTGTTGCAGCATTTAACCTTTTTGTCAAGCCTGACCTAGATCAAATTGATTATAGAGTTACCCAGGTCGCTATGCCTGATAATAGGAGCCAGCCTCTCTATCCAGTTTATGACTCTTCTCGGAACTCGATCTGGGTAGGGGACACTGCTCTGGCTTCTGGCAGAATCCTGGAATACAATAATGCCAATAATCAATACCACGAGCACAAGATCAACGGTACAAATATAATTACTACCATGGCCTTGGATCAGTCAAATGATAGAATCTGGTTTATAGATCCAATTTCAAAGGTTTTAGGGGTCTATGATCCACAAGCGAATAGTAGCAAATTATATAGCTTTCCCAACGATCGTATAGTTCCCTCTTCCGTTGCGTTTCGGAGCGCTGAATTTCCATTCGTTAATCCTAATAATAACAGTCTGGGCGATGCCTCCACCTCCATTTCTGCAGGTGAGCCAGGCCTCAATGAAACCACTAGTGGTAACGTAATAGGAGGAGAAGACGTTGCAGAACAATTTGGCGATAGTCCTGAGACCGTGTGGGTAACCTCTCCATCTACAGGCGAAGTATTAATATTCGACACCGCCCTGGAAAACTTTACAAATTCCGTACCGTTGCCGACTTCTAATTCTAATCCACTAGGAATTGCTATTGACTCAACTAATGGACAAGTCTGGGTTGCGGAAGGCGTAGGAAAAATTGCCCATATTGACCCTTCTGTCAACTTTACTGTTAATGAATTTTCTCCCACAGTATCTGGTAACGGCAGCGGTATTCGCGCTGGGACCGGGGCAGCTGAGACAGAAAATGACACCTTGATCAGCCCCACTGCATTATTGATAGATCCATATACAAGAAACATCTATATCACCGAGCATGATGGGCACATAGTTTCACTATTCAATCCATTATTTAGAACGTTCACTGACTTTCCGCCTATGGCTGAGGATTCGTTGCCATTTGGTATGGCGTTAGACAATGACCGGAACCTATGGGTAGCCGAACACGTAACCAATAGGTTAACAGTAATCGATCCTATGAGTGGTAAAAGCAAAGAAGTGACACTACCATCAGCGACTCCATTTGTGCAGTATTTAACAACTGACAACGAAGGGAAAATCTGGTTTGCGGCACAACGTGGAAACGCAATCGGATATATTACGCCAACCGTAAACCTTTTGCAGAGCCCTTCACCAGCTTCATCACCTTCCGCCTCTCTCTCAGCTGGAGGTCAAGACCAAGGAGCGGTTACGAATAATACAGTATTATCTTTCCCAGAAGAACAGACTTTCTTTACCCCATTATTTAATATAGGATATGGATATTTGCTAGGACCGCTTATTGCGATGAGTGTTTTTGCTAGTGCTGTTTTTTATGTGAAAGTTGTTTTAAGTGTAAAGACCAGTATTATACAAGTAAACAGACTCAACGCCGTTTCAGCCACCGGTAACAGATCTCCTAGTTCTAAATATATCCCGTCCCAGGGAAAAAAATAAAGGCAAATGGTACTCATGTAGAATTAGCAGTACTTACGTAACCCTAATGCATGAGGTGTGTTCTAGGTCAATGTCAGGACTATCATAGCTTGATTATGATTGGCTTGAATTGAATCCTGTTGCTAGCTAATCATTGCGCCCGGTATTGGTCGCAATTGACAAGGAATAGGAGAAGGAGAAGGAGATAAGAAAATAAAAGATAGGACCAAATTTATAGCCTTAAATCTAATTAGTTCTTTTATGGAGGTTAAATCCCATAAGATCGATCTACCGCCTGACATTCAAATCATTTTGGCGCAAAGCCATTTTATTAA
Organism: Nitrososphaeraceae archaeon; assembly: GCA_035641095.1. Taxonomy (GTDB): domain Archaea; phylum Thermoproteota; class Nitrososphaeria; order Nitrososphaerales; family Nitrososphaeraceae; genus TH5896. Next base: position 4,121 of record DASQUV010000031.1, read on the forward strand.
GACTGTAGAAGATGTACATGAATGCCTTGTGAATTGTGTGCCTAATATTAAATTTGGAATAGGATTCTGCGAGGCTAGCGGGCTTTGTCTTGTAAGACACTCTGGCAATGATAGTAAGTTGGAGTCGCTTGCGACGCAGTACGCTAATGGGATTGGATGCGGACATCTTCTAGTTGTAGTCATGAGTAATGCCTTTCCAATCAATATTTTACCCAAGTTAAAGGACGTACCTGAAGTTGCTAACATCTATTGTGCAACTGCTAATCCGGTAGAAGCCCTTATCATGGAGACTGGTCAGGGAAGAGCCTTGATAGGGGTAGTAGATGGATTCAAACCAAAAGGGATAGAAAAAGAACAGGATGTCAGAGAACGAAAGAGTTTCCTACGGAGCATTGGATATAAACTCTAAAGATATCAAGAACCTCTTGATCTTCAGTTTTGAAGGCAAATGGACTTGGAATCTGTTTCTAAAGCATTCAGATTTTAAGACTTGCTGCAGGAATACATATGAACACATGAATTTCTGGACTAATTATATCCAAGTTTTGAAGATCTGTGTATATTTTGCTTAAGGAGAGGTTAGGATGTATCATTTGGTGGATCGGTATACTAATAGTAGTTTAGATCGATTATTCAAAAGGTGGGTAACACTCTTCCGAGCTTTTTGGAGTAGTTGGGAAGATATAATGCCAGAAGGAGCTGACAATGAAACCTCCACAGCAGAAGCGTCGGTTTTGGACAGATCTGCTTAAGCCACCTGTGAATATATGATCTTATATGTTTTAACCCGCACATTAGTATAGTATGAGCAAAATCAGATGCGTGCTACGCTATAAGGATTCAACTATTGTGTCGAGATCTATTTCAGCGATCATTATTACTACTTGGCTCATTTTTTATTATCTTTACTCCAACTAACCGCAAATTGTGTTGTAAGGCTAATGGTTAGCATTTATAGTATGAGAGGCTATGGGCGAAGATTATTTGCTGAAGCCATCCAAAAACTTGAGTCTATCGTTGGACGATCAGCTAAGCTCTTTAGGGCAGGATGAGAATGAAGATATTTTTTAACCTTGAACGTGCTTATTCATATACTGTGACTAAGATGAATGTAGTCATTTCCGATAA
>DASQUV010000032.1:0-5422 GCA_035641095.1 Nitrososphaeraceae archaeon
AATGCGCTTGCTCCATCACCTAATAATCTTACAATCATCCCCGAACTGTATGGCATAACGGAAGCCCCAGCCAATACATCGTTGTTGCTTGTCAGGGTCGAATTTATTTCATTTATGATTGGTTTTACCACTGAAGAAGGACAAAGCAGATATACACTTCCTACTACGGTCCGATTATTTAGTACGCCCAACTGGTTAATGTCCCGTTCCTTTGGTTCTAGAATTGCAATGTCAGTAAATCTCAATTGACCGGCTTGGTTCGAACCAACTGCCTTCATGTAACATATATCGTATTCAAAAGACTCGCCACTGGCCACCCTTCCTGGTACAATCATCTCCGAGTAAATCATCGTAGCACTATCATGTACTCGCATTTTGAGGGTTTGATAGAATCGCGAATTTCGGTATGGGATAATTTGATCTGGAACAAATTCAAAGTAGGCGTCTGGGCCTAGATCAATGTTAATAATCTGAGTGGCAAAGTTCTGATCCATTCGATAAACCCTAGTTGCGCCTTGTGTTGTGATATGTGCTTGGGCACCGTTGGACAAGGATATGTCCATCCTATACCTATCGCCCTGCAATATCCCCCCCGATGGGGAGATAATGTACATGTAAGCCATTGAAGGTAGAGATTCCTCGAGGTAAAGGGCTCGTTGTGCATATAGGGGCACCTTAGTGTACAGATCCCTGACTATAGTTTTTTTTCGATCAATATCGTATTCTAACTTTAGAGTGAGAGCGCCTAGCTTTCCAGCTCTTCCTATTCCTAGCTGATGTAGCTCTGAACCATATGCGAGAACCTCAGGTGGAGTATCAGATGGAATATAAAAATCGAGGGAATTAGCATCCTCTGAGCTAGAATTTTGTATTTCAGTCTTAAGCTTTTCATTTGAACTGCCAGATGTCTTGGCAGAACTATTCTTTTCGTCACTTGCCATGGAACAAAATCATCCCAGTATTAAGTAAGAAGCATATAGAAGTACTACCGACCGTTATTTGACAAGCACTTACCGCTTCGCCTTCGCAGTAACCGCTTTCGGGGGTTGATCAAACAGGACGTACTTAGTAATATGGTTAGCAACCTCCTCAACTCCTTCACCTTTCTTTGAATTGACAAAAACATAAGGCTTGTCTCCTCTAACGATCTTGGCATCCCTTTCCATTATACTCAGATCTGCCCCCACAATCGGAGCAATATCGATCTTGTTAATTACTAGCAGGTCACATGTCTCGATTCCAAGGCCTCTTTTTCTGGGATATTTATCTCCTCCTGTTACGTCAATGATATAAATAAAGTAGTCTGCTAGAGCAGGACTAAACGTAGTTGTAATATTGTCTCCACCGCTTTCAATTATAATAAGGTCCAAATCCCTGTATTTAGTTTCCATCTCTTCAACTACTGACAAGTTCATTGATGGGTCCTCCCTAACAGCCGTATGTGGACATCCTCCTGTAGCCAAACCTATAACTAAATCCTCATGCATTAGGCCTCTCTCCGTAGCCAAATTTTTCCTCATCCTTTCTGCATCTTCCTTAGATACCACATCATTTGATATTATACCAATATTGTAACCTTTTGTAGATAAAAGTGGTACAACCTGCTCAATGAGCATCGTTTTCCCTGAACCTACCGGTCCGCCGACTCCTACACGAGGGATCCTTTCAGTACCCATAAAAATTGTACTAAGGGATTAGGTTATAAACATTTTTGACGGCATTTTCTCATGTGAAATTTGTATCAGGTCTATTCCTGGGGCAAATTGCCAGATGCCTGTTAATGGTCTATCTATATTGGTTCTAATTGTACCCACCAGGGTATTTCTCAATTGATGTATGATCATCTGACCGTCAAAATGTTGTAGCACCCCCAGTCTCAGGGCTGCCCCGACCATGCTGACTGTAAACCCATAAAGCATGATTAGGGCGGCCTTATTTCTGGGAATTCCAAGGCTATGAGCTGAAACGGCTAAAGCCACCGGAAAAACGCCTGTGGCTCTCTTTGATGATATGGCTTTCAAATAGCCATTCATTACAGAATGATCAGTGACAAAAGACCCCACACATCGTAGTAACTGAGTCCCGGACCTAGAAGACGCATTCCTTATTTCCTCAATAAGCTTCATCGAAAAAATGATGTTGTCCACTTCAATTACTTTAGAGAGATTATTCTTGACAACTTGTTCATATGCGGCCCCTAATGCGGTGCAATCAGCGGGCCCAATTTGATTCTCAATATACACTTTCAAGAGATTGAGTAGATCCATGGGATTAGCTATCATTTTCTTGTTACTATAAAAGAGAGCTTCTAAACCATTTGACATGGTATACATTCCTGTAGGAAAAAATGAATCTGACAATTGTAGTAGCCCTATATCTTCTGGCCTTAATTCAAAGTCATAATTCTTTAATTCGGTCTCTGTATTTTCGATCTTTTCTTTATGAGTCAAATATCAATCACTATCTCCTAATCCTTTAATGCTCATGGACATTCATGGTCTCATTGGGTTCGAAAACGATTTTTTTGCTTTGGATCGCTATATGGTGATGAAATGGGTGAAATAATTTTCTAAACATCTCAATTTCAGACTCTGATTGAATTGGAAAGTAGATCCTAGACCCATCAAGCATGATGGGTCTATGAAGATTTCCAATTGTATGACCGATTTGGACAGGAATCTGAAGTAAACCTTCAGGATTCCCTGTAAGTGTTTCTTGATGGAGTTCTACCTCCAGTACATTTTCTGGTTCTATTTCAACAACTACAATTTGATTGTTGTTTAAGACAATCACGTCTCCGTGTCTCAAGTGCTGACTACCAGAACGAAAGTTCAGAGCAATGTCTGTTCCTTTATTTGAGACTTTTCTCATTCGTTGTTTCTGGGATTCTGTTCTAGTAATTAGAAAAGTTTCATCTTGCTGCTTTGATACAAATTCTTTAAAGGTAGACAGTAAATGATCATCGTTGTATATATTACCAATTATACGATCGATCGTTAACATGGCTGATTTACTCTGCCCCAACCTCTATCTCTATATCTCATCCCTTCGAAGAGGTATTTACGTCATTCGAATTTGAGGTCGGCGTTTTGACTGTCGCCGTCGGGGATATCTTGCTCTTTTCCTTCTCCTTTACTTTATCAATCATCTCTGTCAATCTCTCAGTATAGTCGACCTTGCCATAGTGCTCATATGATGATTGACCAACTAGTGCAAAAACCAACCCATTGTCTTCTATCTCGACTTTAGCTCCTATTTCGAATTTTTCGGCAATAATGCATTTCGTTACTTTATGCAGAGAATAATCAACATTCAAATGTGATGCTGGATCTATTAATCCAGACATCGAATGGATCTTGCCACCAGATACTATAACATGTTTTATCAGAGTGGGATCTATTACCATATAATTTTCGTCTATATTGGTTTTTTCAACGCAGTGACGTATTATCATAATGAATTCCTCCTTTCTCCTCTTTTCTATCTCTTCGAATCAGATAGTGATTGAGGACTTAAATCTTCAGCGGCCAAATTTCTGTCTATTCGGAGAACCGACTTAGATATTTCAGCAGCAGCTTCAAGAGCCATTGTCTTCACCTTTAGTGGATCCAATATACCCCTCTTCCACATATCAACAGGTTCACCGGAGTCTAAATCTATCCCAAAGCCAGACGGCGAGGCTTTTGCAGCCATTACTTTTTCCAATCCGTTATAACCTGCATTTGTCAGAATCTGTCGCATGATGCTCTCAAGGGCCGAGACAACAACCTCAAGTCCAACCTGCTCAAGCCCCTTAAGCCTTAGTTTTTTGACCTTATCGACAACATGTAGCTCCGCTGACCCACCGCCTGCAACCACGCCCTCATTTAGAGCCGCTTCTGCAGCGTTAACACCATCTATTGCAGCTCTCCAGCGCTCAAGCGAAGTTTCCTTAGTCGAACCTGAAACTATCATGGTTACAATATTCTTACCCGCGCCATTTTCTATGTATACAACCGCATTTTCTTCGTCTTCCCTCACTGCATCTGCATATCCTAGTAATTGTTCACCGCTGCTGCTCTCTAAATTCTCTGTGCTCGTCAGCTCTTCAATCATTCTAATGGGCTTTGCTTTAGTGTACCTTGTTACATATTCAATCTCCTCTGTTGAAATTCGTACCGCAAATATTTTTTTAGCAACTAACAAATCTTCAATCACTTGATCGACTTCTGTTGATGCTATTAGAATTGTATTTGCTCCGGTGGATACAATCTTGTCTACAATTTCTTTCGATTTTGATACTCTGTCCTTTTCCATACTCAATATTTCATCATATTTACTGCCCTCCTTTAGCCACGATTCCTTGACTGGTTTTAGATCCATTTTTACAATCAAGATTTTTGCTTCCTTAACTTCTGTAGGCATTTCAGGATCTATTTTCTTCCGCTCCAAAACTATGCCATTTACAACTGAATCTTCCATATTTATTCGTCTAATTACCATTATAGATTTATCAAAATCATACTGGTTATGATACCTCGCATTATCACCTACCGTTCTCAAGGCAGATATCACAAGTTTTGAAAGTTTTAATCCGTCCAGTTTTGAAGCCAAAGATGTCCTAATCACTTGTTCAAGTTCTAGATCTGAAATTGAAATGGATCTTGTCTCTTGTCGCAAGAGATCGCATGCGTGTTTGACCCCACTATCTATTCCTTCAACAACTTTAGTAGGATGTACTCCTAGCTCCTTCACTAATCTTTTTCCTTCTTTGATCATCTCGGCGGCCATGACCACCGCTGTAGTTGTGCCATCTCCAACTAGCTGTTCTTGCCTTTCTGCTATTTCAACTATCATTCGTGCCACCGGGTGGATCGCCCGCAATGAAAGGAGAATCGTGACCCCATCATTAGAAACATGGCGATTCATAGCCTGGTCTATTAAGAGCTTATCTAGTCCTTTAGGTCCCAAAGTCGTCCTCACAGTATCTGCTACAGCAGTAACAGCATTGGAATTTGATTCTAGGGCGTTGAATTCTACACTCTCGGCCATAGGTCTCCACACGCCAAAATTAGGATTCGACATCAAGCACTATCTTCACAAGCAAGAAATAAAGATTGAGGTGATAAGTAGCGTGGGAGTTTATACCCGCATTTCTGGAAATTGAATGTATTTTTTAGCAGTTCACAACCACGTCTAATTTATAGCCCAAAGAACTGTAAAATTTAAATTAAAAAAGAAAGAAGGGTCCGACAGAATTATGCCATGAAATACCTCTGTGCAGAGGATAATTCCTTTGCTGGTTCTACGGTCGCCACAGTTCCGTCCAGTTTTACTTCATATGTCTCGGGATCGATTGTAATTTCGGGTGTCTTGTCATTCCACATCATGTCCTTCTTGCTAATACTCCTGCAGTTTCTTACAGGCAGTACTATTTTCTCTA
>DASQUV010000033.1:0-3941 GCA_035641095.1 Nitrososphaeraceae archaeon
AATTGCTTGATATAATCAGCGTCGTATTTCCAGATACCTTTTTTGTATGAACTGATAGATCTATTATTAGTTTCATCGAAATCAGAGCAACCTAGTCGACATCGGCAAAAAATATGAATGATTTAAAATATAATATGATAAATTAGGAGATCTAAACAAAGTTTTAATACTTTATCCTCTCTTTCTCCCTCATTGATTCATCTTGAATCTACATTACTACCTCTGTGTATAAGTGCTATGTTTATGGGTTCGATCTTTATCGCCACCAATTTGAGTGTGCAAAATGTCATTGCTCGTACTCACATTACTGCCCGCAATGACATAGCTGGTACAAACCAGTCTGGAGCAGCGACAACAGCAGCAACATCCAATAACACATTAACATCAAACGCTACTTCAATAGAGAAATTAAATGTCGTCACATCAGTTTCTCCTATAACTAATATAGTTAAGAATGTGGGGGGGGAGAAGTTTACATTGACTGGTCTAATCCCAGAAGGTGTTAATTCACATACATTTGAACTTGTGCCTTCTGACGTCATTAAGGTGAATGATGCAGATCTCGTAGTTATAGATGGACTTGGATTAGAGGTCAATGTTGAGGATGTAGTTGACCAAACCCAAAATACAAATCCTGATCTTCAAATCTTGAAATTAGGAGACAACAGTATTACTCCTGATCAATACGTATTTGACTTTAGCTTTCCAGAGGAAGCAGGTGATCCTAATCCGCACTTATGGCTAAATGTACTATATGCCATGAAATTTGCCAATCTAACGAGAGATAAGTTGATTGAAATGGATTCTGCAAATGCAGACTACTACACTGAAAATACCAATCGATATATCTCAAAGCTAAAGCAGCTTGATGAGGGAATAATGAAAGCAGTGCAAACAGTACCTAAAGAGAATAGGAAACTCCTCACATATCATGACTCTTGGGCATATTTTGCACCACATTATGGCATGATCTTAATAGGTGCTATTCAGCCCTCAGACTTTGGTCAACCTACACCACGAGAAGTAGCGAACTTAATTGACCAAATAAAGGCCGAGAATGTTCCTGTAATATTTGGTTCTGAGGTATTTCCGACAGAGGTAGTCGATCAAATTGCAAATGAAGCGAACGTTCGGATGGTTGGTACACTTAGTGATGATGACCTGCCAGGTGATCCAGGAGATTCTCAAAATTCCTATGTTGGAATGATGTTGGAGAATATGAAGAATATGCTAGTACCATTAGGTGGTAATGTAATTGCACTATCAAATATCGATCCTGCAGATACTTTCTCTTCTGGCTAATCTTCGCTATGATAAAATCTCCTTTAAAAAACATGTCTGCAAATAGAAATTCACTCAAACTCAATTGCATTCTCGTCATTAGACTTACGTCGATTATTAAGATGATAGAGTTATTATCTTTCTAGGACTTAAATATGACTGATAATCCTAGCTCAGCAATAATAAGTCAAATCGAAGTAAATGACGTTACATATGGATATGCTCCACATAAACCAGTATTGGAAAACGTAAGCGTCAAGATTCCGAAAGGAGGGTTTGTGGGCCTGATTGGACCAAGTGGTTCTGGAAAGTCTACACTTTTGAAAATAATTGTTGGCTTACACAGACCATGGAAAGGAACAATAAAGTTTTCAGGGAATAAGAACACCGATTCATATGTATATTCAAAGAGCATAGGCTACGTTCCACAAGTAGAAACTATTGATTGGAACTTTCCAGTAACTGTAAAGGAAGTTATTGGGTTGGGAATCTGGGATAGATCAGGTGTTGCACCATGGTTCTCTAAGGACGTAGATGTAATGGTAGGAATAATATTACACGATCTTGGAGTACATGATTCAGAGTTCAGGAATAGGCAAATTCGAGAGCTTTCTGGAGGAGAGCAGCAAAGGGTATTTCTTGCAAGAGCATTAATTCGTAAGCCTACCATTCTGGTATTGGATGAACCCATCTCCGGCGTTGATTATAATACTCGGGAAAAGATAATGGAGGTCTTGCGTGCATTAAATCATGACCTAGATATGACAATAGTGATGACAACTCATGATCTCGGCGGGATTGGAAAACGACTCCCTTGGGTCATATGTATGAATAAAACAATAATTGCAGAAGGTGATCCTTCAAGGATATTGACTAAAGATAATTTATTGAGAATATATGGCTTAGCTGATTACAATGGTAGTATTATTCCTAAGGACAATATTTCTAGTGGTAGCTCTGATATTAATAATAGTGATAATGATTCGTTCAAAGATCCTTTTGAACGCATTCATACCACCCAAGACCGTTTGAAAATAAAAAATGGTGATGACGATGACAAAATTTGAATCAACATAATGGAGAAAAGGAAAAAGACAATAATAAATGTCAAGAGCGAGTGATTCAATAATTTGATTCCATTATTGCTATTATCTATATTGCCAATTCATACGACTATATTACTTTTTTTAGAATCACTTCTTGAGCCATTTACATATGAATTCTTTACGAATGCAATACTAGTGTCTATTCTGGTAGGGGGAGTGTGTGGATTGATGGGTGTGTACATAGTATTGAGAGGGATGAGTTACATAGGTCATGGAATGTCTCATGCGGTATTTGGTGGAGCAGTTGTTAGCTATATCGCTGGCTTTAATTTCTATCTGGGAGCTGCAGTATGGGGATTTGTTTCTGCATATCTTATCAATGAGATAATTAGAAGAAATAAAATAAAGGCAGATGCAGCAATAGGACTAGTCACCACTGCAGGGTTTGCAATAGGTGTACTGTTGATTAGTACTACGAGAAGCTATACTAGGAATTTTGAGGCTCTCTTGTTCGGCAATATACTTGGAATAACAGATCAGGATCTAGCTGTTATCGTGCTAGTGACATGCATAACTGCATTCTTCATATTCTTCTTTCAGAAAAGGCTACTTTTTACTTTGTTCGACAAGGAAACAGCCAAGGTGTATGGAGTACGAACAGACATGGTAGAATTGATCTTCTCATTAATTCTTGCGGCTGTAGTAATAGCATCAATGAGCAGTGTCGGAGTAACCTTGATAGCTGCTGCTATTGTTGCTCCTGCCATTTCTGCAAGAATGCTTACAAATAACTTTATGAAAATGGTTGTTGCCTCGACTATTATAGGGATTTTGACGGCCTTTCTAGGTATGTACTCTAGTTACTTCCTTGATTCTGCATCGGGTGCGACGATAGTACTATTTGGAACTGCTGCGTTTGGCATTAGTTCACTGTACGCATACATTCGTAGGTTGTACCAAACACATTCGCATGAAAGATTTATCAGACATTCGCATCCTCATATTCATGAAGGGGAACACATGCATAAACACAGATCCTCAACAAGTCGTGAATCCTAGTTACAACATATCTTGACAAAAAAATCAAAGGTGTGTGTGAAAAGAAGTTGGAGGTGGAGGGGACACACAGACATCTAATATATTCCAGAACTCGAAGAATTGCTATTGATATGTGTGGAGAGCTTGGACAAAATATGGGCTTTAGAAGCGGCTCCTACAATCCCGTCCACTGCTTTTCCATTCTTAAATATTGCAATCGTAGGAATGCTTTGAATACCAAATGTACTTGCTATCATTGGATTTTCATCTACGTTAAGTTTGCCAAATACTGCTTTTCCAGCTAGCTCCTGGGATAGTTCTGTTATTACAGGAGAGACCATTCTGCATGGCCCACACCAGGGGGCCCAGAAGTCAACAATTAGTAAATTATGCCTACCCACCATCTCGTTAAAATTTTGATCTGTTAAAGTAATCGGGGTAGTAATAGTTGACTGATTACTCTCGCTGGGATCATTTCTTTTTGTTCGAAGAGAGAATTCATTCATTTTTCGTTGCATTATCCTTTCTAGTTCTTCATCATGTCCATTAGCTCTATCACTCATGCTATTGCTATAA
>DASQUV010000034.1:0-8295 GCA_035641095.1 Nitrososphaeraceae archaeon
TAGCTCACTTTCCCCCAGATCGGTTAAATATTCTTCGAGTTTGTTATACGATAAGTACGCTCTATACATAATCTTCGTCTTGGTAACCCTACCGTGGCTTGCAATGTCAAGGATCATCGCATTTATTTCCGCTCTATCCCTATTTTTCATTTTTCTATGTCCAGTATTAGAAATGAACACAAGTATTTAGGTAAATTTTAAGTAACTACTTGGAAATAAATCTGCTTTTAATGATATATTTATTGGGGATAGATAATTTATAGAAGAATCCTAATTCGCCAAATGAGAAGTGGTAGTATTGATGACGGGTGAATCCACTTAGTGAGCCCATTTTCAGGTATTGATTTGTACATCCTGTTATGCACTAACATCGCATGAAATTTCTACACATCTTTTCTTTCCCATTTATACTTAAAGCTTGTAGTGATCTCCACTAGTTTTTCAACCATCTCAAATTTCCGACCACATCTTTCTTAGGGTTCCTGCAGATGCCTTTGCATCTGCGTTATTCGTAAAGACCTCCAAGGTAATGGTTTTATCGTAATTTATAGATCTTAATTCTCTTACTATAAGTTGGTGATCTATAAGTCCATATCCTATGGGGAGGTGTTCATCCCTTATTCCGTTATTATCATGCCAGTGAATATGGGCAATTCTGTCTCTAAATGAATGAATAAATTTTATTATCCCCTGCATGCCTGCGGACGTGAAAGCGTGAGGAATGTCTAAATGAACATGCAATCCATCAACATTGTCGACGATGTATTTAAATTCTTCAAGCTTATGTACTCCCTTAGAAAGTGGAACATTCTCTAACATGATCTGAACGCCATAGGTATCCGCGTATCTCACAATTTCGCGAAGGCTTTTGATCCAGTTTACCAATAGCCTTCGTCTTTTTTCGCCTTTAAACATACCTCCGTTAAGATTACTATGGAAATTAACAAGGCTTATTCCGATTTGCTGAGATGCTTTAATGTTTCTCATTGCCTCAAGAATCCATGCTTGTCTAATATACTCATAGTCCGATCCTAAGTCTACCCATGGGACAGTGTGACCAATTGGTCCTAATGCAAATTTTTGGAGAAGTCGTGCTATCCCATTCCGTTTATCGATCAATACCTGAGGACTCCCTTCTGGCCCTTCTATAGCAATCTCTACATATTCAAAACCCAGCAGATGAATATTTCTAATTTCGCTTAACAATTCATTGGAGGGATTTGTAAGCAAACCAAAATGCGGCATATCTTCTGGTTTTGGATCTAGAGGTAATTAATAGTGTTGTGACACACACATCGTCATCAAAATGGCTATTATAAATAGGCCGCAGATAAAATCATTGATTTACAGTTTTGGCAATGCATTAGTTGTATCCGGGGGTTGGAGATTGGAACAAAAAAATTATTGATATTGTTAATGGCAATAGCCAAAGAAATGAAATGATCAAGGAGAATCCTAATCACGCAACCCAACGTCTAGCAGGCGGAAACAATCACCCCCGTGGAACGTTATAAGCTCAAATAGAGTGGGGCAACTGCAAGGTTGCTTGCTTTCTTAGAAGTCTAGCCACTACATTACTCACGACTCTTATTATCTCTTGGTATTAATCTTAAGATATCTGAAAATCTTTTTCTCAATGTAACAACGCTGATGCTCCCTGCTGCTGCTATCTTCGCCTGGCTAACTTTAGGCTCATTTTCTTTTATGCATGCGGCGTAAAGAACTGCAGTTGCAAGCGCCTTTGGATCCTTTCCATAGGAGATTGCATGTTTCTTTACACTATCTAACATCTCTATTGCTGTTCGGTATGTTTTCTGGCTGACACAGGCGTTGTCAGCAACTTTTGAGACATATCTCGTAGAATCAACAATTAATGGACTTATTCTCAGCTCGCGTGCCATAGTTCTGTAACATTTACCTGCAAATATGGGATCTGCATTAGCTGCGTCGCATATTTCGCACAAAGTTCTAGGTACTTCCATTTCCTTACAAGAGGCGTATATGGAAGCGACAACCATTTCCCGAATAGATCTTCCTTTTATCAATTTGTTGTGGAGGGTTTTACGATAATAATATGCCGCTCTTTCCATGACCGGATCTGTAAGCGTCAATTTATCTCTGATAGCGGCCATACTGATAAATGCATTCTTGAGGTTTCTAGTTTGAGTTCTGTTATTATTTGAAACTTTATCTAAATATCTGATCTTGTTTACGTTTTGAAGCTGGTCGTGATTTAGCGCTGACCCAGAAGCATCGACATTTGCACTCGTGATAACTGTTGAAAGACCTTTGTCAGGAAAGGCAAGCGATACGGAATTGCCAAATGATTCACGAGAGGGGCCAGTCTCCAAAGTCGTTGGCCTGTCTGTTATAACGGCACCGCATCTCGTACAAATAGTTTCGCCACTAGACTCGTCGAAAATCATCCAGACAGAATCACTTGAGTGACAAACTAGATTAGGCGGGTAATTTGCTTTAATATTTTCGTCTAGTTTTTTGTTTTTTTGTAAATAATTCTCTTGAAGATGATATGTCAATGACTTTGCTTTGCTTCTTGGAATTACCATAGCTGAATAAATATGACAAATTGTATAAAAGTCAGGAGATTATATTGTAATTAAAAAATTACAAAGTATTTATTTATCTAATAGACTATGGATGGATCCTAAGGAGATAATTTCTTGAATCCGTAAACATAACTTTGCATATACATTAAAGTAAAACCACGAAGTCAGGGTAGGCAAAATCACATTGAGAACGAGGTAGGTTTATGTGAAGCAAAGCGAAATGAAATAAATCACGGAACTTATCTCAGGGCATCATTGCCAATAATTTACACGTTCCTATTGTGTCTACATAGAGTTAAATCCAAATAGTGATTCTACAATATAGAATGCTACGAAAATTCTGCAACAAATGCAAGAAAGAACTGCCTGCATCTTCAAAGTATATGCTATGCAAGGACTGCCATCTAAGGATTTTGATAAATGAGGAAGAAATGCACTACTACTCACGTCTTTATTACTGAATCGCAGCTATCAGGCATGAGTCAGTTGAAACATCTAGCAATTGGGAGTGCATAGAAAATCCAATAAGACTGAAGAGTGTGCTGCTTGGCAAATTAGGAAAACGCTTTGGCTAACAGACTTGGCTTACTCTATTCAAATTGTTTTAAATTTCTTAATGTGGGGCGCGAATCCAGTAGTTTAAAAAAGGCAGATGAACTATATGATAGCGTGAGCGCAGTAAGCGAGATAATGTCTGGTGAAGATACTGTCACAATCACTTCAGAATCTGGCAACACAGCCAGAGACGTTGCGGAGATTATGGTTAACAAAAGGATTAGCTCTGTGATTGTAATAGATAAGAAGACAAAACCAATTGGTATTGTTACTCAAAAAGATCTAGTTAGACGAGTCTGTTTAAAAGACATGTCAGCGAGTAGATTCCCTGTAGAAGAAATAATGTCATCTCCTTTAATCACTATTATGGCATACGATTCGATAGATACTGCTTCCAGGATCATGACACAGAATCGGATTAAGCATCTAGTCGTTCTAGAGGAGGATAATAGAATATGTGGTTTGCTTAGTGTTACAGATATTACAAAGCATTTGGCAAAGATACTATTTAATGACTATAATAGGTACGGATCGTTAAAATCTTTAATCGATATGACAAATACTACTTCAATTGCGCATGACGAAAATGCACAAAGCAGTTAATCGTGGTTGCAACCTATGTCTAATAACATGCATTTTGAATTTCTAACGCCTCATCAACAATTTCGCAATTTTGAATTCCCAAGGAGTGATTTATAGATATATGCAATATCATAAAGCCGCCATTTTGGGAGCTGAGAGATCAAGAGAAGCGCAGATGAAGTTATTTAATTATACTGGCTTTGCTATGCTCACTTATACGATCAAACAGACGGAAAAAGGATTTGAACCGGTCGGTGAAGAAACGCTTGCTGGATCAATGTTTAGGGGGAATGAAATGATGCTGTTCATCTGCGACAATGATGGATATGCAAAAGCCCAGTCAAAGCCATTAACCTTAGCAGAAGGACGTAAGATTTTTCAACAAATGCTTCGGGATGGATTAGAGGAATTTAAGGGGACCATAAAGACTGTTTCCTAGCTAAAGATGCAACCGGGTATACAGCATTTATGTACTAAAATTTGGCCCAGCCACTAGCCGTCCTAGTCGTTTATACGAATTTTCTAGCATATTTCTGGTTTTTACTCATCAAACTTTAATTTTTAAGAAGTGATTAGGAAGATTTTCTAACTATAGTGTTCTGCCGACATTATCCTAACCGTCTATCTCAATTAGCTTTGATCCATAAATGATAGTTTCAGGAGTAGCAATTGGAGTATTTTTTGAAATATACTGTAAGAGCTGTTCATCGCTATCGTCATCATTTATTTTACAATATTTCTTGACATTTTGTAGAACTTCTTGTATCTCGATCGTTTTCAGGTTCAGATTTGGGTTTGGTATCGTGTATTTATTCTAGGACGATAGCCATTTAAGCTACCATGTTATTTTTGACTAAAGTTTCGTCTACAAGTAATATTTATCTATTACAATGATTATTAATAATTGCTACCCGCCCCTGAAATGACCTCTACATCGTTTTCGTACACACAGCGGCAACGTAATGATGGCGATTTCAGTGGTGGCGAAAAGTACCATTTAACAACGATGACAAGCGATGATCAGAATAAAAAGAGAATAATGGTTGTAGACGACGAGGACGATGTGAACGTCACTTTGAGGATTGTCCTGGAACATCAATTTTCAGTAGATGTTTTTAATGATCCATTCGTAGCACTAGATAATTTCAAACCAGGATTGTACGATCTTCTCCTGATTGACATCAGAATGCCAAAGATGAATGGGCTGGTGTTGTACAACAAGCTTCGAGAAATTGATAGCAAGGTCAAAGTATGCTTTATAACTGCGGGGGAGATGGTATTTGATTTTCCATTACGTGAATTCCCTGGGTGTACAATTCTCAAAAAACCGATTGACAACTATGATCTGCTTAGGGAAGTTACAAGAATCACAGATGCATAAGGTTTAAGAAGAGTCCTAATTAAAAGAAATATTCTCATTTTGGCAATAATTGCGTACCGGTTGTGTTCTGCAGATAATCTATTAAAGAACAATCTCTGATTATGGGATACGTTCCATGAAGTTTATAGGCGAAATTACGGACCCAGTTCATAGATATATTGGCTTTAGTGAAGTAGAGCGAGATATTATAGATACCTCTGTATTTCAGAGGTTGAGGAGAATTAGACAACTTGCCGGAGCTCATCTTGTCTATCCCAGTGCGCAGCATTCTCGATTTGAACATTCATTAGGCACGATGCACATTGCGGGGTACGCTGGAGAGAACCTTCTGAAGAAGGGTTTCATCGGGAATGAAGACAATATACAACAACTGAGGCTAGCTGCTTTATTACACGATGTTGGTCATGGACCTTTTTCTCACCTTTTCGAAGAGGTTTTGGAGAGTAAATGCAAGATGACACATGAAGATATGGGGAAAAAAGTGATACTCGAGACTGAAATTGGAGACGTTCTAAGAGGGCACGGTTTTATTCCTTCAGATATATGCAGGCTTTCATTTGGCGAGTCTAAATCAAGTTTCTTAAACGAAATAATTGTAGGCAGCTTATCCGCGGATATCATGGATTATCTGCCAAGAGATGGTCTATTTACTGGAGCCGAATACGGCAAGATTGACTACCATAGGCTAATAGCATCCTTTGAAGTTGTAGCAACAGGCCATTTGGCGATTAATAAGTCTGCTCTTTATTCATTTGAATCAATGCTTATATCCAGATACGAAATGTTCAAAGCAGTCTATTTCCACAAGACAGTTAGATCAGCTGAAGTAATGTTACTCCATTCGCTAGCACAAGCAGATAATTATTTACAAATCACAAAGTTTTCACTTGACAAATTCCTTAACTTAACCGATGAGCTCACTCTTGAACAAATTTGTTCATTTGACGAGGATGAAAGGATAGCAAAGTTAGCTCGGGACTATCGAGATAGACGGTTACTAAAATGTGTATATGAAAAATTTTTACATAAGCAAGACAGGTTGTACAACAAGATGAGCTTCTCGACACTTGAAGAGTTAAGACTCCGTATATGTGATGTTGCAGGAGTTCATGAGAATACTGTTTTCGTGGACGCATCCAGAGCACCTTCAATGCCACTTACTCCTTCAAAAGAAGAAATTAATTCAATTATCCTGGTGGACAAGGAATGGGCGTACGATACCCCTATATCAGAAATTCCTGTCATCAATTCAATCACGGGGTTCCTTGATATGCTAAGGATATACACAACAGCTGAGAGCAGAAATGCAGTTACTTCGACTATCCATAAGGTACTCGGAGACCCGAATTGAGAGATCAACATAAAGTCTCAGGAACAATGAGTAAACTGTTCAGGAAGAAAAAGGTAGTCATTAAGCTTAGTGGTAGCATTTTTGGTAGTGGTACAAAGTCGAAATCCATTAAGGAATATGGAATGATGATAACTGAATTGAACAAGCATATACAACCTATAGTCATTACAGGAGGCGGAAATATTGCTCGGCATTATATCGATCTTGCACGAGGGTTTGGAAGTGACGAGGCAAGTCTGGATCTACTGGGGATAGAAGTTTCTAGACTTAATGCCAAGTTACTGCTTCACTCAGTAGGCGGCCGTGTCTATCCAAAGGTACCCACAAATCTCGAAGAAGTCTCAATTGCAGCCGTGACAGATGAACCGGTGATTTTGGGAGGATTACATCCTGGTCAGAGTACTAATGCAACTTCCGCATTGGTCGCTGAGAAGGTTAAAGCTCAGCTGTTTGTGAACGCGACAGATGTCAATGGGATTTACGATTCGGATCCGAATATCAATCGACACGCAAAGGCGTTCAAGAAAATTACCGTTGATAAATGCATAGAGGTTTTAGGTAAAAATAGCTCAATGGCAGGAAAGTACGATCTAATGGATATGGTCGCTTTAAAGATCATTGAACGCTCAAGAATCCCTACTGTAATATTACGTGCCAGTGTTACTAACATTATCAAAGCTATTAAATCAGATACTAAAATAGGGACTAGAATATTAGCTTAACATGCAACAGTGATAAAAACCCACATAACCTATGTCATATCATCATCAATGATATTTATGCTAGTCATTTCCTCAACGGAAAGACTGACCCTATACCACTTATCATTTTTCTTAAACACAAAGGAAGAAGATTTCTTGTTACTTCCAGATCCTAAACCCCCTACCCTCTCACTTAATCGGGATTGGAGTTTATCGACTTGATATTCAGCGATCATCAAGTTTCCGATAATGTTTTCCAACTCCATGTCACGGTCTCTTGTTATCTTTTCAGGCATATTATTCACTTTTGGGTACTAGGTCTTAAGTATTATTTATGATTTTAAATGGGAATGCGATTCGAGAGAATTTGTGAAAATGAGCAAGATACGATGTGTCATGGCATTCATATAGATTTTCTCATAAAGAATGCGATCCTCTATCGTATTTTATGTTTAGCCCAATTTTCAGTTAATACAATTTTATCTGATTCGAGGGGCCAAGGGCTTAGCGAAGTTTATGACCGTATCATTCAAATAGGATGCATAGTGATGCATCGGTTTACATGTTATGCAGCATTGCCAAATTGGCATACCTTTAGCGATATTCGAGCACTTTCATGCTCAGCACTTTGTTATTATCTAACTTGTAACTGATAAAGGTAGGACGACCAGGGGATTGAAGACGTAGAAAGGAATGTTCTGGTCGCCCCTACCTGATATGCATCCGATTGTGATTACCATTAGGCTAGAAAGTATAAATGGAAGCCGGAACTTGGTTCTCTTTTCATATTCATTATGTTTAAACCTTTGTCAGGACTTTGTTACTTGAATCAGTAACGTATAGAGTAACTTATTTAGTAATAATATATGTAAGTGTTGCTCCTTCCTCTACTACAGGATGTTCATCACGTAGGCCAGTGCGTGTTCGTTGATATATCTATGGTTCCGCTAATAAAACATGGTCCTACAAACATGAAACCGTTCTGCGGAGGATTTGTAAAGGTAGCCTCAAGTGAAAACCCAGGCTTCAATTCGACAGGAGTTTTGATTACAAAAAAGTCGGAGGTTTCAGTCGGAGGGTTCCATCCTGCTGCATTCCCTTCTGCATCATCATGAAGTGTTATTATAGTCTGACGTGTATCTCCTGCCGGTCCTTGTG
>DASQUV010000035.1:0-6310 GCA_035641095.1 Nitrososphaeraceae archaeon
CTTCAGAAAGCCAGGGTAAACCAGATTACAATGAAAAATCGACACATGAAGCAGATAATGACAAATCCCCTACAAGCTCGAATGAAAGGAAAGTAGGAAATGCAGTAGGCATACAAGGGGATCAGCTTATCTACTGTGAAGGAGACTTGAGTTCATGTCACAACGTATTAACGAATATAATCTGTTCTAATGTAAAGTATTGCATAGTTGGAGATATAACGCCCTTTGTTATGTCTAATCCCCTCTAGACTTCAATCCCCCGTTAGACCTCATTAGAAATCTAAAATAAGTGCCTCTTGTTTATCTAAACAGCTACTGAGAAGATATCTTGTCGCCTCTTTCCATGCTAGCTGAACTGCAAAGAGTTATGTCAAGAATGATTATCGTCTCTGACGTCACTCCCAATCATTTGATGAGGAAGGTATGTGGTGTCGATGTTTCCTATCATATGGACAGGGCATTCTGTTCCGCCGTCAACATGAAGCGGTATTCTTATGAAATTATTGAAACAAAGGAATCGAGGGCCTCAATTGAATTTCCATATATCTCAGGATATTTCATGCTAAGGGAAGCAGGCCCAATCTTTACGACTCTCAAGAAACTAGAGTCCTCCTTTGATGTATTAATTGTAAACGGCCACGGCATCCTTCATCCACGGCGGATGGGTCTTGCGTCATTTGTTGGGCTCTTGGTTGACAGGCCTACGATCGGAATTGCAAAGAGGCTTCTGTGTGGAACAGAAAATGGTGGCGGCTATGTGTCCATCGACGATAATATTTGTGGGAAGAAAATAGCCAGAGAAAAACACGATTACATTTATGTCAGCGTTGGACATAAGATAAGCTTGGAAACTTCGATAGAGATTGTCAACGACCTCTTTAGGGGAGGAAGTAACTTGCCGGAACCTCTTAAAACTGCTGACCATATGTCAAGGAGATCCAGATCTTTATACTTGTCAAGGCACAAAAATAGTCTATCCCAGAAAGATTAATTTGGGCATTTTTTGTAATAAATAAAGAATTGTCTTTTTTCGGAAATGCATCGGGTGACAGCATAGACAAGAGTAAGTACAAACATCTAACAATGAGTATTAAACAGACAGTTCTGGAAAAGGCCCATCATCGGTGCCACAGTTGCAATATTAGATTCCATGGGAGTACTCAGGCTTATTTTGAACATATCAACGGCTCGAAGAAAGACAACAGGCCAGGCAATCTGCGTGCCTTGTGCTCCAATTGTTTCAAGAAGGTTGAAAAAAAGGAGAACAAGAAAGGCCTCTTTAGCAGCCTTTTTGGTAAGCTGAAATCATAGGTTGGACTTCAAGAATGCTGACCTATGTTCTTCGGAGCAAAACTGCTCAATTCTAGAGACACCACGATTAGAGTCACCCTCAATATGCGGCCAGCTTTCTCCTTCAAAATTTTTTCCACAGTATGCACAGACATTTTTCTGCATCAATAGCCGACAATAAAACTAGAGTGGTTCATATGAATTTTTAATTCTTTCATATCAAATCCTTTCATACAATTGGTAGAATTACTAATAATCCTTCCTTCAGAAAGCTAGTCTTATATTGAGTTCCCTCACATTTATTTGAAATGATATTTCAGCAATTGATTTGCGACGATTGCAAGAAAGTGATATTGGAAAAGCCCGGAAATGAATCTCTAGAAACAGGGAGGTTTCCCATCTCAGCTGAGGAAGCATCTTCCATAGATAAACAGCATAGGGGTCATCAATGTCATATTGAGGCCGTGGAAAAGGAGTAACATACATGAAGGTTTTAAGTTTCTAGTAGAGCTCGTTGCCTCTTCCATTGGGATTATCGCGTTTAGATTTTGTAGCAATCCACATTCTTATTTTCCACATAAGCCAAATTCAAATGCAAAGTAGGATTGTCATAAATACACGCATTGGTTATTGGAAGTAACTATGATTTAAAGGAGAGTTCACTGGATTAATGTATTAGAATTGCTCAAGAAGTTTAAGTGCGTTGAAGATTGCTCTGATTGTTGCATAAATAGAGAGTACTATCCTTCCAAGGAGTTTGGTAAAATAGGTGTTCTCCTTCTCCCTAGGGAGAAAAAAGAGGTTGAAGAGGAGGCAGCGAACCTTGGGATAAAGATCAAGATTCTACCAAGACTAGGAGTGGGTAAGAGTGATGACGGAGCAAGCCCTGAAAGAGTACTCGTATACCAGCTAATGGGAAGGGAAAGAGACGGAAATATTTGTCCGTTTCTCAAGACAGATGGACCGGAGCACTCCCCTCATGGCGGAAGTCCTTGCACTATTTATGATAAGAGACCTGCTGCATGCAAGGCATATCCCCTTGTTAGTATCGATCCCACCATCTCTACATTAGACGCTAAATGTAGTTATTGCGTCTCAACCAATGGCAATAAGGTATGTAATTTGGGTTTAAGCGGCGAAATAGAGGCGCTCAATGAGATAATGGTCTCCACATGTACGATCGAAGGGGAACAAATTTGGAGATATGCAACAAATGTTGGTGATCCTAGGGATGGAAAGATGCTGCCGGAAGGATGGGTAAAGGTACAAGAATCTTGAATGGCCCTTGAATGGATATATGGCAGGGTATATATTCTACCTATTGATAGCTTTCTAAATATCAATCAATTCCTGGGGGTCTAAATTAAACAAGCCGCCCGCTTCGATTATTCTAGCGATTATTTTAGAAAACGGCTTAATGTTATACTCTATCTTATTCTTTGTTACATTAACCAGCTTGCTGCTGACGGTATCCACGATAATTCTATCTCCATTTTCGACTTGTCGACATGTATCCTCATCTACCTCTATCGGGAGTAAATATCCCCCATCTACAGCATTCCTGTAAAAAATCCTGGCAAATGAGGGTGCTATGATAGCCTTTATACCACAATTGGCAAGAGCAATTGGAGCATGTTCTCTGCTTGAACCACATCCAAAATTCCTCCCACAAAGCAAAAAGTCGCCCTCTTTTACTTTTTTAGAAAATTCAGCATCGATGCCCTCCATAGCATGTTTTGCGAGTTCTTTGTGATCGTGGATCTTTAGATATTGGCCAGGAATAATCACATCCGTATCAATGTTATCTAGATAGTATTTGTGCACAACACCCTCTAGTTGCTTCATTTAGTAATAGCCCTTGGGTCAGTTATCTTTCCGTTTATTGCCGATGCAGCGACCACCAGAGGGGATGCTAGAAAGGTTTGAGATTCTACATCACCCATTCTCCCAGGAAAGTTTCGGTTCGTAGTACTGATACAAATCTCTTTCGGGCCCAATACTCCCATATGTGCGCCACAGCAAGCACCACAAGTAGGTGGACCTACCACGCATCCAGCATCGACAAAAATTTCAACTAGTCCCTCACGGAGCGCTGAAATATAGATTGATTGAGCAGCCGGTAGTACTTCAGTTCTGACTTTCACCTTTTTTCCTTTGAAAAGTCGAGAGGCAGCTCGCAGATCAGCAAGTTTAGCCCCCGTACAAGAGCCGATGTATGCCTTGTCGATCTCTATTCCTTGAACATCACCCACATTGCAAGTATTAGCAGGTGAGAACGGTTTAGCAATGATAGGGTCCATCTGATCAACCTCGTACTCTAGGATGTCCGAGTAGTCAGCATTTGCGTCCCCTAATACGCGCGCAAAGGGAGAGTCCGTTTTCTCCATAATATAACTCTCTGTAACTGAATCAGGTTCTATTATCCCGTTTTTTGCACCTGCCTCAGTGGTCATATTCGTAAGGGTAATCCGTTCTTCCATGATCATGTTGTCTATCACCTCTCCAGAAAATTGCATGCATTTGTAATTTCCACCTTCTGTTCCTATATCACCAATTATGCGCAAGATGATATCCTTTGCCATTATATAGTCTGGCAACTGACCGCGTAGTTTGAAAAGAATAGTTTCTGGTATTTTGAACCAGATCTGTCCATAACGTAGTACGTATGCGATATCACTGTGACCGAGGCCTGTTGCGAAGGCCCCTAATGCCCCTGTTGTATTAGTATGTGAATCACCGCCTACGTAGACCTCACCGGGAAGTACTAGAGCCTCCTCATGAGAGAGCGTATGGCAAATCCCGTACTGACCCATACCATATTTGTAATGCTTCTTTACGCCGAACCTCTTTGTCCAATTGGCAAGAGTGATGATATTATTCGCCGATAACTTGTCAGATGCTGGTACAAAATGGTCCTCTGTAACCCATACCCTATTCGGATCCCAAATCCGTTCCAAATTTGTTCCTTTCTTTTTCCACTCATCTAATACTTTGATTACACCTGGGCCTGAAACATCGTGCATCATTAATTTATCTACTTTAGCAAAAACCACATCTCCAGGTTCTACAGAATCTTTTTCCGCTGCCTTTGCCAAGATCTTCTCAGTTAGGGTCATTCCCATTTCAAACACACCTGAGATGGATTCTTATTAGAATCGTCATTAAAACTTTCTGTGGAATGACCAAAACTCGTAGTCGGCGCTTTATAGCAAATAATGTAGCCTCTAGATTTGAGGTTTTTGCACTGAGACTTCCTCCTATGGTTTCTAAATTTGATCTATATGAAGTAATATCAAAAACTAATTTTCGGTTTAAGCAGAAAGATGTAGTTATAGTATCAAGCAAATTTGTCTCCATTAGCGAAGGGGCTGTAATTCAAATTGACGGATTGAAAGCATCGCTGAAGGCGCAAGTCATTGCGAAGAGATTCCAAATGGATGAGAAACTCACGGAGTTAGTTCTAAGGGAGGCTGACCAGATTTATGGCGGCATTCCGGGATTTTTATTATGTAGTAAGAATGGAATGTTGTGTCCTAACGCTGGGATCGATAGATCAAATATTCCCAATGGATATGCAGTCCTGTATCCACGCCAACCTTTTAATTCGGCTAACCTACTTAGACTAAATTTTTTGAATAAAAGTAAACTCAAAATATTCGTGGTAATTTCAGACAGTCGTCTAATGCCTGGAAGATTAGGAACTTCAGGAGTTGCCATAGCAGTATCAGGCTTTGAACCAGTGATAGATGAGAGAGGTAACAAGGATCTCTTTGGAAACATTCTGCGAGTGACGATGAGAGCAACTGGAGATAGTCTAGCTTCGATAGCGGTGGCGTTGATGGGCGAAAGTCGCGAATCGACGCCGGTTATAGTTGTTAGAGGATTTGAAGTGAAAAAGAATGATAGACCAATGAATTGGCAAGATTTAGCTATAGATCCTATTGAAGATATCTATCGAAGATCTTTCGCTTCGAAATCAACATTAGATTTGGAGTGATTACAATAACACAGTTTTAATATTCCATCGTGAACTACGAAGGTATCAAGGTAAATGTCTGAATTTCTTACGAGCTATCCCCGCCGAATGAATGTAGTACAAGGACTTCAAGCTTTGATCAGGCACGAGGAAATAGAGCTCGATCAATTATACATTGCCGTCAGAATGAAAAGGGACGACATAATACGGACTCTCACTTCCGAGGGGTTTAAGAAGGTCAAATTAGAAAACAAGATGACTTCTCAGATTGGGAGTGGCTTTGCTAAGACATTATCTAAACCATGGGAGATGCATGTTAGACTGATTGATATACAGCAACAGGGTTTAATTGCTATCAAGGGGGAAGTTGAGGTATCCAGGAGATACATCCAACATCTTACCTCGGTTCGGTGTCCCGTAATTTATGAGTTAGAATCAATACTGAAGAAACACAGCATTGAGTATAGAATTTGGAACTCAAAGGTTCGAGATTATATTTCACAAATAATTGATGACCATCAAATAAGACTTCTCGCTCCGCGTTTACCTGCAATGCCTTGGAAGGCAATGGCTTGCTTTGCTTTGACTTTAGCTATGTGTACTACTTTGAAGTTTCTGGGAATATGGAGATGAATCTACCGTCGGTTTCGTGGACCCCGTAAGATAATAGTTTCTTCTAGGAAACTGGATCAAGACCATAATGGAGTGTTACATTGAGGTACTATCTGACGTGAATGGTAGAACCGGATAGGCACATTTGCTACTTGCATCCACCAAATCCTATCATGATTTCATACTTCCGATATTCAATTTATCTCGAAGAATAGCATGATTCTATTTCTTCTCTTCTTGCACGGTCTTATCTTCGACGAAGCCGCGTTTAGAAAGCTGCTTATAGAGGGGCACCCGGGAGGAAAATTCCAATGATCGGATCGATTATATCGTTTACGAAAGCAGTTACTAACTTAGAAGCCGCTTGGCCAATAATGAATGCTATCGCGAGGCCAATAATGCCAAAAGTTTTAAGAAAGTAAATGAACTCTT
>DASQUV010000036.1:0-34087 GCA_035641095.1 Nitrososphaeraceae archaeon
AGCCCAATCAGTGTAGAATATGTAGTCTCCTGAATTTATAGTCAGTAGCGTGCTATTGACAGCTACGACGACTATGAACAAATAATGCGTTGTGCGTCTTAGCCAGACCATTAACAACTTTCTCCTAGAGGTTATATATAAAATTTATCTAACATAGTGCTCACACCATAAAAACCTGCTGAGAAAATAACAGTACGATAATGAGTAGCTTTACGCCAAAAAATAAGGAATAAATCAGTAGGAACGCAGAGGTTTTTCTGTTGCGATCTTCCAGATCCATATGAAGCCTAAAGCTTCGATAACAGTAAGCACAGATAAGGCATATATTCCACTTGGCAGAGGATATGCCCAAGGATAAACTGTCACGCCGACATATACACCGCCAGCTGTTGCAACCCAACATAATGCAAAGCCTAGAATGAAGATACCCTTCATGTTTTCGACTCTGCGTCCGATCATCTTTTCTACATCATCTCTACTAGCGCCACCTTCAGCTCGCCTTCCACCAGGCCCGAATCCCTTTGGTAAAGTCATCTTATACAATACTTAATCAGTACTTGCCTTTTTAAATTTTGCTGTCCAAATTGAAACTAGGTCAAATGGGTATAGCGAAAACAGATCCCACATACAATATCTTATTTATTCAATGTTACAGCAAAAGGTCTAGTAATTGCGGAAGTCATTGCAAAAGCTTGACGCGTTAAATATGAGTACCTTCGATCGATTTGAAAAAAATGGTCCATCGATAACAGCAAAATATATAACTTTGTTTCTTCTGGTATCGCTTAGATACGACAAAATGATTAACAAGGCTATTGTCTTGACAGGATTAGCTGCAGTATTGGTAATGTCTAGTGCATTCGCATTTATGCCTTCTGTAGAGGGACATGGTGTTCAGGCCCAGCTTCAGAGTAGGTTTGTGAGAATTCAAGATGAATCCTTTTCTGGTCAGACACTTCAGACCGGTGATGAGCTAACTGTGACTGGCACACTTCAGAGCTTGGTGAATAGACCGCTTAGAGCATGGTTGTCGCTCTTCAGCGAATCGGCAAACGCAGGAAATAGGTGGGAGTTTCTGGCCCGTGACCCACCAGGTAACGTTTTTCAGATTGAGCCTGAACAAACAATACCTTACTCACTAACCGTCAGAGCATTAGAACCAGGTATTTATCATGTCCATACACAACTGAACATAGAGACCATTGGTCCAGGCCTAGGTCCAGGGCAGACTGTACAGGTTACTGGGGAGCCAATTTTTAAGCCAGTCCCATGGATGAATGTAGCATACCAAGTAATATTGATAGGGGCGGGCTTAGGGGTTACTTTTGCAACGAGACCGTGGCAAGTGATTTAGTAAGCACATACGAACTTCCTCTCATTTTTCTTTCTGAAAACAATAATTAGTGCACTGTATATCTAGAAAGATTAACTGTATCATTATCTGAGTCTTTATCCGCCGCAGATCTCGTCAATGCCTACGTATTTCTTCAACGGATCTGGTATTCCAATCGTACCATCTGCTTGCTGAAAGTTTTCGATAATTGCAACTAATGTTCTTCCTGTCGCCACCAGAGTACTATTAAGAGTATGAACTAGACGAGTCTCCTCATCAGGGCGATCTCTAAATCTTATTCTTAACCTCCTAGATTGATAGTCTAAACAATTAGAGCTCGAGACTATCTCCCTGTAGCAGTCTTGCCCTGGCATCCAAGCTTCTATATCATAAGTTTTTGTGGATGTCTTACCCATGTCTCCCGTACAGAGAAGGACTGTCCGAATGGGGATTCCTAATTTTTCATAAAATTTCTCTGCCAATTCTACCATTCTCTGATGCTCTTTTTCTGAATCCTCTGGACGTGTGAATATGAATTGCTCGACCTTGTCAAAGTGATGCACTCGGAAGATGCCTTTCGTATCCTTTCCGTGAGCACCCGCTTCTTTTCTAAAACATGGACTGATGCTAGCATATTTCAATGGAAGAGATGCTCCTTCAAGGATTTCATCCATATGCATTGCCGCCATCGCATGCTCTGACGTACCAATCATGTGTAAATCTTCTCCATGGATTTTGTAAATGACATGTTCAAAATCTTCCAATATGACAGCACCTTCCATTGGCTCTCTTCTAATCATGTAAGGAGGTTGCACGAGTACGTATCCTTGATCTTGTAAAAAATCCAAAGCAAATTGTAGAAGTCCAATATTCAGCTTTACCAGTACATTCTTCAAGAAGTAAAAACGGGAGCCAGAAATTTTTGCGGCTCGCTCTAAATCAAACAGATCCAACTTTGTTCCAAGATCAACGTGATCAAGAGGAGCAAAATCGAACTTGCTGGGTGCTCCTATCGATCTAATTACCACATTGTCTTGCTGATTCGCACCTACAGGTACAGAGCTACTGACCAGATTAGGTAGACTCATCATCAAATGCTTGAAATTTGAATCTGTTTCTTCCAGATCTTTACCCAGTTTGAGAATTCTATCGCCAAGGGATTTCATCTCCCTGAGCTCTTCTGAACAGTTAGCTTTAGTTTTCATCTTTCTCGCTATTGTTTGAGCGATCACATTCTTTCTGTGTCTTGATAAATCGCTTTCGGACATTAGAGTTCGCCTTTTCTTATCTAGCACCAATAGCTCATCGAGCGGAAAGGACAGATTTCTTTGGATGAGCATTTGCCGTATCCGTTCTGGATCGTCTTTTAGTAGCCTTGGATCAATCATCACTTAACACCATTTTTCCAATCGAAATATGACTCAAGACCTCGTCCATGGTACTAGAAATCGTATCTACAGAACCGTCGCTATGGAATTCTATTGAGAGTGCGTTCCTTGAAATAGGATGCATTTGCATTTTCAAGCCCTTCGGGAAATTAATGTTGTCAGCGATGAGCGATTTCATAATTGCGTCCCTTTTGCCTTCATCTTCTAAATCGAGTTCTATATATATGGTGATTTTATCAACCAGAGGCTCTTGCATTTTCTCCCGTCCTGGGTGCGGCCTTCAAACATGAGACAAAACCTTCTAAATCACTAGGTGGAACCTCACAACACAGCACATAGGGCTCAAATGGATGGGATATTGTATTAGAAATGCTAGAATACATCTGTATCGCTGATGCTATCGCTGTGTATCTTGGCAGGTCATGTACCAGACAACAATACTTGTATATGCCTCTTTGTGTGATGGTCCTGCCTATAAGGATCTTGCGTGAGAATTGTGGGGAGGATTCAAGAACAGCCATTATATCCTCTAGGGCATCCTCTGCAAGCGCCCCTTCTCCATTCATGAAGACCATTTCTCTGTCTACCCAAATTCTCCATTTCTCTCCAAATATAGTGCCCAATGATCGTCTTTGACGGTCCAGATAACAAACTACGGTTTCTTCAGCTTTTGCTAATATCTTGAAACGATCACCAAGACAAACCGATATAGCTACTCCTGATTTTTGCAATTTACCACAAATTCCGAGGAGATCTGAGTACTCCCTTGCGTCACGAAGTGGAGTCCCCCTATCTTCCTTTAGTAGAGTGTAGCTAACCCCACGGATGCTCTCTAAAGGTAATACCTCTGCGCTAGAACTGGTGGCAACGAATTTTGCAATCCCCTCATGGATTGACCATTTCTCTTGATCTAAAAGATCGGTGAAGACTCGCCATTTCCCATTTTCCTTCAATTTGATTCCGGAATTCTCTACTATTGACCTAGCCCTCTGTAAATTCCATGTTAATCCATCAATGTATGGAAAACGAGTCAGAGCGATTGCTTCATGTATTGGCCTCCGTTCGCGTCCTATTATTAAAAGGTCATCTGCTTGAGTTTTCAACAGACCTTGAGATTCAGCAATCTTGGCTATCTCAGCGTTTATTCCCAAAAGAGACCTGCCCTTTCCACTATCATGTCTCTCACCCAGCGAAGAGAGTATGGCCAAGATAGAAAGATCTGTATTCTTAGTGTCTAACGCTACCGACAGTAGATAACAAATTCCTGCAGTGGTTATTTCCGATAAGCCATTGAGCTCGTATCTCTTAATGTTTAGAATGTGTTGTTCGTACGCTTGGTCAGATTCAGGGTGTTGAGTTTCACTCGAAAGATGCCGGAATAGTAACCATTTGCGTTGAAACATCTTGTCAAGCTTTTCTAATGACACGTGCTCAAAATCTAAAAGCAGGCATAAATCATAATCATCAGAGATTGAATTTCCAATATGTAGAGAATTTGTTAGATTGGTAGCGCTTCTCAATGTACATTTAGCGTTTAGTCTTTCAAAAGTCTGGAACACTATACTACCTGCAGCTATTCCATCGGGGGACGGGCTTGATAGAATAAGGAACTTACCTTGTTTTCCAACGAGGTCCCGAATATTATCTGAAATAGACTTGAGATCCTCATCTAGCCTATTTCGCTGGTTCATCGAGAAGTCGTGTATCTATTGAGCCTGTGCTATAACTGCGGCATATTTCCATTTCTTGTCGATTTTGTCTCTTTTTTTGTAATACCTTGATAGACGATGTATCTTAGATTCGATAAGTTCTAAGGAACGAACGTTCCTTCTATCACTGTTGTGAGTCCTGAGATGCCTTTGCAGGCCGAGGGCTTTTTTCACCAGCCTGTCTAAATCCTCTGGCATATCCTGCTTAACACCATTCTCTCTCAGAACATCAGTTATTGTTTTCCCCAAAATTGGTTTGACAAGTGGTATACCATACTCGTCTCTAAGAATGGTACCAATTTGGGAAGCAGTTAAGCCGTCTTCGTTATACATTTTGACAATAAGGGATGTAAGGTCTGAATGACTGATGCTAACCCAAGTAGGCACACCTTTGGACGAGGGGCGTGTTGAATGAGATTTGCCCCGAGTGTGTGCATGCATTCGTGCCATTGACTGACAAGGTTCTGATGGTCGACATCTAAATGTTACGGACATTCAAGAACGGACAGGTTTTACAAAAAAGTTAAATAATCGAGTTTCGAAAAATGAACATATGAACAAAGCCTACGTACCGGTTCTATCCACTATGGCGTTACTTATGGCTACTGCATTTATATTGCCAGGTATTCAGACGGCGAATGCCCAGTACACAGGTCAAGGATCGACTCCGGGAAGTATTGAGGAACAGCTGAAACTTGCTAGAGAGAAAACAGGACTTGCTGAGCAACAAGGCGCATACGGCTCCGGAACCTCTATGGTTAGTGGTACTCTTGACAACACCATTCTGTTTATTATAATACTTGTAGTAATCTTCGGAGGTGTAGCAGGTGCATTCTTTGCTCGTTCGAGGGGGGCAAGAAGGGCAGTCACTACCCAATCAACACGGCAGAGTGAACCAGATTGGAAGGCAGAAGCTCAGAGATACAAAGATGAACTTGAAGCAATGAGAAGAGGCCAAAATAGATAGAAATCCCTAAATATCCAGTCCATACCTTTCCTTCTTTTTGCGTATTAATTATGTTTTAATGCTTGTGCTATGCTAGGGCCTGTTTGATATGAATACGTAATTATTGGTTCGGAGCAAGTCAGGTAATATAGTTATCAAGCGTTGTTCTGAAGATGCGGACCAAAATGTATATATCATAGATTTTATTTGGATTATATCGTAATATGAGCGCCATTCTAAGCCTTGTGGGAATGTTCAGCACCGGATTGGAAAGTCTTCTGAAGCAGGTAGGACCAGCATACGACCCATTGTTCTTCGATGTAATGGTATACATATTTGGGACTATGCTTTTCGCGGTATTCCTCCTGAGTGTAATTGCATTTTGGCTCAGGCGGAAGGGACTTGGCGGAGGTTCAGCTAAAGAAAAATGGACTCAAGAATTAGAGACCTACTTCGAGCGTGAGCAGATAGGTCTTATTCCAGACGAAAAGCACCATTGGTAGTTTGACCATCCGAAAATTTCTTTTATTTGTTTTTCTTTGAGATGATATAGGTTTTAGTTCATAATGTACTTGTCTGTCTATATTTGGCTGACGTAAAGAAGTAAATTTACCAGAATAGAAAAACAAAAGATCTGCAAATAGTCAGAATCGCCGAACTATCCTCGGTCTTAACATTTCAGGGTGATTTTTCAATTCATGGATTAGTCTCTGAAGCTTTGATCTCTCAGATGGTAGGCTCCCTCCAATACTGTATACATTCGAAGCATGATTTGCTCTAAAGATTACTTGTCTGGCTGGGTCAAAAAGCACAGTTAGTTTTTCCAGTTCATCCAAGATTTCCAGATCAGTTAACCAGAAAAACGGCTCCCCAAACTTGGACATGAATTCACCACGAACGGTTTCGTCCAGTTGAAGGTTGAGGGCGGCGAGATAGTGCGGGCTAATCTGGCTCATAACAGTTGCGGTATCAGATATGTGTGCATCAGAATATGTTCTGCCCCCCAGGCCAAGGATGATCATGCAGGAGAGTGTGAATTCATGATTAAGTGCTTTATTACAACTTTCGATAATCATTGAGGAAGATGCACCCTTTGTGACTTTTTGCAGCACAACATCGTTCCCGCTTTCTATCCCAACGTATAACATGCTTAGTCCTCGTTCCCGCAACCTTTCAAGTTCTGAGCCCTTTTTCTGCATCAAATTTTTTGGCATGGCATAGCATGAGATTCGTCTAAGATTATTGAATTTTAGGTTCAAATGGTCTAATATTTCAACCAGTCTATCGGTTTTAAGATTTAATGCATCACCGTCGGCAAGAAAGATTTTTTCGGTTAGAGGGTGATATTTGGAAATTAAGTCTATTTCAGACTTGATCTCCTCTAGTGACCTTTCTTGATAGAATTTTGTTCGGTACATACTGCAGAATGAGCAGTGATTAAATGAGCATCCCAACGTGACCTGCAAAATAGTTGAATTTGCCTCGGAAGGAGGCCTGTAAAGAGGATAATCGTATGCTAATTCTTCCAAGAGATTAAAGAAATAGTATCGCATGAATCATGTATATGTTTTGTCCTAAAGAGATGTTATTTCTGGCATACGGTTAATCCTATTGAAAAGATTTAAAATAACCGCAAATACTTCGTGTCCGAGATCGACGGTATACTGTTGGTATCAGTCATGCTTAATCGGTTGACGTAAGCCCGGGCTTAGTTGTTCTTTGGGGTCTGTTCGTCGCGAGGTCATCATAGCTTCTGGCTCTGCCTGGAGCAGCGATTATTCACTTCATCCCCTGCATATATTGGTAGGCTCCGCTATAAATTTGTAAGAAAATAATTCAACATCAAATTAGCTCGAATTTGTTTAAAAATTCAGTGACGGTATGGGAGACGTATTATTTTCAGATCGCATGCATCGTCCACATTTTCATGTATGAGACGTGCTTCTGCCAGCAATTGGCTGCTCTGCCTGTATCTTGTGCTAAAATGAGTTAGTACGAGCTTCCTAGCACCGGAACGACTTGCCAGCCTAGCAGCTTCGGAAGCCGTTGAATGAAAATTTTCCATAGCCTTATGCCGGAGCTCCTCCCCATACGTTGACTCAAAGATGAGTAGATCGCAGTTCTCGAAAAATCTACTAAGCTTTTCAGTTGGTCTTGTATCACCTGAGATTCCAATCTTCCTCCCCGGTCGTCCTGGACCTACCACATCAGATGATCTTACTACTATACTTCCATGGATTAAAATATCCCTTCCTGATTGCAGCTGTTTATATAACTTCCCCTCTGGTATTCCTAATTGCATTGCTTTCTTGATATTAAAAATCCCAGGTCTCTCCAATTCCGTCAAACAGTATGAGTAGGCAGGTACATTATGATCTGCTTCGCAACATGTCACTTTGTAATCTTTCTCATGCACCAATAACCCCTCCTTTTCTATACTATGAAGACGTACATCGAAGGAAAGCCCGAAGCCTATCAGTCTAGTATTTGACTTTATGAAATCCGTGAGTCTTGGTTCCCCATAGATATCAATAGGTAGCGTCCTGCCATTAAGTGATAGTGTTTGGAGCAACCCCAGTATTCCCAGTGAGTGGTCAGCGTGCATGTGTGTGATAAAGACTTTCATTTTGCAGTTCATCCTAAGGCTTGATCTTATGAAATTTCTTTGCATACCTTCCCCCGTATCGAAGAGAAGGATCTCATTTCCTCGAGCAACTGCGATAGATGATAGTCCGCGTTCATCAGTTGGGGTGGCAGCAGAAGTACCCAAGAAAATGATTCTCAGATCCATACAGAGGCTAGTAGGCTTTAGTCTAAGGTAAATCTACCTATTATTCTATGTCGATTTCACTTATCGTGCCTTCAATAGGTCAGAAAAATCTCTTTTACTGGATCTCTAATGCCTAATTTCCTAATTATGCCTTCAAATCGAGATTTGTTTGATGTAATTAGAATTTCAGTTCGACCCACCCCTTTCTTTTTGGCCATGTGATTAGTTGATAGGTATTTCCTAACATCATTTGCAAGAAGTTTTACGGGATCAATCAACTTAATGGTAGGTAGTAAAGAGGCGAGATAATTCCATACAAAGGGTAAGTGGGTGCTTCCCAAAATCATCACATCGATGTACGATTCAAAATCCTCGCGATACTCTATCGCTTTAGAAATTGCATCAAATGTCCTTCGCTCATTGGTTATATATTCTCCATTCTCAACTAAGCCTATAATTTCTGATGCATCAAATCTGGTTACAAGTATATTTTGAGGTACTTGAGACCTAATCAAATCACCCAATTCTTTGCTCTTGATCGTAGCTGCAGTAGCCAATATTCCGATATGCTTTTTCTTCGTCAGTTTACAAGCGGCCTTGAGTGGTGGGATAGTCCCCACTATGCCTATTTTAGATGAGCGTTTGACTTCATCAAGAATCTGAACTGACGGAGTAATTGAAGCTATAACTATCACTTTTGGTTTATATCGCTCAAGATATCGCATGTTATCAAGGATTATGGTTACAAGTTCTTGCCTCGTCTTGTTACCATAAGGAAAGTGTTGTTCATCTGCAAGGTACAATAGATTTTCAGTCGGTAAAAGCTTGCGCAATTGCTTTATTACAGATAGGGAACCCAGTCCGGAGTCAAAAACAGCAATTGGATTATCTAGCATCTAACAATCTCCAACAAACCAAATTAAGGCCAGAATGTCTAGATAAGTCATAACCAGATACTTGTGAATTGGTACTGGGCTTCAAATACATATCTTCTAGCAGAAGGTCCCGTGCAATAGATATTATAGTCTATCACTTGACAAGAAATACGGTTGACAGGTATGTCGAGGTACCTTGATCCAGTTTCATGATTGACAGTAGTAGTCGTAGTAAGGATAGTAGTAGTAGTTTGGTTGACGAATTTAACTAGATAAATTTGCCGTTACGACCTCCTAACGACTTCTTCACGAGTTCTTCTCAAAGTCTTTACCCGACTCTGATCCAAGCTGTGATCAATGGCTCGTGACCGCCATACAAATTTGGAATAGAGCATTTTGGGAACGAGGCGTCTGAAGTCAACTCCTTGGCCGATATACCATTTAGGAAACCACTCGTATAGGTGTAACCTAATTGTTTGAATGTAGACAATCAGTCCTTCAATCATCATTATACCAATATTTCCGCCGATAAGAACAGCGTATCCTCCGCCTGTAGCACCCAATGATTCGAATGAATCGATAACCGTTACAAGTAGTGCAGCATGAACCAGAAGCATTATACCAAGTCTAGAGTAACTTATTGTGTTTGAGAGCATTTCGATTATTCGTACCATTATCACCTCTACCACTATACCCACCAATCCGCCACCCTCATCTTTGCCGAGTTTCTTGAGATGCTTTTCTTCCTTCATGCCTCCGATAATCATAACTATCACGGTACCAATAATTACAAGTGGTGCTGCTTTTGCAACCAAGTCCACGGTAACCCAATCTCCGAAAACGACCGTCAGCCAAGGCACTGGTTCGTTATGAACAACCCCTGTAATGCCAAACATGCCGATGATATCGTACCCAGAACCAATAGCTGCTAGGATGAGGCTTAGTACCGCAAAGTATTGTACTATAGTTGGAATATCGTGATACAAGATCATTAGATTGTCGTGTTTTTTGATATTTGCCAACAACCTCAAGAAGAAAGCAAGCAACAGATGCACTACTCCTATAGCTATTGATATCTCCAATATCTTGACTACCTCTTCAAAGGTTAGCTCCGACACACTCAACAATCCTACAAACCCTAATTGTTCAGCAATAGGTGCTAGAATTGGTAGCTCAATAGCATGATAACCGAATAATTCTCCAGTTCCTAGGCCGGCAATGGCTGCCGCAGCTCCACTGGCCGCTATCAAAGTTCCCCATGTGGTCAAAGATCCATTGCCGCGATGTCTGAAAAGCATTCCCAGACCAAAGAGCAGTATTCCATGTCCTAAATCTGCAAACATAAGTCCATAGAATAAAGGCCACACGAACGCTATAATTGGCGTTGGATCCCTCTCGTCGTAGTTGGGTAACCCCTGTGTCTCGGTAATGACTTCGAAAGTACGGACATACTTCTTATTCTTCAGTAACGTAGGAATTTTTTCACTGTGATCTTCAACTGGACTTTCTTGAGTAGTCAAATCCTCAGGAACATCCATCACCGAAACGTAGTCGCCTGTTAAGCTCTTGAATTTGCTTTCCATTTGCTCAGGGATGAAGCCCTGGATCATAGCAAAATTCTTGGTGCCACCTGGCTTCCTAGTTGCTTCTAAAACATCTTTTGCGACCTGAGAGGCTTCGTGTAACGATAGTAGTTTCGTAGTAAGTGATATTTTTATCTTCTCAACCTTCTTGCCTAGATCTGTACTTTGTTTCTCTAGTTCTTTTATTTTGGCCTTAGCCCCAGCATATGCCAAATGTGGGTTCTGGGGCATGTTAGGAGGCACTTGCAAGGGGTGCACTCCGAAGCTTCTCAGGACCTTGATTATTCTATCAGCGTCTGTATCAGTTGAACCAATGATGATTAAGGCAGATTTATGCTCATTTAACTTAATAATGTTCATCGGCAGATCTCCTAAGCTTTTTTTGATTTCGTCTTGGTCGTTATTTTCAATTATAAAAGTTGCAGCATAAAATATTTTTAGTTTAGAGAAAATTTGAAGATCCAAATTTAGCTCCGCTGCCATATCCAAGGTCAAAGCTATAGTACGATATTCTTCCAACTGTTTTGAAATCTGACTCTGCTCTAAAAGGACCCTTTTAGGCTCATCCAAGAGTGCTGCACTTCTTCCCTCCAAATCAATTATGAAGCCTTGAATATCTTCAATCTCATAAGAGGTCTGCTCCTTCGGAGCACCTTTAAACATCGTATCCATTACGCCCGTCTCTAAAGGCACTGCCAATGCCTTGACTACATCATCAATTTCTTGGAAGAGCCTCTGAGCCTTCAATAATAGGTCGTCGTAATATGGGTTGACGTACTCAGATGCCTGTTGTAACGGATGAAACCATTCAAGTTGAGCGAGCCTGCTTACAACTTGTTGCGTCTCAGTCCTAGGTAGTACGAGAGTAGTTTTCAGTAATCTAGCGGTTCCCATTTAGTCCCAGTCCATCCTTAATCCTCTCAGTTGGAGGTGTTTGAATCAGGAGTCTCCTGAATCAGGTCACGTTTGACCGAGTATGATGAACATCATGACGATACCGTAAATTGCAATTGACTCTACCATACCTACAATGATGAAAACCCTGGACTGCATTTTAGGATTATCGCTAATTGCTGCTAGACCGGCAGCTCCTACATATCCAAGTCCGATTCCCGCGCCAAGAGCGGCCAAACCGAACGCCATTCCTGCTCCAATTAACTTCAACGAACTTGCATCGCCAGCAGATGCCTCTTCCTGAGCATAGGCTGTAGACCCCATGGAACTTGCGGATATGAAAGTTATTGTAGTCAGAGCCACGATAACCGGGATAAAAATATGTGCTCCCTTTCCTTTCTTCATAGGGGTTCGAGATGAGATGCCCTATTTAATGATATCTCGGCAAACAGGCAATTCCATCTAATAATAAGAATTACAAAGAATTGTTACTAAGCAAGAAACCAGGATTATGGAACTAGAATTTGGAGAGTGCCTTGCGTTTGCATTCACCAAGCATCCGTTTTGTTTGCTCTGCCATAGCTTCGTATTCCTTCTTAAGAACGCCTTTTGATTCCTCAAAAAAACTTGTGATAACGTTCTCACTCATGTCCCAATATTTTCCAGAAACATCCCGACGGTATTAAAGCTTTTTCCGTTCAAGTACTGCTTTAACTTTTTTGAGTCTTACGAACTCTTCTCTCTCTCGTTCTTCGAGAGTAGCTCGAATAAATGCTATTGCACTCTCGTACTGTGGAATTATAACGTACTCTAACGCATTAATTAACTTCTGAGTCCTCTCAAGTTCCTTTGCCAAGCTAAATATCGCGTTTTCATACTCTGCTGCTTTGCAAATTTGTGGAAGTATATTCTTTATTAGCTTGGCACCTTTGTCTACCGAAGCATTAGTTTCCGCAAAACCATAAGATAAATCTTGTCCCCCCTGTTTATTCGTAACGTGGAGGGTCGGGATCCTTACGTCCACAACTCTACGCACATTTACGTCAACCTCCATGATACTAGGAGTAGAATCAGATATAGATTCTAGTGTTGTAGTTCCAAGCGACATGTAGGAATCATATACAGATGTATATATTTCTGCTAATGGTGACCAGATATTACCTCTGGCCCTGTTCGCCTCCTCGATCATCTCGTCTATCTTTTTCAGCAGAACCTCCCGTTTATCATCCAGAATCTTATGAACCATCTTTCCTACTTGCATGGAACGGCGGATCTTGATTAGTTCTATCTTTGTAGCAGTAACCCTTCCTCCAAACGACATGATTAAAAGATCATTTTGACTCCTTGTAGTATTGTCTTACGTGCTTTTCTTTTATCTTCGTGAGCTCTCCCTCTGGTAAAGTTGAGAGAATGTCCCATGATCTGGAAAGGGTCTCTTCTAACCCCCTATTCTCATCTTGTCCTTGCTTCAGGAAATGGCTCTCAAACATATCGCCTGCATCCATGTACTTGAGGTCTACCCCAGTGAGGCCTGATCGTCCTACGATTTCAGCAAGTGCTCTTACTTCCTGTGCTCGAGAATAAGCGTCGTATAGCTGGTTACCAACTTCCATGTGATCCGATCTCGTCTTTCCTTCCCCAACTCCGTCTTTCATAAGTCTTGAGAGGGACATGAGGACGTTCACGGGCGGATACACACCTTTCCGGAAAAGATCTCTTCCTAACACTATCTGACCTTCAGTAATGTAACCGGTGAGATCCGGTATAGGGTGAGTTATATCGTCAGCAGGCATAGATAGTATAGGCACCTGAGTTACACTGCCATTCTTTCCTCTAATACGTCCAGCACGTTCGTAGTTGTTGGCAAGATCGGTATATAGATAACCTGGATATCCTTTCCTTCCAGGGACTTCTTCTCTTGCGGCGCTAATTTCACGCAATGCTTCTGCATAGTTAGTTATATCTGTCAAGATGGCAAGCACATGCATTCCCAAATCAAAGGCAAGATATTCGGCCACAGTAAGTGCTACCCTGGGAGTTATGATTCTCTCTATGGCAGGATCATCTGCTAGGTTAAGAAATAACACGCTTCGCCTCAGAGCGCCAGACTCTTCAAGGCTTCGTTTAAAGTATTGCGCTTCTGAATATTGTACCCCAATTGCTGCGAAGACTACAGCAAAATCTTCCTTTGTTCCTACAACTGTTGCCTGCCTGGCAATCTGTGCCGCCAGAATGTTATGCGGCATTCCTGGGCCAGAGAATATCGGAAGTTTCTGGCCACGGACGAGAGTGAGCATTCCATCAATCACAGAGACACCTGTCTGTATGAATGAAGTAGGATATTCCCTTCTTTCAGGGTTCATTGGTTCCCCGTTTATGTCGAGGAATTTCTCGGCGATAGGATCGGGAAGACCGTCATTAGGTCTGCCTAGACCATCGAATACTCTTCCTAAAAGTTCCTGCGAAACTGGCATGGCCATCGTTTTACCCAAGAATTTGGCTTTCGTTCCACTGATTGCCAGCCCCGTAGTACCTTCAAATACCTGCACGACCGCCTTTCCATGGCCGACTTCTAGTACCCTGCCTAGCCTTCTGGCGGAATCTGAACTCTCAATTTCAACTAGCTCGTCGAATGATGCCTTCGTAATGCCATCAATGATCATGAGTGGACCTTTAATTTCGGCTACCTTGGTATATTCAATTGCGGCCGATTCAGACAACTACTTTCACCTCTTCTTTACTTTGCAGTTTCTTAAACTGTTCAATCATTTCGTTTTCAAGGCTATCTAGACGTTGCACCTCTTCGTCAGGGATCTCAAACTTTGCCTTTAGCAGGGAGCTGATAACTGGCATTGCCCTTATATCAGCCAAAGGAGTTCCCTCTCTTAAGGCCTTAAGTGTCTCCTTGTAGAATCTGACCATGAGCTTTACTAATTTCACCTGCTTTTGTGGACTGCAATATGTATCAACCTTGTCGAAGGAATTTTGCTGCAGAATTCCTATTTTTATCATACGTGCTACTTCTAAGACGAGTTTTTCTTCGTCTGGAAGTGCTTCCGGTCCAAGGAGCCTCACGATTTCTTTTAGTGTATCCTCTCGCTGCAAAATCTGATAGGACTCTCCTCTCAACTCAAACCATTCACTGCTCACTTCCTCCTTCCACCATTTGGAAACATCCTCCAAATAGCCCGAATAGGATTGCATCCAATTAATCGAAGGATAATGCCTTGAATATGCGAGTCTGGTATCCAGCGCCCAAAACGTCTTTATGAATCTGATGGTATGCGTCGTCACTGGCTCGGTGAAATCGGCTCCTGAAGGAGAAACAGCTCCTATCAGAGTCACGGATCCACTTCTTTCTGGCAGACCCAAAGACCTAACTCGACCTGCACGTTCATAAAATTCTGCCAATCTGGATGCAAGATAGGAAGGATAGCCTTCTTCAGCAGGCATTTCTTCGAGTCTTCCCGACATTTCTCTTAAGGCTTCTGCCCACCTGCTTGTGGAATCAGCGACCAAAACAGTGTCAAAACCCATATCTCGGTAATACTCTGCAATAGTCACACCTGTGTAAATGGATGCTTCTCGAGCAGCCACGGGCATATTACTAGTGTTTGCTACAAGAACCGTTCTCTCCATTAATGGCCTCCCAGAATGTGGATCAAGAAGGTGAGGAAATTCCACCAATACCTCGGTCATTTCATTTCCCCGTTCGCCACATCCAATATAGACAACAACTTTTGAGTCAGCCCATTTTGCAATTTGATGTAGTGTTACAGTCTTACCAGTTCCAAATCCACCAGGAATGGCTCCCGTCCCTCCCTTTGCGATGGGGAAATATGTATCAATAATACGCTGACCGGTGACAAGAGGAACGGTAGGATCATATCTTTGAGTGTAAGGTCTGGGATGTCGAACTGGCCATTTGTGGTACATCTTGAGCTCTGTTTGATAGCCGCCATCTTTTTGCGTCTCTGCCAAAACTTGTTCTAAATCATACTCGCCTTCGCCAACCATGCTGTTTATCACACCTCCCCGATGATTTGGAGGCACAAGAATACTGTGAGTTAGCAATGGCGTTTCATCCACCGTGCCAAGAATAGAACCCCCAGTAATATTATCTCCTTTTCTCACAGTTGGAATAAATTTGTACTTCTTCTTTAGATCTATTGGTGTGGTTTCTATACCCCTCCCGATGAAGTCGCCTGATTTCTTTGCCATCTCGCTTAACGGCCGTTGTATCCCATCATAGATCTGGCCAATTATTCCTGGACCAAGAGATACTGATAGAGGTTGACCTGTTCCAACTACAGGTTCTCCAGGTCTCAGACCCGAAGTTGTCTCATATACCTGAATAAACGCTACGTCTCCGGTAAGCCTAATTACTTCACCAATTAATTTAGATTCACCTACCTCAACGGTTTCGTACATCTTTGCAGATGACATACCGTCGGCCCTGACCGCTGGACCGCTGACCCAGACTATTCTACCTTTTGCGACCAACTTTATATTTCACTACCTCTCAAGACTTGGACAATGTTTTTCCTTATTAAAGGTTTGAGCCGTTCTATTCTAGAATCAATAGAATCATCATAGGTCAGTGTTCCGTCTGACGATATAGCACGTATGCCACCTAAGATATCAATATTCTTATCTGCCACTACCATCTTTGTTTTCTTCTCCTTGTTAATACTATCCACAAGTTTTCGTACCAACGCATAATCGGTCTTGTTGCATTCGATGATAAGATCATTTTTTCCTATTTCATTGAGACTATTCAACAATGCTTGCTTCAACAACTTTTCATAAGCCTGTTCCTTGTGCAGCGTTTGCAATCTCTTCCTTACCATTTCGAAAACGGTTTTGACTGACTCCTCGACTAGGATGAGCTGATTGTTCCTTGCAGCTAGCCTACTTGAACCGACGATCTGTCGTCTGAGATTTTCAGCTTGCTTCTTTGCATTTTCAAGAATAGCCATATATTCAGAACCGAGTTTACTTTTGGAAGAATCTAGATTCCTCAATGATTCCTGATAAGCGGAGTCTAGCTTGGATATTAATTCACTCTCCTTTTGCGATAAAACCTTGTCAATAGTCCTCTCTAGCGGCGAGGATGAGCTCATTATGGTCTGAAGTTCTTTGGCCTACGAGATTTTAACCTTTTGCCTATTTTTTTTCTGTCAGTGGTACAAGTGTTATCGAGAACGGCGAATGTAGCGAACAAGAGTTTAACCAATTAAATGGTTCTAGATATTCCATCCAATTCCTGTTTAACCGATTTGGCTAGAGAAACTAGTGCTGGTTTATGACTTCCTTCCCAGTAGATCTTCGTGCATCTACTACATTGATAAAAATCAGAATACATAAGATAAGATTTTGGAGGTATCAAGTCATTTGGGTCATCTATCGCTCCTTTCTCTTTTTTCTCAAGTTCCAGATTGCATGTGGGGCATCTTGCAAATGCTGGATCAAACAGTATCTCGCTGATGTTGCATTCTCTAAAGATTTTTACTATATTCTCCTTATCTGAGCGACCTCGCAAAAGCACGCTGCAGATTCGTTTATACATAGATCTTCTGAACAATTCCTTATCTGAGGTTAAGAGAATTCGTCCTTGGTGGATACATTCCCTGAGCAAATGTTCGTCAGAAATTGAGCTCATATAAGCGGTATCCATTCCGAATATCCTGAGTTTCCGTGCCAGACTTCCATGCATCGAGTCGGCAAAAAACGCTAGATCATTATACGGCTGCTGCTTCGCCTCTACACTCTTCACAAGTAAATGTTCCTTGAACGTACTGCAGCAAATCTGACCATTCGCCACATTCATCGCAATATCCAGATACATTGCCTATGGGCCGACCAATCTCCCCCCTGATCAGCGATGCCTTCTCGGACACAACGTCTACCAGCTCTGGAGTTACGGCAATAACGTCAGAGGCAGAAATAATGCCGACAAGCTTTCCTTTATAGACCACACCCAACCTCTTGATATTTTTCTTCCTCAGCTGCCTAGCCGCTTCGGTAAGACTTTCTTCTCCTTCAATAGTATAAAGCTGCTTCATAATATCGGATCCTTTCATCATGCTAGGCTTGACATCCTGTACAACCGTATTCGTAACTATGTCCCAATCAGTAACTATCCCTACCGGATTTTCATTTCTCATGATCACTATACTGCCTATTTTCTCGTCCTTCATTTTCTTGGCGATTTCATTAACCGAGTCGTCAGGATGACAAGAAAGAACGGTACTATTCATAATATCCCTTACAAGAACCCTCGTAGTCATATTTGCATCCCGGTGTTTGCTTATGGAATTCCTTTCGTCCACAATAGATGAAGACTATGATTTACTTAATTACTTTGCTGGAAACTGTGAACTGTCAGTTTGCGTTTTTGTAAGTTGGATATATTACTAGTAAATATTATTGCATTTAACTGGGAATCTAGTTGTCAGACCGATCTGGCTCCAAGATCGCCTTTTTTTGTAATCAAGATCTTTGACTGTCCGTTAGGAATAGTCTTTATAATCTCGTCAATTGAAATCGATTTGAGGTACTCTAAGATGCCTTTGAACTCTTCAGAAATGTCAGTACATACTCTTACCATCTCCTGCTTGAATTTTTTAGCCATGTTAGTTGGATCGTTTCCTCCTGGCAGAAGCACACAATAAGCGATTGACTTCTTTTTCACCGCTTCCTGAGGACCGCACATTAACGCATATTTTTTCTCCAACATTATAACGCCCAAAGCCAACCTAATTTCAAGACCTTTGACATAGTTTCTTTTTCCCTGTATGACAAAGGAACCCTTAGGGAGAAACTGGCCAGTCGGAGCGCCTTTTTTTACCTGATTTGGAGTGACCCAATAAGCGTCAGCAACTGACAATCCGTCCTTCCAAGCCCTGCTAAACGATACTGTTGCCTGAGCGGCTTCCAATAGACTTGTTTGAAGTTGCTCCGCGCCGCCGCTGCTTGGTACATTCTTGACAACAAAGAATGGCGATCCATGTA
The DNA here is from genome assembly GCA_035641095.1 of Nitrososphaeraceae archaeon. Taxonomy (GTDB): domain Archaea; phylum Thermoproteota; class Nitrososphaeria; order Nitrososphaerales; family Nitrososphaeraceae; genus TH5896. The sequence continues at coordinate 18,513 of DASQUV010000036.1, forward strand.
CTTCGGCATGAAATACCAAGTCTTGATCCGTCAAGTGTTTGCGAATAATTGCAGAATTAGAAGATGCATCTCTTCCTCCGATGCACAAAAATCCCTCGCTGTCTATGAACCACCTGTATCTTTCAAACCATTCTTTTTCAATGTGGGGTTGTACCGCAGCTTTTTTTTGGAGTAGGTTGGCTTTTCTCCTTAGATCTTCCATCTGTTCAGCTATTCTTGATTTAGCATTTCTAATCGATTCACAACCCCTTTCCAATTCTTTTGCTCTATCAAACAGCAAAGAGGAGGTTCTCGCCAGGCGTGTATCAAACGGTATGGCTTCATCGGCTATCTCAAGAAATTTTCTCCCGGCGACGGTAACAATCTTCGAAGAGCTTTTCTCTAGAATTGAAGATAGTGATTTGTATTGAATGTCATCTACAATATCAGGAAGGATCTTAAGTTCCTGCGCCAAATTCCTAATTGCGTTAGACTTCTCGATAACTTTTGACTCTGCGTGAGTCTGTTGGCTGAGGTCATGTTCTAGGACAGCAATTTTGTTATCTAATTCACCCGTACGTGAGCTTGAACCCTCTTTTATCAGCAGTTCACTGAAAACATCATCCACAGCATCCATCAGAGTTTCGTGAGGAACAAAAGCCACACCCTCGGATATAGAGTCGAACCGAAAGGGTATAACATTGATTTGCTGGCCTGCATTGTCTAGAACCACTAATGGTTTATGCGCCGACGGGTCACAAACATCAAATACAAGCTTTCTGGTCAATCCAACGATTGTTTCTATGTCGCTTCTAGTTGTATCTCTGAGTCTAGTGTGCTTTATTTTCGCTTTGGCAACTATTTCTTCGATATATTTTTTTGATAGAGAGATATTCCTGCCCAGCCACTTTTCAACCTCTATGCTTTGATCTTTCTCCGTATTGCGCAAATTCAATAAATCTTCCAGTGAAAGCTCAAATATGTTAATGCCTCTTAGCGGAGGTGACTGGTAAGTCATACCGGGTCTAAGTATTCGGTGTCTAACTTCAACCGGATTTAGAATGCTAATTATCGCATTGTTTTCGTTACATATGATCACGTTTCCCTTACGAAAGAATTCTGCAATCAGGATTCTAATCCGACCATCAAGGTGTTTAAACTTGAGGTAGGCTACTCGCTCGTCGCCTACCTGTTCTATGCTCTCGAACTTTGCTCGCTCTATCTCTGATTTCATGCTATTGATAATTGGACTATCTTCGAAAGTACGAAAGTTCATCTTTGTAATCCATATTCCTGCTGTAGAAAGTATTACCAAGATATCAGAAAGATTTGGATGGCGCATTTTCAGGGAAAATGAATTTTTTGATATACTGGATATTGTGCCTACGTAATATCCTTGACTAAGTTTTTGATTGATATCTTTAATTAGACAATACAATTCAAGCCCTGATAGTTCCATGTTCTTCATCGTGACTTTACCAACAACCAATTATAACACCTTTCGACGTTGACCGTAAGGAATTAAACCCGGATGCTTCAAGACTGTAATAATCGTATTGTATCTCGTCGATAAATTAGACATGTTTGATAGAATTTATTACATGCGTGCGGCACTTGGCGTCATTGGAGGGGTTATTGCCGGCCTTATCATAGTACCCGGTACTGACCAAGGGACGATAATAGGCATCATCATTCTCCTCGGTCTGTTCTTTTATTTATTATCCTATGGCATATCTAAGAAGATAGGCCGAAGGGTTCATGAGCAACAAAGAAGAAAGCTTGCAACCAACGGTATTTTCCCCTTTATCTTCCTCCTCTTGATGTTTATGATCCTTACTTATACTGGGTTACATCAAGGTCTTGCAAATTGAAATAGGGGAATTGATTCAGTTGTCTCATTTACGCTGGAAATATGATACTCCTGGTATCCCTGACGAGCTGTTCGAAAGGTCCGAGCAAGTACCCATAACAAAGGAAGAAGTTAGAGCACTAACAATAAGCAAGTTGAGGCTGAAGGAAGGCTTTACCGTTATTGATGTTGGCTGTGGCAGCGGTAGCTTAACAGTTGAAATCTGTAATCAGATCAGAGGAGGAGCGGCCTATGCAATTGATTTTGATGAGATGGCAGTGGAACTAACAAAGCTCAATTTGAGCCGATTTGGATTTAAGGCAGAGGTCATCCTATCGGATGCTCAAGATGTGCTTCCAAGGCTTCCAAATGTAAATTCCATCGTTGTTGGCGGGACGTGGAAAAATACGAGAAAAATTATCGAGATGGGAATATCTAAATTGCAAGCGAATGGCAGGTTGGTCATTAATACCATCCTTATAGAATCAGCTTATGAAGCATTGTCCACCATTTACAACGCCAATCTTGAGGAGGTAGATGTTACACAGGTCATAATTTCGAAATCGAGGAAAGTAGCGACCGGGACCTTGATGCTGGCAAGAAATCCAGTTCTAATAATCTCGGCAACCAAACCCACTTCCTGAATTCACGACATCTACCGGCAAACGCAGTAAAGCAATCTTCTTCAGAATTATTTTCTGAGTGTGACTTAAATTACTGCTGGGTCCAAATTCGAAAAATGAGGCTTTCGTGTATTGGATGCGGACCTGGAGATCCAGAGCTGCTTACCATCAAGGCATTGGAGCGATTAAGATCGGCAGACATTATATTCGGCCCGACTTCAAGGGAGGGAAAACCGAGCATTGCTATTGGTGTGGTTGAAAGGTTTATCGATAAGGAACGCCAAACTGTTAGAACCTTGGTTTTTCCAATGAAAAAGGACAAAGGAGCATTGGTTGGTTATTGGAAAAACAACGCCTCTGAGATTGCCGCATCAGTCTATTTGGGAAAGAAAGTGGTTTATCTCACTGTTGGGGATCCATCTTTGTACAGTACATGGGCCTATGTGTTTAAGGAGTTGAGAGAAAGCTTTCCCGATATTGAGATCGAAATTATTCCCGGGATTACTTCTATGTTCTCTTTTGCAGCCGAAGCGAAATTAAGTCTGGCTGAAGGAGATCAGACAGTAGGTATTATTCCAGCATGTTATGACATGGAGAGAGTAAAGAACACGGCAAGTACATGTGATACAGTAGTTTTTCTAAAAGATGGAAGATATTTCGGTAAGGTTATACACATGTTGCCCCACGCAGGATTCACAGATGACTCGACGGTAACTATCGCTCAGGATGTCTCTGTCGACGAGCAGACTATCAGAACCTCTCAACTTCACGAATTGCAGCAGATAGCTGAGACAGGGGAAAAGTACTTTTCGATAATGGTGGTGAAGAAAAAATAAACCAGTCAAAAACAAGCCAACCTGTTGTGTACTTCGCTGGCTCAGGCCCGGGGGATCCTGATCTTATTACTGTGAAGGCAAAAAAATTGCTGGCGATGGCGGATACAATTGTCTATTCGGGCTCCTTGTTAAATCCAAAACTACTTGAGTGTACTAAAAAAAATGCAGCTTTATATGACGCATCACTGATTGATAGAGAGAAGATTTATGAAATATTAAGAGATGCCTCTTGGGCAGGCAAGATTGTCATGAGATTGCATGATGGAGATCCAAATATTTATGGTGCAACTAAAGAACAGGTTGATAAGTTACAGGCAGATGGAATAGTTTGTAAAATGATACCTGGAGTTACTTCTCTTTTAGGAGCCGCGGCATCTCTGAATATGGAATTGACACTTCCTGGGAATACTCAAACCATAATCATTACTAGAGCAGAGCTTCGAACACCTGTTCCAGAAAGAGAAAAGATTTCCCAACTTGCATCACATGGTTCAACTATGGCCTTTTATCTGAGTGTCCACTTGATTAAGCAAATAATTCGACAGTTATTGGAAGGTGGAGTATATACTGAGGATACTCCGGCGGTCGTCGTTTACAAAGCTACTTGGGATGACGAGATCATTATTAGAGGAAATTTGGCAAATATTACTGACAAAACTCAAAAAGCACGTATAACCAAGACTGCGCTATTTATTGTTGGTAACGTAGTCAAACCGACAAACTACCAGTTTTCGAAGGTATATGATCCAGACTTCAGCCATGGCTACAGAAGCGCGTCGATTCAACCCAAGCTTGAACGCTAAGTTGTTCTAGGCAAATGATGACTGCTACTGACTCAATACCATGTCAGATCTCCATTCTGGAGATCTCTCTTTGTCCAACTGTCGACCAGGCCCCCAATGACATTGGTGGAATTGGTTTCTTTTGATCAGATCGTTCTGGTAAATTAGTAATTTCACTTAAGATGATTTCTTTAGGATCCCATGGAGGCCACAGCATGGCAACGTATTCCCCCGTCTTGCCCGCCTCATCAAGGCTTGCCAGCTTCATATTCTGTGCATCAAAGCCTTTCTTCTGCAGATGGTCTTTAACTTTATCAAATAACGCCATTCTTCCATGGACAATGATATAAACGGTAGCATTCTCTGGACTTATTGAAGACATGACTCTAGTTGCATCATATAGGGCAATGTATAAACGTGTTTGCCAAGAAATTTAATAAGTACGTTGACGGCATTTGCCAATTCTTATATGGGTCTGCTTTTTCCACAAGATCTTCCTGAAAGAATTAAAGCATTTTTGGCAGGTGAAAAAGAGTTTCCGTACATTTCAGCAGAGGAAATCATCGGGTTGTTTTACATATTTGGAAAGCAAGAAGGAATATCCTCTGGGATAGAAACAGCTCAGATCTTGCAATTATGCGGCAAGACCGTCCGAGATTTCGGCAGGGCGATTGCTCAGTATAAAATGAATGCATTGACTATAGATTCCAATTTTACTAGAAGCAAATATTTGAAACGACAGCTACAAATCACAGTGGAAATGAAAGGAAGAAATACACCTGAAAAACTCTATAAAGACCCAATTATTGTCACCGATTCGATTATACAGCATATTTCATTTTATAACGAGAAGTACTTCTTTCAAGTTTATGGGCCATTAAAGGAGCAAGAAGTTGTAAAAGATTTACACAAGTCCTTGCTAGGTCGAGTCGTGATGGTGGGATTTAATCGAGAAACTGAAAAGAATATTCCTTTTACTCATCCACTCATCCCATTATTTACTCTTTTAAGCCAATGATCGGTTAGGATTGTGCAAGAAGACGAGTAATAGTGATGAACTTTTGGTTCGATCCAAGGGTAAGAGTGACTCACTCAGGCGTTACAAGTCGAGTAACTATTACATCATGAGACACATTCTGCTCTACACCTGAAATTATTGCTGAAAGATTCCTTATTTCGATCATTATGAGTTTTAATGCTGAAAGCATGATGGCAACGCTGAAAACCGATCTAAAGGCACTAAAAACGCGTTTCAACCCTATTCCTTCAAAGCCTGCCTCTAATTGCATAATAATATCAATATCGTCTGATACATTCTGAGGAATGATTTCTCTGTAAACTGTATCCCCTAGCTCTGAAGCTGCCTCTGATATCTTTTCGGCGTTCATAAGCCTTTGCAAGGTTTCTCTCGTAACCTTTGGAGTTGTGGTCACAATTAGATCATTTATGTCTGTAGGGCTTAAATTCCAATACTTCCCTCTAAGTACTGCTAAAACATTATACGAATCTATATCAACCGAGACTACCCTCTTTATGTCTGGATCTTGTGCCTCAGATTTCATGGCTTTATCAAGGGACTTGTAGAAGACATGGTCCAAATAGATATCAAACAACCTTAGGTCCTTTTTTTCCTTATAAGCTGCGGCTGCTTTGGAGGCCTGTTCAAAGAATTCACTACCTGACAAGACAGAGACAGCTTCGTCGAAGTCTTGAGCAACTAATGCCTTCACAACCAAATCTCTCCTGCCTACTAACTCTTCGGCTCGGAGATTAATTTTTGGCAAGAGCTCCTCGTAGGACTTGCCTAAGGCTTTACCTTTTAAAATCAATTTAAGATTCCAAGTGATATATTTTGTAAAATATGCGTACAATATCCCGGAGCCTCCTGAGATATTTACCAATTTAGCATGGACGTTGACGAGGTACTCGCGAAGTGCGCTCTCTGCCTTTTCAGCAGTATAGGGCTTGGGAAGTTTTGCGAGTGCATCAAGATATACTGTGTTCTTCATCCGTGTAACGAGTTCATCTATATCTCTTGATTCAGCAAGTGTATGAAGCTCGTTCTTAGATAACATACGTCCTCTCAATCCGTGGGATAAAACTGTGCCAAAAATCTTACTCGGCATACTTACAGTAGTACTCATTTTAACTCGAAAGTCTCCGTGAATATTGGTATCGTGACTAGCATTTTAATATTTAGCTGGTCCGCCGATAGTTCGGCAAATGAGGGAAAGGACTATTAAAAGACTTTTCATCGTCCCACCCACAGGAATGAAGTATGATGAGCCTTTGCGAATTTGATTACTTGAATAGTCTTTCAAACTGTGAACAAATTCGAACCGAGAATGCTAGAATCACAAAGTGAACTCCAAATCCTACAAGTGAAGCAATCAAGATATCCCCCAAGCTATGGTTTATTCCCATAAGAATTGCTAGTGGCGGTAGAACTAGAACAAGTGCCATTGCTGTGCTTAGCCAAAACGATTTTATTAAATCGTCGGGGGAAATGTCCTTGCTGCTCTTATAGGAAAAAACAATCCTCGATGGTGGAGAATGCATATAATTCTTACCATAATTTTTTACCTGACCACGAAATATAAACATTTGTCGCACAATTTTTTCAACTTTTGGCTTAGTTCATGTAATAAAATAGTTTGAGAGCTTGCTGTAAGAGGACAATTCAACAGCAAAACCATTTTTCAATCAGAAAGAACGACAAGGATAAGAAGGTTCTATATTTCTGCAAGGAAGGGAGAAGTTCAATGAAATTAGATTATATGGTAAAGACCACACCGGTGGACACCATTATGCGCGTGTGTGTGAGTGGTTTCCAATTGTTCTATCCGCTTTCCTTATCGACTTTTTCAATAATTACATTCATCGATCTAATATGATGGGCTTTAAGAATATTTATCCTATCGCGCATACCAAAAAGCTATTGATTACGAATTTCACTCATGCCTTTATCACAAGTGAAAAGAAAGCCTGGTCATCTTCGATTCTAAATAACACATCTAACTACTGAAGGATATGAACAAATACGTGTTCATCCTCAGTTAAGAGAGGAAGGAATTTGTAGATCATGAAATGGGCCAACGATAAATCCAATCCATTAAGCAAAACAAGGCTGTTTGGAGTGAGCAGCTTGATTGCACTAATTATCTCCGTGCCAGCAATAATCGTGACTTTTGTGTTACACTACTCTGTTAAAGCAGACCTACTAATTACCATGTCACTTGGTTTATTGACACTCTTTATCGGGATGGGGGTAGGTTACCGGATCTCAAAAAGATTCGTTACGGCGGATTAGATTATCTTAATAATTTCTATTTCAAGGCTTTTCAATTGTAGCACGAGCGTAAGAGAGATTAATGATAAGTGCAAATTACCAGGCGCGGATATGACTTCAGATCTGGAACCAAAACAAGTGAACTTACATAGTTGATTATAATTATCTAAATCTGAGCAGACATAAACGCTTAAAAAGCCAGGATTTATTATTATTCTCAATATGACATTACCAAAAGGATTTGGTCAGCAACCGAAGAGTGGAGTAAAAAGGACATATGAACAATGGTGGGCCACAGTTCCTGACGATTTGAAAAAGAAGACTCGACAAGGTGATGAGCAAAACAAACCATTGCTGAATCAGGTTAATTATGCACTATTGCACCTCCATCTGGCAGGAAAACACGACGCTAAGCCTAGTCACGAAGAGCTAAAGGACTGGTTACACAGCGGACAAGTAGATGTTCTTAGGATGAAGAAATAGTGGGAAGAATACTTTCATAACAGAGCAGAAGTTCAGTAATTCATTTTCGATTATCTTTTTTCTTTTATCCTTAACCCGGGTATTGTCCTTGATCTTTTCAGTCGTGGATAATTTGCGTTTGAAAACTCCCCAAGTCGCCCATAATGATACCTATTTTCTAAAGCTACTTTAATGTGGGGTTAGAGTAACGAGGGTATAATCGTGGCTACCCACTAGATAATTACTACCTAGAGTCAAGATAAAACTTCATTGACGCCGACTACTCGTGCACAATATCTGCATTTTAGAACAATATTCTGTTTGTCTATAATGTCAATCGATGGCCTAATGTAGTCATCGCTATTGGTAACGCATTTAAGATTCGGACATCGAAATATTCCAACGATTGAATCGGGAAGTTGTATTCTTCTCTTTTCCACTACTTTGTAATCACTTATGATATTAATTGTGGCCGTTGGAGCAATTAGTGCGAGTTTGTCAGTTTCATCCTTTTTTAGAAACCTATCTTCAACCTTAATTATATCTTTTTTAGCATGCTTACTGCTTGGCACGTTTAATGCAACGGTAATTACGTTGCCTTCTGTACCTGTGATATTCAATATGCGCAGAACCGTTAATGCTTTTCCGGATTCGATATGATCGATGACCGTCCCCTCTTTGATCCTTCTAACAAGAAGCTGGCTAGAATCGGACATATGATTTCAGATACGTAATGTGAATATTAAGTATATGTTGAGGGATATTGCAACGAATATGGCTCCTGCCATTCATAGATTATCTGAAGCCTAATGCCAATATTATCCGCATATATTCTTCAAAAATAGTCCTCTATCTTTTACATGAATTGATGACCATCTCATTTATAGGATGATTGTAAATTGTAGTAGGCACTGAGAATGAAGTGCGGGTCCAAATTTCTCAAAGGTTCGCGTTATTGGTGCAACTTGAAAGTCTACCCACAAATAAGCGTCAGAATTCCGTCGAAAACAATTGAATCGGACTGATGAACTAATGGATTGTCTAAAAAAACTTAACCGACAAATCTAGATTCTTGAATCCCGCCTTGTGTAAAGAGCTAAATAGCTACAGCATTTGTAGTAATAAAGGATTCCACTTAGACATCTCTGTTCCATGCTAGCCTTCAACAACGGACTAATTTACTTCTGCAGATTTAGCAGCTTGGCTCAATTCACTTGAGTCAAATGGTTGATCTCGCCGAAACAAAGTATTACTTGGTGGCCTATTACCCAGTCGATATACCCACTCTTTTCCTTTCTTTATCCTTGTGAGTTTGCCTTTCTCTGAATATCTAGAGAGATATGTGGAAATAATGCTCAATTGTATTGCTTCAACATACTCCGCTTCAAACATTTCCTGAATATCCGATGAAGTGAAAGCATTTGAACTAAATTTGTTCGCAACAACGCTCCAGATCTTATCACCTACCGATATTGGCCGACTTTCATCAAACCTGCCATTTGAATCCGAATAGTAATCACCTTCCCCACGATTATTTGAGTTGTAATTCTTTGTCTTCCCATCCATCATGCTCATGAACTCATATAGCTTTAGGATCTTCGTTTTTGAGATGCTACCTTCTAAAGATAGGTTATATTTACCACCTTCTTCGTCTTCCATTTCTATCTTTATCTTCTTCTTTCCTTGGTTCAATTTAGGGAATAGACTACAAATTGATGATTCAGATCTAATACTTAAGGCAACAGGTCATGGTATTAGTGACTAAATGATTAGCTTTAGTTAGCTATCCTATTCTGAAAGGCCATTAATTAGTTAATTAATCGTATGGATAAACCTCATAACTATAAGCGATAGAGAGCACATTATATAAGATAACGTTAAGATAACGATATTTTGAGAACTATGGTTCGTAATAATAACTTGGCCACGGGAGCCAGAATCATTATTTCAACATTTCCAAATGAAAAATCCGTACGTGAGATTGCGCATGAGATGATAGTGAATGCAAAATTATGTGCCTGTGTAAGTTATACGAAAGTGCGATCTTTGTATTGGTGGGAAAATAAGCTCAACGACGAAGAAGAACTCATTGCATTGTTCAAAACAACGAAAAAAAAAGCAAAAGAGCTCAGAAATAAAATAGAAAAACAGCACCCGTATGATATTCCTGAAATCCTAGAAATATCTATTGATAAAGCTTCCAATAATTATCTGTACTGGCTAATTGGGTCTACATCTACTACCGTTGATAATAAACGAAGGAAACGATTAACGAAGTAAGATTATGAAAGATTGAGTGGTTTCCTTCACGTAATCGGATTGAATCAACCAAAATGGCCTGTCAAGTACTGGTTTCATGTATTGATTTGATATCTCAGAACCGAAACGATTCCTCCAAGCGACGAGACTCTCATCCCGATATCCGTGGATGAGTCTATAGCAAAAGCGGAAGCCCCTTGACTTTCTATCGTATTTAGCAATTTAACCAACTCATCTTCTTCCACGGTCCCAAATATCGAACTAGAAAAAATCACTGACTCTATAGCACGCATTGCGGCAGCTTTTGCAACATCAGCAAAACCCATAGCGAATCGGTTCTCCCCTTTGCTTACGAATCTCATGATATCATCCAACAATGATAAGACCGTCGAAATCTTGCTATTTTCCATGACTTCCTTCAATCTAGGTGAACGAACGAATAGTAATATTCCGTCTTCACCTGCCACATCGATTCCTTCGATAACAGAGGCTAAATTTGCTAGGTTAGTGTCCTTTCGTACAAGAAAGTTGTACAATCGTTTTTTTGTTTCCCCTGGCCCAAAGATGATCATTTTATCAGCGATGTGTTCGATGTCTTCCGCGCTTAGCTGTGATTTTATAACTTTCATTATTTCATCGAAGTATTGTTCGGGTTCGCTGGTCCTAGAAGTCTGAACGCGGTATCTTTTTCCGCTATGGCCAGAATAAATATTGGGAACTATCCTCAGATGTGTCCCACTCAGTTTCGCCACAGCGCATTCTTGAAGATCAACTGCAACAAGAAGATAAAGGGATGCATCAGGGAACCTGTGTAGAATATTTTTCTCGTAGTCTAACCAATCCCTTTTCTTTTCAATGGTAATATTGTCTCCTACTCCAATAGTCAGCGAATGGTGAGATCCCCTAGGTACGAGTTCGCTGCTTGCACTAGAAATTATTCCCTTAATTCGTAGCCTATCAACCATCTTGTCGAATCCCAAACTCTCAACTCGGAGCCACACTTTGACGCTGATTCGCTCTCCTCTGTCTGGGCGAGAATATTCTTTTTCCTGTTTGACCACACGAGTAGTATTTGCAGCAACTAGGTCGTCACTTGATAGTACTCTTCTTATACTAAATAGGTCATCTGCATCTTGAGGAACTAGAAAGTACGCTTTTCCTGCTGATCCTTTTACTTCCTTGACGATCATGTACCAGTTTCCGCAACCTAAGAGAAATGGTACCGGATTATTGAATGCTGCTTACTGACTTTTGGAAGTCGGAAAATTAGTTGATGAGGAATGTGAGGGAGGATGGGTCTGAGAAGTTGAAGATGTTGAATGAGGGTTGGTCGGTTCCGTAGCAGCTGATTGTAATGACTGGTCGATGTCCTGCGAGGTTTTTCGTGAATGAGAAGTCCTTAAGTAGTTGTCTACCCACTCTTGGGTTAAGACGCCTGACTCAACCATATTTACTAGCGCGTTCGAGGAGGCATCTCCTTGCACCTTTCCTATTTTCTTTCTTGTTTGTCTCCACTTCAGTTTGGTATTGCCACTCTTCGATGAGTAGATAATACCCAGAATTTCCTTGGCATTTACGAACGTCATTTCCCTAATCCTTTTCAATGTTACCTTATCTGCGGCTTCGATATAGATTGCTCCAGGGCCCTCTTCCCTTTCTGGAAATACCTCAAAGTCCTTCAGGTAGCTTTCTGGAATAAACGATCTACATGTGCTAACGATTATAAACTTTCGAAAACTCTCAAGAGAAGAAGTAGTTTCTATAACAACCAATTCATGTTATAAGATGGGTTCAGCTCTTTATCAAGTTTATGAACAAACCATTACAAACCGATTTCATACAACATGTCTAGTTGTGACAAACTCCAAACTCAAGATCCTCGTCACATTGATATCGGAAGGTTTTTCTTGTCATCGTTTGTCACTAAGAATTGTATTAAACATAATTTAAATGTCGTCCAACATTAATTGATCATGCGTTACAGGAGGTCCTTTTAAGTCTTCAAGTCTTGAATGTAGGCTAAATTATTATACTGGGCCTTCTTCTCGGCGAACTTAACCTTCATGAAGTAACGATTTGATGATTAACTTTGATAATAAAAAGGGTATGAGAAGTATTAAGCTCCTGCCATTCCGTTTCTTAGTTCTACGCCCTTGTGATCGTCGTCGGCTGATTGCTCTGCTGCGGCCTTATGCATTTCCGACATTGCGCAACCCATTTGTGCTTGTGATTTTCCTTTTCTCATTGTTCCTCGGTAAAGACCGGCTTCAAGGGTCTGTCCGTGTTCTTTTTCCCAATCTTCTACTGGAATGCTATATTTCTTCTGTATCCTATCCCTGTACCATTCAGGTATTACGTTAAATGCACAGAAAGGTATTATTCTAAGATCGGGTGTCAGATAGTGTATGTCGCATCTCTGCAGACGCTCTAAGTCTTCATTGTATTTATCTTGAAAATGCATCATTCCAAGGAAAAGAGACCTGCCATGCCACGAACCAACCGAGTCGAAGTTCCGTTTCAATAATATGCTGGAGAACATCTTGGCCAAGTCTAATCCACTAGGTTGTTTGCTCTTGTCAACGAATTGACCTATCTTTCTTAAAACTTCGAGCATTTTCCAATACCTATTAGAGCCTGACTTAATTTCGTCGACCTTATCCTCAAAGTACTCCAACAAACCCTTAATATCAACGAAAGAAGTGAGAGGTACTAGCTTCCTGGTTTCGCTGTCTTCAAAGACATATGTTCCTGCTCCGCATGCAAAGTGTATGGACAATTCGTATTTAGGCTTCTTTGAAAAAGCTTCAATTACATTTGTCATGGGCATACATGATGGAACTGGGAACCAACCATCTGAAGGAATTTCGCCATTAGTCTGCTCTTCAATCCTTTCGATGCAATCTGGGATGGTTATTCTATATTTCTCCCTTTCTTTCTTTGACATTCTACCAGTTAATGATACTGGCTGGAAATTAACGGCGTGAACCACATCCATGTTCTTTTGAGCGTACCTAACAATGCCTCCAAGTTCATGGTCATTTATCGACTTTATCACGGTTGGAACAAAAACAACAGTCATTCCACACTTTCGTGCAGATTCTAGAGTATAAGGCACCTCCCAGTGATTCTTTGGATTAGTCCTAGGCGTCACTCCGTCAAAAGAAAGATACAGATTACTCACACCTGCCCCCCTGACCTGGCGCATTGTTTCAGGGGATAATGCCAATTTTATACCGTTAGTATTAAGTTGGACATGATCTACTCCTTCTTCCTTAATGATCTTAACTATCTCGGTAATATCGTCTCTAAGCATTGGCTCTCCCCCTGTCAGCTGTATAGAATTGCCAGCTATAGGTCGTTCAGCCTTTAAGGTCTTCATCATCGCTCTTACTTGCTCATGAGAGGGTTCGTAGAGATACGCTCCTTCCAACCCCTTCTTGACGTAAAAGAAACAATACCAGCACGTAAGGTCACATCTATTGGTGACAATCATATTAGCAAGTCCAGAGTGAGATAAGTGGTTGGTACAAAGCCCACAATTATTAGGACAGGCACACTTATCGACCATTACATTTGGAGCATGCGCCCCTTTTCCATCCATCCAATAGGTGCTAAACTTTTGGTACATCTTGTAGGAGCCAAAGTAAAGTTCCTCGCACTCTCCATGAGTCGGACAGGTTTTGGTCATGTAAACCTTTCCTTCTCTTTCGAAAACCTCTGCATCCAATATCATGTTACAGTCTGGACAGATACTCTGTGTGTACCTAATCGTCTTCTTTACGGCAGTATTCTTACTTGAAAGATTTGCTATTTGAATTAATTCCATCTCTATCTAACCCTATCCTTGTTATAAGCGGGAATGCGCTCTAGATTATATATAAACATAACCTTACGATTCATAAGGTGATTTGGATATTTCGTCCCTGAAGGTGTTTATGATAAACTTTTTGTGTTTAGAGACGAGATATTGATCGTTTCTAATTTGCATGTCATGAGTGAACGTATGAGGAATGAATATATTATAATTATAGTATCCATTTCAAGGTTTTAATGATTATTAGCGACAAGTCAAGAAAAGCAATGGAAAACCTTGGCTTGACAGGCTATGAAATCAAAGTCTACCTTTCTATCTTGGAGGGCGGGCCCGGTATTGCGTCAGAAATAAGCAAAGTTTCAGGTGTTCCATATTCGAAAATATACGAGGTTATCAATACACTGGAGGATAAAGGCTGGCTCGAATCAAGTAGCTCTAGGCCTCAGAAGTTTTTTCCCAAATCTCCACAGAGTGCTCTAGCAGCAATGAGAATTCGGATGGAAAACGAAATCAAAGATAACGAGAATTTGATCATGAGCGAATTGTTGCCCATTTACCAAAAGAGAGGGATAAAAGAACGACCGGAAATATGGGTTGTCAGAGGAATACATAATATAATTGGGAAAGTTAGCGAGATAATACTTGATTGTCAGGCTGAATTGCTAATTGCGCTTCCCGAAGTTGCCGAAAATATCGCCAAACCAGCCCAACCGATGTTACGATCTCTATACGAAAAGGGGGTTAATATTTCGGTACTTGCTTCAGGAAGGACAAGCTCAGATACAGTTCGAGCAATATCAAGAATAGCTCAAGTCAGAGTCAAAGATCATATGTTTGGCGGTGGAGTAATAGGCGACAGTAGACAAGTGATGCTACTGCTTGGAGAAGGTGGTATTATGGATAGTAATGGTTTTGAACCCATTGCAATTTGGGCAGAGCATTCAGGATTAGCAGGTCTCGCGAAGGATTATTTTGAATATTTATGGGCTGATGCGGAAAACAGAGAGATACCCTAATAATCAATCGTGATGCTTTAATTGAAAAGTAGATTACTCCTTGCGATTCTCGGTTACTAACGTTTAAGAATTACACAAGATTTATGTTTCCCAATCTATCGCTTTACGGTAATGTCTACGATGAAATATATTCAAATAGAACCGCAAGGAGATATATGTTTATTACGTATTAATAGACCTGAAGCGCTAAACGCTATGAATACGGATGTCATAGCCGAATTATCAAGATCAATTGACATTGTTGGATTTGATGATTCAATTAAGGTTGTCATTATTACGGGCTCCGGCGAGAAATCGTTCTGTGCTGGCGCGGACATAGCTTACATGGTAAACATCGATCCAATGAAGGCTGAGAAGTACGCTGCTTCTGCGCAAGGCGTCCTCAATAAGATCGAGAAGCTTGACAAGCCTGTCATAGCAGCCGTCAACGGATTTGCATTGGGAGGAGGATGTGAACTTTCAATGGTTTGCGATATGAGAATAGCCTCAAGTAATGCAAAAATGGGCCAGCCTGAGGTTACCATCGGCATACCCCCAGGTTGGGGAGGAACTCAGCGTCTAGTAAAATTAGTGGGACCAGCAAAGGCTAAGGAATTAATCTTTACTGGAAAGATGATTTCAGCACAAGAGGCATATGAAATTGGCTTGGTTAACAAAGTAGTAAGC
>DASQUV010000037.1:0-2389 GCA_035641095.1 Nitrososphaeraceae archaeon
AACCAAGAGTTTGAAGTTAGTTCTCCTTCCGATTATCCGACCAGCCCAGTTGATAAGAATAGGCGAATAAGAGTTGGTATCGACGTAGGAGGTACGTTTACCAAAGCAGTAGCGATAAATATGTCTACAGGACTTATTGTAGGAAAGTCTACCCTTCCTACCACTCACAAATCAAATCAAGGTGTTGCAATGGGTATCTTACAAGTGCTATCCGATGTTATGAATAAATTTGAGATACAAAATTCAGAAGTGGAACTCATAGCTCATAGTACTACTCAGGCCGTGAATGCCCTGCTCGAGGGCGATACAGTTAAGGTTGGAATCATTGGGATGGGGGTTAGCCTAGAAAAATCCAATATTATAAAGCGCACGAGCATAAGAGATGTTGCACTAGGTGGTAGCGATAAGAAGTATATCAAGACCTGCTATAGGTACCTGGACACTTCTGTCTATCTGGACGAAGAAAAGGTGAGATCTTTAATCCTCGAACTTCTTCAAGAGGGGGCCAAAGTCCTTGTAGTCAGCGAAGCATATGGTGTAGATGACCCTAGTAACGAAGATTTCGTCGAGGAAGTCGCAAGATCAAGGATCACGGGAATAGATGTCAAGAATATTCCCGTCATAGCAGCTCATGACCTGACTGGGATTTATGGCCTAGAGATCCGGACTATGACAGCAGTTATAAACGCAAGCATTCTTCCTAAGGCCGCCAACACAGCAGAGTTTGTAGAGTATGCCGTAAGACAGAAGCTAGGAACTTCCAACAATACCTCAATAAAGGTAATGAAAGGCGACGGGGGAGTTACAGATATTGATGCCTTTAAGACAAAGCCGATATTAACTGTCCTTTCAGGACCCGCTGCTAGCGTCGCAGGAGCTCTACTTCACTTAAAGGTATTAAATGGAGTTTTTATAGAGGTCGGGGGAACTTCGACCAATGTATGCGTAATAAAGGATGGTAAGCCTAAGGTAAACTACGCTACAATAGTTCAGCATCCCACATGTATTCGATCATTGGATGTGAGAGTTGCAAATGTGGCGGGAGGTTCTATCGTCATATTGTCGAACGACAAGCGAAAAATTTTAGATGTGGGCCCTCGGTCGGCACACATAGCTGGTTTAGAGTATTCGTGTTTTGCTGAACCCTCTGAGCTCCAGGAGGGAACGATAATACGATTTAATCCTGAAATAGATGATGATTTGGTTATCAAACATTCAACCAGTAAAAATGAATCCGGTACCATTGGCAATGGACATAACATGATTTATGCCGTTATTAAAGGGAAAGGCTCAACAAGTGGGTTAGGAGAAAAGGAGAACTCGACAGAAAGATTATTCGCCATAACAACGACATGTGCAGCAAACGCACTTGGCTTGATTCCTGATGACGATTATGCCAAAGGCAATTCTGAGTCGGCAAAGATCGCCTTATCGATTCTCGCCAGAGAGATAAATACATCTATGGAAAATGCTGCCAAACAGATACTTGATATTGCGACCGACAAGATTCTGCATATCGTTCATCCTATGCTAAAGGAATATGATCTAGCATATAATAAACCGGGAGGATTCTTGCTAAATAGGAAAGGAAATAAGGAACTTTTTTCAAGTGACGAAGGAAGTTGGACTAATAACAATTTTGTAATAGTCGGAGGAGGTGGTGGTGCTTCGGTATTGGTTCCCCACGTAGCAAGAACCCTTAATATGACCTATAAGAAGGCAGAACACGCTGAAGTCATATCATCAATTGGTGTTGCTGCCGCCATGATTCACGAAGAACTGGAAAGGACTGTTGATGTGAATCCCAAATCAGAAGAGGTTTCCCAATTGATGGATGAAGTCAAAGAGCTGGCCTTAGCTAAGGGTGCCCTCCCTGAGTCAATCACAATACAATCTGAATACATTAGCGACCGATCTGTCTTACGAGTTACTGCAACCGGAAACATGAGCTTAGATATTGGCACAGCCAATTCCAGGGAAATTAGCAATAACGAAGCTGAAGACATAGCCAGAAATCTATCCGGTACAGTTTCGATCCAGGATTCAGATGGTCCAAAAGATGGCATAGGCGAAAATGATCGCAACATGATCTTAAAACGTATCGATTTCAACATGAAGAATTACCACATATTTGAATGTGAAAAAAAAGTAAAGAGCCTTATTGGATTTTTCTCGCGTTCACAGAAAAAACAAATATCGATTTTGATTCTCGATAAATATGGAAGAGTGCGACTTTCCCTAGCAGACGTAAGCATCATCAAGGGCACTAAACAAGAAGTCTTGACTGAATTGCTCATATTGCTCGGCAGTCATGTAGATTCTACTGAAGAGAACAACGACGACAAAAATGGTAGATTTCGGCGTAGCAAAAATAGGGGGGTTAAATACC
>DASQUV010000038.1:0-14095 GCA_035641095.1 Nitrososphaeraceae archaeon
TGCAGATTCATCGATACGCAATTCCTCAGATAGTTTCTTAAGTCGTTGTTTTGGAGTATCCCGGCAAAGATGTATAAAATCGAATGTACTTACGTAGCTTTCTTGTGGGGTTACCATGTGGATTAAATATAAGTGCCAACAACTAAGGGTGTACAGCTAATTAACCTTTAGCTAGCTAGGACAGCTTGTCTGATTAGGGTATCCATAATAACATACTAATAACTGTTAAAGGTACACTCTTTTAAATGACGATATCACTCGTCCCATCCGAAATTGAGAGGAGAAATAGGCAGAGGGGGGGTATTAATTCACGTCCACCATTTATCACAGGGACTACATTGGTCAAGAGAGGATTCGCGCATATGCAAAAACACGGAGTTATTATGGATGTCACCAATATTGAACAAGCGCAAATCGCAGAAGATGCAGGAGCAGTAGCCGTAATGGTGCTCGATAAACTGCCCTTCGATGTTCGGTTGGCTGGTGGTGTAGCAAGAACTGCTAGTGTGAAGGTTATCCAAGAGATAATGGATGCAGTCACAATCCCTATAATGGCAAAGTGCAGGATAGGTCATCTTGGTGAGGCTCAAATTTTAGAGGAGATAGGTGTTGATATGATTGATGAAAGCGAAGTACTTACCCCAGCTGATGAAGAAAACCATCTTTGGAAATGGAATTTCAAAGTACCGTTTGTAAACGGAGCCAAAAATCTTGGTGAAGCCCTGCGCAGAATAGAAGAGGGCTGTTCTATGATAAGAACCAAAGGCGAACCAGGGACTGGCAATGTGGCCGAAGCGTTGTCACATATCAAAGCGGTCAACAATGATATACGAAGGCTTAGCTCCATAGTAGATGATCCACAAGAACTCATAAAATCATCTAGACAGTTACAATCGGCTCTACCTATAGTTGAGGAGACGGCCCGGCTAGGAAAGTTACCAGTTGTAAATTTTGCGGCGGGAGGAATATCCACACCATCCGATGCCGCGCTTCTGATGAGTCTTGGTTGTGACGGCGTATTTGTAGGTTCTGGAATTTTCAAATCAGACGATGCTTCACAACGAGCTCAGGCGATAGTCTTGGCTACCACCTACTTTGATGACCCTGTCACCGTGCTCGAATCACAGAGGATGGTTGACGAAAAGAAGTCAATGTTGGGACTTGATACTCAAAACTTGGCCTTGAAGATGCAGGAAAGAGGACCATCCGTATGAGCAAGGATGGGCTTATTATAGGGGTATTAGGAATTCAAGGAGATATCGAGGAGAACGTTTCCCAAACTAGGACCGCTTTAAGTCATCTTGGAAAGAAAGGTAACGTTAAGATTGTCAGACACTCTAAAGACGTTCCTGGGATTAGTGGTTTAATATTGCCTGGTGGAGAAAGCACTGTAGCCAGTAACTTGGCTGCCGTTAATGGGGACCTATTCCGTGAAATCACCGATGTGGTATCTAGGGGGATGCCAGTATTAGGAACTTGTGCAGGTATGATACTCCTATCCACTAGAGCTCATGACAGGATAATTGGACAAACGAAACAAAAGTTACTGTCCTTGTTGAATATAGTAGTAGAAAGAAACGCCTTCGGAAGACAAAGGGACTCTTTTGAGGCAGAGATGGAAATCCCTATGATTGGAAATAGGCCTTTCAAAGGCATCTTTATACGCGCTCCTATAGTGTCGAAAGCAGAGGAAGGGGTTGAAGTTATCGCAAAGTTAGAAGACAAAGTCGTAGCGGTAAAGCAAGACAATATAATTGCTACGGCTTTTCATCCGGAACTTGGCTCTGATATTCGTTTTCATCTAAATCTAATCAAGTCTGCTTCCGAATTCAGAGATAGATCGAGTTTGATGCGGGGGGTGGGATTTGAACCCACGAACCCCTGAGAGACGGGATCACCTATAACTGTGATCTTAAGTCCCGCGTCTCCAAGCATACGAATGCGATTTGGCCAGGCTCTACAACCCCCGCTAGTAGTTCATAGGACGAATCGACTAGTCCTTACTTAAATCTTACAGGAATCAGGAGATTTAAGAGGAGCAATCCACATATTGAGTCTTTTTTCGGGATCCTGACAATATCTATTAGCAGACCCATTCACTGAATCGGGAGTTCAACCAAAGTACATGAAGTTGTCACAGGATAAAGAACCAGACCTTCGCATCTTGAGATGAATATACAGACTTGCAGAAAAAAGTGCAGTTAAGCTTATGTAGGTGGCAGTATCGAATGTTACCTCCTACCTTGCGAGGTGTTATTAGTGCCTTGATAGCTCAGCCTGGTAGAGCGTTGCCTTGGTAAGGCAAAGGGCCCGGGTCCGAATCCCGGTCAAGGCTTGCTTTCATTCTGAAAAGGTTAGATAAGTTTTTGAACTAAATATTTGCTAGATGCATGCTAAGAGAAAATACGGTTGTAGTCATTAGTAGAATTTCAGACCGAGAAAGACTTCTGTTGGGGTTGATTATGTCTAAAATTGTTGATAGTACTTTTGATAGTTTATTAACGCAGTAACAATTGGTACTACATTGCAAGTGTGGTTTTAGGTTTTCGAATGCTCTTGTTCCAATGAGTATATGTTTGCCATTAACTATCACTGTCGCCAAATATCGCGCATTTATTCCAGTGGAAGAGAGGAAGGTTTCACTCATTTGCGAATAATTAAGTTTCGAGATCCTTGTAAACCTGAATTTTGTTCAATTCCGAAATCGCTGTAGATATTAATACTAAGTAAAGCATTACCTTCATTTATTGTATCATTCATTACCTTATCGACTATATTGTATGTGATCATGGATTTATTGTAGAAATATGCATTACAGGATTTGGCAACATGATTTTTGATCCATTTCATCATTTTTGATCTATAGGTACTACTTGCAGTTAGGCATATAATATCTATGAATATATATGTATATTAGTTGCTCTGTTTTCTACTCATGGAAACTAATATTTTGTACTATTTGCTATGCTAATAAGAGTGCAATTTTTCAATCCTATGTTTTTATTCAATATTAATTTATGATCTCCCACAGGGGATAGTTCGCTCCTACCATTGATTTTCGAACCCATCTATTCCCATTTTCGGTAGCTCATAATACCTCCATTCAAATATTTATGGATTCATTTTTAGCCGATGGTTATAAAGGGGTGCAAGGGACCAATAAATCAGCGTCCAATTATCGCGTCAGGATTTCTCGTTGACTCGTAGGATCAAAGGCCCAACCTTAGCATATACGCGTTGATCACTCATTCACCCATGCTGGATTACGCTCAAGGATGGCCCCCTGAATTTATCTGTAGACGTTATCCTTGGCTAGCTGTAAATATTCTATTAAAAGTCCGCCTGTGAGTCCATGGGATGAATATTACCTAGATTGTAGGACAACATTTATCTTGCTCATTCGCACCTAAATGATAAAGACAGAAATATTAGGGTTAAACACTGGGCACTTTCTTTACGATCATGCTCTCGTGCACTGTGATGACTGTCTCACGTTGTCGCAATTTAGCTTTATACTTCAAATTTCTAGGTTTGGTTCTTAGTCTATATCCGCAGCACGGGCACCATAATCCTTCCCATTTCAGAAATATCTCACATATTTGACACCTTTTTTGGCCATTAGCATACCTTCCCATTCCGACGGGCTTTTGAGCTTTATGCCTAGAACATATTCCCTTACACGTCATAAATTTAGCCTTGTAAACTATGGTCGAAAATATACTTATTAAGGTTTCTCAACATCAATGCATAAAATCATAATCAAATGTTTTCTAATTTAGAGGAACACGAGATGTGTATTGCACTTTTTGGAGAATAAGTATGCAATTGCACGTCGGCCCGAAATCAATTGAAACTAACGGACAATAAGCGTCTTTGCAATCTATCAAACATCAGATTCACGTGCACTAGTCCTTTATGACTTAGGATTCTTCTGCTAAATGGTTGTAATAAACGAGAACGATCCACTGATATGAGTGTGTGTAGAGTGGTTCGACCTGCTCTGGTCACATATAACTTTGGTGCGATTCGTTTACTTTTTACTTCATCGCTATACGATTAGTATAAAAGCGTACCGAATCATATCATGGTCCCCTATTTCTCATTATATTAAGTGCAGAGCCCATTTTGAACCATTCTATTTGGGCCTCGTTGTACGAATGCTCAAGCCAGATCGTCTCTCTCGCTCCGTTGCTATGGTGAAGTATACACTCTAGTGGTTTGCCAGGTTCTAATCGACTCATCCCCTCTATACTTACCCTATCATGTTCACGCACTTTATCATAGTCTGACGGGTTAGCAAAAGTAGCTGCGAGTACACCCTGCTTCTTTAAATTTGTTTCATGAATTCTCGCAAAGGTTCGAGCGATTACCGCAACACAACCTAAATACCTTGGAGACATAGCAGCATGCTCCCTACTGCTACCTTCTCCGTAATTTATGTCGCCTATTATGAGCCACTTTATTCCTTGATTCCTGTACGTTCTGGCAATATCTGGAAAGGGCGCCGCTTTATTGTTGAATATGTTCCGTCCAGCGCCGATTTGCCCGTTAAAGGAGTTTACTGCGCCCAGCAGCAGATTATTGCTTATTTTATCAAGATGTCCTCTATACATGAGCCATGCTCCGGCGGGAGAAATATGGTCGGTCGTGCACTTTCCGGCTACTTTGGCCAGTATTACAAGATCTTTGAAATCGTTCCCATCCCAGGGCGGGAAAGGTTGAAGTTTTTGGAGTCTATCGCTGTCCTTTCTGATAACAACACTGATATTTTCCGGATCTCTGGCTGGTGCAATAAATGCATCTGCTACATAGGAGAATCCTCGATTGGGAATTTCTGGCGCAACCTTGGGCGGTTGAAGCCTGAACAGGCTTCCGTCGCTTGCTATTAATTGATCGTGGAGAGGGTTAAATGATAACCTCCCGCCCAAGGCTAAAGCAATGACCATCTCTGGACTAGTGATGAAATTCATAGTCTCACGCCTACCATCATTTCTACCTGGAAAGTTACGGTTGTACGATGTTACAATAGAATTGGGTATGCCAGTTTTCAATTCCAATCTCTGCCATTGCCCGATACATGGCCCACACGCATTCGCGAGGACATTCGCACCAATTTTCTTAAGCAGATCCATCTGTCCATCTCGTTCGATTGTTGATCTAATCATTTCGGAGCCAGGCGTTACCTGCAAAGGTATCTTTGTCTTCACTCCACAAGCATGGGCCTGTTCTGCAACGTCGGCTGCACGTGACATATCTTCATATGATGAATTAGTGCAACTACCAATTAACGCAACAGATATTTCATCTACATATCCGTTTCTTTTCACATCGGGTGCCATTTTTGAGACAGGGCGTGCAAGATCCGGTGTATGAGGACCTACTATATATGGTTCTAGTTCGGAAAGGTTCAACTCTATTAGCTGATCAAAGTACTTAGAGCTGTTTTCTCGATTTTGGAGTATGTCCTGCTCTATTTCTGGATCCTGTTGGAGCATACTAAAATGTTGGTTCGCAAGCTCAGCAATATCACTCCTTCCTGTAGCTGCCAGGTATTCACCCATTTTTCTGTCATAGGGAAAAATTGATGTAGTGGCACCAATCTCAGCACCCATGTTAGTAATGGTCGCCTTACCGGTGCAGCTGAGGGTAGAGCAACCCGGCCCAAAATATTCAATTATCGCGTTCGTGCCTCCAGCTACAGTCAAGATTGAGGCAACGCGTAAGATAATATCTTTAGGAGATGTCCATCCATTAAGCGCTCCAGTGAGAAATACCCCAATTCGCTTGGGGTACAGCAATTCCCACGGTAGTCCTGCCATTACTTCAGCTGCATCCATACCTCCTACTCCTATTGCCAGCATACCAAGACCACCTGCATTAGGTGTGTGCGAGTCAGTGCCAATCATTAGGCCACCAGGAAAGGCATAGTTCTCTAGGACGACCTGGTGAATAATACCTGCACCAGGCTTCCAGAAGCCTATGCCATATTTTTTGCTCGCAGACTCCAAAAACTGGTAAACTTCACTATTTTCGTATAGAGCTGCTCGTGTGTCTTGCTCACCTTCAACTCTTGCCTGGATCAGGTGATCGCAGTGCACAGTGGTTGG
This sequence comes from Nitrososphaeraceae archaeon, assembly GCA_035641095.1. Classification (GTDB taxonomy): domain Archaea; phylum Thermoproteota; class Nitrososphaeria; order Nitrososphaerales; family Nitrososphaeraceae; genus TH5896. The sequence continues at coordinate 6,108 of DASQUV010000038.1, forward strand.
TACCCTAGTATGTTGCAACCCCGTCTGCATAAACTGGAGCAGTGTCATTTGTCCAGTTACGTCCTGGAGCGCTACCCTGTCAGGCCTTAATGATATATAGCTCTTACCTCTCGCCAATTTATTTTCTAAATCGGGTCCGACTTGATGGTCTAAATGACCAATAAGTACTTTTTCGCTCAAAGTAAGGGGTTTATTTGTGATGATTTGAAATTTTGAAATATTATCTTGTAAAAGCCTATAAATCTCTGCAATACCATGGGACCCCGATTGTGTGTCCGTCGAGTCAATCTGTTTGGCCATATATTATCTAAAACTTCAGGCAATATATACATGATATAAGCTAGGGAGGGATCCGCTGCATTAGTCAACATAAATCATTTTTTTCCATTCGTATTGTCCCTAATAAGGTGTGAAAGTTGCTTCTGAATGGAAAGTTGGTATTTGATTATCTTTAATAAATCGCCAACCTTACCCATAGAGAAACTCAGTGCTGAACGCATCGTTATAGTCATTAAATGTTTAGAAGATATTAAACAACTTGTTGTATTTGCTTGGATACAGGGATAGAACTTTTTGATAATTTGCTTAATTGCAAGGTGTAAAAATGTGTTCTAAGACATACTTTATTGCCGATATCTCGTTGAAGCTGCTATATGTTCGAGCTGTAATCGATTTTGCGTATCCGAGCCATGCATCGGCTATAGTGCTGTATAAATTATCTTACAATGGATTGATAAAAATACTAGCTTTGAAGCCCGTTAGCCCCCTTCCGCACAACCTCTTCAAAATTAACTAATGGAACTATTTTGGATGAATTAAACTTGGCAGAGCCTATGTCAATTAAGAATTTCTCAAGTAGGTGAGCACTATCTGCATCTACGATCCAAATAAATGTGTGCTCTAACGCAGAGTGGTATCTACCAATAATCTTGTTTATTCCATAACTGGAACGGTTATTCGTTACGTCTGCACTCTTCTCTGCCATTTGGACCATAGTCTTAGCACTTGTCTTGTTATTAAGAGGACATAGGTTGACAGTGTGTGTACCGAATATTCCAAATAATGGCATACTATTTCGTTTCGTGAATCGTATATAGCATTTATCTTTCTTGATTTCTCTGAGTGGTCCTATGCCGGTACGGGCAATACTTCATCGGCCCGATTTGCTATGTCCAAGTACCAATTCCATCATAGTAGGTTCCTACCTCAATAGGTGAGGAAACAGGTGTACTATTGTATCAAATTCATCTTCAAAATATAATACACTCTTACCACTCGATCTAGAACAAGAATTTTTCTTCACGAAGTACGGACTACTCAATAAATCCCTCCAATTTTGATATTCCATTGATCCTGTATTGAAGCGTAATGAATCAATGAACCTATACCAGTGCCTCGTAAATCAACAGCCGCCAAGAACTGATTTATGGCGAAAGGGTTAATTGAGATAGATCCGTTTCATCGGCTTATTAATGGTAAGGAGGAAGCAGGCCATAGGAATCTTGGGAATAGTCTTTGCGGTTGCTGGTGGAATTGCTTGGTTTTTAAGACAGAACTTTGTTGCGGTAATGCTATGGGGAGTTGCTGGGTTAATCCTACTTAAGCTGAACAAAAGAAGGAAGAATTCCTAGTACTCATAGGTAGTATATGACGAAACGTTCAAGAAAAAAGGAAACGAGTATTTCTTGAAACTCAAGGGGTATCTTAATTATAGAAAGTCATCTTCCTTGCTGTAGGAAGTGAGTGCTGATTCAATCCAACCAACTATGGTGTGACCAAAATGTTTGTTAAGGGGTATTAGGAACCGAACGCTCATAAATACACTATTAGGTCAATCAACGAGCTAGTAGAACATTTGATGATTTGTGTTACTTAAAGAGCATCAAAGATAATGGGAAAAATGAGTTTTTGGATATGCTGCAGGAATCAGGTTTACGTTCAGCACGAATCAACCTCCCTTGCAGCTGTTATCTAAATAGCTCCAGCCCTACCAGTCTCTGATGATCCCGTTGAACCAGCGGTTAATTTTCTCTCTTCAGCCTTACGTTTACCTCTAGAACCAAATAGGATTCCCGTCAAAACGGCAAACGCGCCGGCAGCAATGCCATACATGAATATTTCGTCTGTCATTTTTTTCACTCTCGGATATGTCTAGTTAAAAATAAATCTATGTCTTGTTTCATTTGATGGCAAAGAATTAATCTTATCTTCATACAAAAAAATTATTAACATAAGGCGTACAATTTATGTTATCACAATGCCTAATAATTCGTCACTAACGATGGAGAAGCAATCTAAATAGTACGTACGAATCCTCTGTAAGCGGATATAGTACTATACCGGCCTGACAAGTATAAAAGTCGTTCACACATTATGATCCATTCCAAATGGAGACTGGAGGAGGCTTTTTCAGTTCATGGTAGCCATGAGGCTTTCAAAACTGACTATTGCTATCATAGTGATCATAGTCATCGTTGGTTTTTTGGCTTCATTCCTTTCTTATCAGTATTCGTCGATGACAGCGAACAAGGTAGAAGAATTGGCTTCCGACAATATAAGGTCAAACGCCAGGATAACAGCATTTGATCTTTCAAGAATCTTTTATCATACGGTGAATCCAGTTGTCAATAAGCTAGACGTTTTATCCAGTAATTTACCAGCAGGTCTTGACAACCAAAGCATGAACCAGGTGCTTCTCAAAGTTGCACAGGATTCTACGATGGATTTGACTGATGGGTACTATCTTTTTGATGAGAACGAAGAGTTACTTTCGTGGACTGGCCTAGATCCTAAGAATCTTACTACTTTCAGGTCTCCTGAGCTGATGGATGAGGAATTTATTCGAATACCTCTCGAAACCTCATTACCCTATTATAGTAATGTTCTAAACTTTCGTGATGGTCAACCAAGGCTCCTAATTTCCTTTCCTATCTATCGATTAGACCCAGGAATAGGCAATGGAAATTCAGAAATATCCAATTCAACTACTGCAGGGCCTTCTCCGATCGGTGTAATAGCTGCAGCTATCAATCTGAAGACTATAGGGGAAATGTTACAGAGAGATTTGTCTCCAGAAATAGTAAGTAATGTAGGATTTATGGACCGAGACGGAGTCATTGTCTATGCTAGAGAACCCTCTTTAGTCGGGAAGAATTATCTATCTGCTGATTTTCAGTCTCTTGTTTCTGAGGAGATAAAGAATTCATATAATTCCATCATAAATAGCTCGCTAAGGGATAGGAATGGAGGAGTTAATGATATAGTGCTTCCAAACACAGACTCTGTCGTTACTATGGCTTATCAGCCTGTCCGCATAGGCGCGGAACATTTGTGGACACTTTACGTGAGTGTACCCCACAGTCTTGCATCAGAGGTGGGGGTCTTGATAGATCAACTGAGCACTTTTAGTACGATAGTGGTGGTAACTACTGCATGCGTTGCAATATTTATCTCATTCATCGTCCTATCTTGGAATAGAAGGTTAGATAACGCAGTCAGATCCAGAACAGGTCAATTGAAGGAGATCAATAATTCACTAGGGGAGGCTAATCGTAGCCTGGCAGTCGCCAACAAGCAGCTCAAGGTCCATGATAAAATGCAGAAGGAGTTCATAAATGTGGCAGCCCACGAATTGAGGACTCCTATCATGCCCATCCTTGGTGAAGCACAGTACATTGAACGTCAATTTATGTCATCTAAACCTTTAGTGGCAGTAGACAATGAACAGGTTGAATCAATCATGCGTAACGCCAGAAGACTAGTAAGATTAGCTTCAGACATTTTGGATGTAACCCGCATAGAAAGTAAAAGCCTGCGGCTTAATAAGGAACCATTTGATCTCGACATCGTTATACGTTCAGCTTTAGAGGATACAAGGAAAGCATTGAAAGCGGACGAAGAAAGAAATCATGTTCAGCTTCAATTTGAATCAATAGGGGCAACTTTAGTTTATGCTGACAAGGAAAGAATATATCAAGTTGTCTATAATCTACTAGCTAACTCGGTAAAGTTCACACAGGAGGGGTTCATAAGTGTTACTGTCGAAAAGAATCCAACTGACGTTGTAGTCAGCATTAGAGACACTGGTAAGGGCATCGATCCGGATATCATGAATAGGCTTTTTACCAAGTTCTCAACCAAATCGGAAACAGGAACTGGGCTGGGTCTGTTCATATGTAAGAGCATAATAGAAGCCCATGGGGGTAAAATCTGGGCACAAAATAATATAGATGGAAAAGGTTCAACATTTAGTTTTACTCTGTCTCATGGTAATATTGATCCCAATAGCTTATTAGACAGTGGTTGAAGAATGGGGAAAGGCAAATATACACTGTTCATTCCGCCAATTCTTGACACTTTATCCCAGATATGACGTTGATGTTAGCGACTATTTAGACTAGCACTGAAGCAATACCATTACATGTTCCATGTCGGCAAGATTGTACAAGTACAAGGGTACACCTAGCACCTCAACTGGTTTTACCAAATGGTTTATCTTCCAACCATTTTCATAATACTCTCTATAATCTTGTTATGATCTGCATTAACCTCTGTGGTTACTAATAGTAGGTGATTTTCTTCTAGCGGAACAGTTATTCTCTTGATTTTCTCATATTCAGCCATCGCATATCTTCCTTCTCCTATTTTTGAGGCGAGGGAATTCCTTAAAGCCCATCTTGCCAGTGCCTGCAAATTTGATCGTTTTGTTTCGTCTGGAGACAGGTAATTAGTTATTCCTTCTCTGTGTCCGCCATATTTTATTACTCCTGAATCGTCACAGACACCAGCAAACCTCACTCCAGATTCCAAATCGAGGATGTCCTTACAGAGTCTGTCAAAATCCATACTTATGGTGACATATTAGCGTCACGGATCTAATAAGCATTGCCACCACTGGCTAGGCATCATTCTGGAAAATTTTTTGCGAGTGACGGATGCCAATCGATAGGAGCGAACAAGCTACAGTACAAACAGCCCGCCTTACTCTCCGCTTCACTCTATCGAATCTTTCCAAAACGAGGGGAAAATGGAAACGCTCAAATTGTTTAACAATCTATTCCCAGGAGGAGAACATAAATAGTCCATGGTAAGATTCCTGGAGCATACACGCTTTCTTCACCAACTAGTTGATAACTCTTACAGGGCATTGGATAATGGAGCGTATGATTTCAGTACATCCCTTCTCAGATCACACGATATTATAGATCTTAGAAAACGCATAGTCTCTTGTCGATATGTACCTATAATAGGAGAAATAAAATATCGCTCGCCATCACATGGAATCTTGATAGACAAAAAATTCCAACCTTCAGAGTTAGCGGAAACGATGATAAATTCTGGTGCAATTGGAATCTCAGTCTTGACTCAGCCCTATGAATTTCATGGATCTATAGCCCATCTGTCAAGCATAAGAAATAAAATTAATGCTCCTATTCTTATGAAGGATATAATTGTAAGTGAAGTTCAGGTTAGCACAGCAAGAAAAATTGGAGCAGATAGCATATTGCTTATCAAATCAGTCTTCGACAACAACTTGGCGGAGGGCGATATAGAAAAATATTTGGATTACGCAAATCGAATTGGATTAGAAGCAATTGTTGAAGTTCATGACCAGATAGAATTTGCCGAGTCAATGAAATTAGTAGAGGGTTCAAGAAATAATATGATCGGAATAAATAATCGTGACTTGGATACTTTGAATGTCGATACGTCAATAACCTCCGAGATCCTAACTAACCAGAACAAAGGCAAGAATGTAGTAATAAGTGAAAGTGGCATTTCAGATTCACAAACTATTCGCGAGCTCAGAAACGTCGGAGCGGATGGATTTTTAATAGGAGCAGGTCTAATTGAGTCGTCGGATATTGGACAGAAGATGGAGGAGCTGGCTCAAGCTCTCTAAGGATATTGAGAAGCTTCTACTCCCATTCGGGATTGAAGAACAATTAATCGCACATTATTAACTGCTAAATTCTCCTTAGCAATTATGGCCAAATACTTTATGGGTTACAGCCTTAATCTGCCCGCCGTCTGCAGGGTGCAATCTATGAGAAACGGTCCAGTAGTATAGGACATTCGGCTATGTAAATTCACTGAATCTCTCATTGAAGACTTTGCATCCAATCTTCTTGTGAATGTCTACCATTTCCTTTGCATCCTTATCGTCATCAATCTCTAGATGAAATCCACAATTTCTACATACGATCACATTCGACATCCCCTTATGTCCTATTTCTATCTGATTCATACCGAACCTTAATGATATTGTATCTTAAATCCCATTGACAACAAAATTTGAGCCAGAATTGAGCAAAAAGCTTTCAGGTCATATTGAATCTTAGTCGTTCTCAGAAGGATTTGCCTTTGACCCCCCGTGATGGTAGTGAAGTTTTCTCAAATGCGAAGACTGACGAACTAGAATAATCAAATATTCCACGACAATTAGGAAGGTTTTTCATGAAGCATGCTAACTCCATTTGTACAAAAATCATTATACATTACATGAATCCTTCCGATGGAACGAACATCAAATGCGGCCAATCGGATCGCCCATTTAAGGCAGATCTGAGCCCTTCAACATCTAGAACGCGAATTTATTGATGACGGACATCATATCGATTGTGATTGTCGCACCGCTGCGAATAGAGTGAAGGTCATCAGAGTTTAGCACATCGTTTAGTGAGTCGGATCGTATTTATTGTTTAAATCCTGTAACCATTACCATGCCAGAAGTTGTAAAGAATATAATGACTCGCGAAGTTATTACTATTAACTTTGATAGGAATATCATGGATGCTGCGAAACTGATGACAACTAATCATATAAGCTCATTAATTGTAGAGAAAAATCATGAAGCGGTTGGGATCATTTCTGAAAGAGATTTTGTTCGAAAAGTTTGCTCCAAGGACCTCCGGGCATCGGAGATCTTGGTGTCAGATATAATGTCAAATATATCGATAACTGCTGAACCAGATATCCCATTGGAAGTGGCGGTCCAGAGAATGATCAATCACAAGATAAGAAGACTGCCAGTCCTGGAGAAAGGGAAGATTGTCGGTATCGTGACCGTAACAGACTTGGCAAAAGAATTGAGGAAAGTTGTCCTACAAGAAGGAGTATTATACGACCTTTTGAATTCGCAGTAAAAGTGTATAAGCAAAAGTGGAGTACCGCTTGTACTTTCCGACTTCACCCAACAAGCACTGTATTGCTTCTTCAAATTAAATAGTATCATCGTACCAGGAAACCTGTTGTTTCTAACAGCAACTTTCTAATGTGCGACGGCTTCAGCTCTAAGAATTCACGCTGCCGATTTGCAATTCAATCATTGTCGCATTTGTTTAGGGATTGATTGACCCATTTAACCTCAGGCAAACTTTTAGTGAATAAAACGCATTGAAGGAAATTGGCGTAATATTATAAGGAATTAGTCACCTCAATTTAGTTTCTAATAGAAAATCAAATTGGGAAACCAATTCAACTTGAATGGCGCTTGTCATATTTAACAAACCCCATGATGATTCGAAGTGTACTAAGCTGAAAAATAAATGGTAAAGTGTATAATTGTGCACTACGAGACTTCGATCGTATATACACTACGCTTGGTATGAGCGTCTATAAATTTCGGAGTATCATCAGATTCACTCCGTACTAACACTTAAAAATTATCCAAAGTTTAGATAGACTCCTTTAATTTTTCTTGAGGAAAACAAGATTACCAATCGACACATATGTACTTGATCAGATGTGCTAAGGCACCATAGCATAATCCATAATCCACGCACATCCACAGCACCCTATCAATTATGATCAAACACCCCATTCTAGAGGGTCTCACAAGAAATTACGATCACATTGATTCACCATACTGGACAGAGGTACTATCTTTTTGACCTTTGTGACTGAAAAAAAGGGTTCTGACTTATTTCTGCGCACCATCATACTAACATCATTCTCAGCTTGTCATACACATAATGCATATCCGTTAG
>DASQUV010000039.1:0-37869 GCA_035641095.1 Nitrososphaeraceae archaeon
GACTCTTGCACTTTGCATCGCTCGAGTGCTTTCAATTTAAGTACCAATGATTTGGTCCTCCCGGGGTGACTTAACTATCTAAAAATGCCCTTTACAAGATGCCTGCCTCGCGTAATTTTTGAGGGATGTATGTTTCAGCTAGATATCTAAAACCGTGTTTAAAGAAAGCATCAAGTTCGCATTTTTCCTTGTTCTTGAGAAAGAGATTCAATTCTTTTTGCCATTTCTTGTCCTTTAGCCATTGTTTCTTTTTCATGTCATTGGCCCGATTGAGATCTTCATCAGATGCCATAAGCCTAGCAACTTCAGGTATATTAAAATCATATATATCAGAAAACATCATCCCCAATACCTTCGCATCTGGAGTCACAAGTCTATCACTATCGTAGCTCAGCGATTCACTGCCAATTTTGTACCTCAAAGCAATCCCTAATCCCCATGGGTCTGCGTCTGCAAATACCACTACCGGTTTTTTCCATACTTCATTTAAGGTCTTTACCATCATTCTAGTTGCTCTATCAGGTTCCCCTGACCCAGTCATCAAAATGGCATTATATTTTTGGATAAATCCAGATTTTCTAATGTTATTTAAAACAGTATCTTTCTCAACAACCATCACAAAGTCGGCTTTGACATCTACTATTTCTACATCCATTATATTTGTTGGGATTAATTGTGATGTGGCACGGCTTCCCAGATTGCAATCTATGATATCACCTCCTACACGTAGTAAGATGGGGCCCGAAATCATTCCCTTTGGCTTCGATGTAACAGAAAACTCCTCCCGCGGAACTCCAGTCAATAATTCAACGGCTTTGATCGCATCATCTGATGCATCCTGGCTTGTCCAGAATTTTTGCTTATTCCTTTCATCCCCTACTGTGCTAAGGGTTGCGTAGTACATTCCTCTAATAGTACTTTCCATCTGCTCGTCCAATAATTTCCTAACAGCATTGGACATTACAATATACTGTGAAAAAGTTGGGATTTTTTTTGTAGTATCGGGACTTATATGGACTGTCTTAGTTCCTACTGTAAGCATTCTCTTTTCTTGCGACCAGACTGTATTATCATAACCAATCTTGGTCATGTCGAACGAAGGCATTTTCTTTTCAGAAAGTACATCGTTACAAACCTCCTTCATAATTTGCTTTATCTTTTTTATTGTCTCTTTATGGTGTTTGTCCATACCAATCACAATTAATCGAGTTGCTCCGAAGATGTGATGAAATTCTCCATTTTTTCCTGTATAGCATCTACGCGGTTCTTTTTCAAAGGTTTACTTGACTTTATAGCTAACGACATTTTCTTAGATCTTGAATTCTGATGTTGTCCTCTAACGTTTTGGCCCTCTTCTACTCCTATAGGGTTTTCAGCTTTGGCCTTAAGCGATCGCGGGTGAGAAATTTCCTTCTTTACATGTCTATTAACCAAAGTCAAAAAGCTGTTGGTTAGATCCTCAGCGCTAACGTTCACGGATTCGGAAATTGCATTTACTATCAGAGGTATATAATACTTATAAAGTTTAAGCTTGTTCTCCGCATCCTTCAGATGCATTTCATGCCGTATTTGCTTACTTACCCTCCTATAAAGATCGCTAAGACATGCTTTCATGTATTTTTTCAATTCACCTTCTGATGCAATACTTTCTTTTCCTGCAGTCTTGTATGGGATTTTTGTAGAGCATATATGGAAAAAGATGTGGACAGGAAGGAGATCAATGGCGCGATCCGATCGAGAATCTAGACCGCTGAACTGCTCCTTAACTTGCTTCTTAGATACGCCCATCTTGTTTAGTTCTACCTCCGAAATTACTTCCCTGGCTACATCAGATCCTTCATCATAAAGCAAGGGAATCTTATTCGCAAATCGGTAGAGCTTAAAATAAGAAAGGTTACCGCCGTAAGCAAGTCCGCATTCTACTATCGTCGGTCTGTTATTAATTATACATGCGCGTGATGAGTATCCCGTTAAGTTAGGTTTCAGCTCTTTTGTAGATATTGTTGGCTCTAAGTGGTCTTGTGAAATTGCGCTGTCTTTCCTAGTAAAGATAGCTCTTTCAGAAGTCATCCCAACTGTAAAAATTCGTTCTCCAATCGGACTCAAATGATCCACATTAGGGGACTGAAATTTGGTTTGTCTGCAAATATTTACAATCTTGATAAGCTCATGCTCACTATATTTATCGGCTGGTTTTACTTCAATACCTGCATTTCTAATAATTTCCTTGGCCTTATCAAAGGATAGTTTTTGAAAGGAATTGCATAATATGCCTTGTATTGTAGTCTTCTGAAGAGCATGATTTCCAATTGCCTTCTTGAGAGTCTTTAGATCCATGTCCGCGGGGTGTGGAAGAACCTCCTTGGCAGGTTCAGGCATGATAGTAGTTCGCCTATCAAATGTAATCCTGCCATCATCCATTAAAAAGGTTATTTCAGCATAGGGATTTACAATACTGGTCTGACTTATATAATCAAATATCCTATTCTTGGTTATAGGGGAAAGTCGTCCTCTTAAGACTGCCTCTATTCGAAACCCGGATTTTCCTCTAAGAATAGCTTCTTTAGGTTTAGAATCACGTCTAGTCAATACTATTGGTTTATTCGTACCTATGTCAGTGCGTAATTCAAAATAATATTCTCTGCCCTCCTCAGATGATTTTGACCATACTCGAAGAGGGTGATCAGTATCCTTTGTAGAAAACGCTGCTATCATTTTTAGTCCAACGCCGAATAGACCCCGCTGCTGTTGTTCGACATACTTACCTGAGGTAAGAAATGAACACACGGCAACGGAAACCTTATCTGAGCGTATCCCAATCCCATTATCTTCACATGAAATTGACCACAAATCATTTACAGGATCGATTAGTTTGAGCGATACTGCTATTTTGGGCAGGATCCGTTCTGCCTCACATGAATCGAGAGAATTCTCAATGAGCTCTCGTATTGCCATATATAGAATCCGCTCTCCTGTAAATCCTGCCAAAGCAGAATTGTCTACAAAGAACTCAGATTCAGCTTTTCTACTAAAGTTGATCTTGGCTTTGTTTTTTGTTTGAACAACTGATGAAGATCCTAACTGTAGTGTCCCAGACGAAGCCATTTCAGCAATGTTCTTGGATTTCAAACATTTCCAGTAGTCAGCGAACTAGATTTAACCTTTTACCGAGATTTGATTTATCCTATATGCTGTTTGCGCATCTGTCTGGTTTACGACTTGAGAATAGATGAGAAAGGTATGCGCTCCATCATTATCCAATTGTTGAAGGAACTTGTGTTACAACAGAGACACTACGTAAATTCTCAACGGTTCATATTTCAAGGAGTTGCGCCTGAGATGTAATACCCTAATGTCTTGCAATATATAGAAATGATCGATGGTCCCAAATATGAGTATAAGGAAGTAACTTATTGGTGAGGAAAAAAACTGATGACGGATAGCACAGGGACGAAAAAGAAAGCGCCTGTTACTCCACCAGACTGACTGCTAGGTTACTTGCTTTGAAAATATCGAGATATAGCCAGGATAAATGAAAACTCCGAAGAAAGTTAACTAGCATACAACGGATCGAGGAAACACTAGATATCAGTAGATTCAGAGGCCTAGTGCGAACTAACCTGGTCTTCGGAACTTTTTTGAATTCTATTGATCCTCAAAATATTTTGTTCATTATGACTATTACCGATTTTGGAGGATTCATTAAGTCAATTTTCAGATGAGAGCCCTAGATGGGATTTGAACCCATGGCCTAGGGTTTACGAAACCCTCGCTCCGCCAGCTGAGCTACTAGGGCTCTGGGTTTCTGAAGGGCATTTTTATTTAATTCTTCACCTCTATAAACTATGGCTAATCGACTTCTTGAACATGAATAAATAGTTGATAGATAAAGCTCTTACTATGAAGATATCCATTTCAGGAATCAGAGGAAAGTATGGGAATGATTTGCTATCGACCGATGTGAGTAAGTTCACTAGATCTTTTGCAGCTACACTAATAGGAAGCAATAATTCCTGTATTGTTTCGAGGGATACACGACCCTCGGGTCAAACCTTAGCGTACGCGACCTTAACCTCACTACTGGAACAAGGAGTCCAAGCATTTTATCTAGATATTGCTCCCACTCCTATTACATTCAGGGAAGCAAGGAAGCATAAAGGTGGAATAGTAATTACTGCATCACACAATCCTCTGGATTGGAACGGGTTGAAATTCATACTGAATGGGAAAGGAATATCTGAGCAAGATCTGGAAGATATACTTGCAGATAAAGAGTATAGGCCATTTAAACCGGGTTCAGTATTTCAGGCTACTTCCTCATATGTCGAAGACGTATTGAACTTTATACATGATGGGTATCATTCACATAGAAAAAAGGTAGGTCTAGACCCCGGTGGCGGGGCTGCTAGTGGACACGTAAATAAATTATTTAATGAGTTAGGCCAGGGCTATTTAGCTATTAATGACACATATTGCGTATCCTCAAGAGGGACCGATCCAACGGTTGAAGAATTGAACGAGTTAAGGTTATTGGTAACGAATAATAAATTATCGCTTGGGTTTGCTTTCGACCTAGATGGCGACAGAGTAGTTGTGGTAGACAGGTACGGTAGAAAAATGGAACCAGATGCAACTCTATTACTTTGTGTGGGTGCAGCAGTAGACCAAGGTGCGCGGAAATTTGTTGTGAGTTTAGACACTAGCCTTGCTCTTGAGAAATTTATCAAGAATTCAGGGGGAAAGATTGTCTACTCTAAAGTAGGAGAAGCCAATGTTGTTAGCAAAATGTTAGAGACAGGCGCCGATGCAGGAGGAGAGGGAAGCAGTGCTGGCTTTATTTCTCCTAACTTTAACATGTGTAGAGACGGTCTTTTAGCAAGCGCTCTAATCTCAAGGTTAGACGAAGAAAAACAAGATGAATACCTTCATTTCATTCGTTCTTACACACAGCAAAGATCTAAGGTCTATGTCTCTAATTCAGCTAAACTTAGAATTATCGATGAATTGGTTGAGCCTTTCCGAAAAATCGCTACTGATACCATCCTTGATGACGGGATAAAGGTGCTGCTGGACGAGAATTCCTGGATTCTCGTAAGACCCTCAAACACGGAGGATATATTGAGGATTTCGGTAGAGTCGACCGTGAACAAAACGAAGGATTTGTTTGACTTCGTAAAGGAAAAGGTATTGGCCATTAATGAGAGAATCGAGGGAACAGCGGATAATTAATATTCTATCCACCCAGCTTCGTCTCCATGAGCAAATATTTCCTTTAGATGACGTGGCGCTTATCGATTTGGGTAAGACGAAACGACCTCGACTACTGGCTTTCAAGTGCGACATGTTGGTTGGAAGTACTGACGTTCCACCATCTATGAAATCATGGCAGGTTGCCAGAAAAAGCATAGTATCATGTGTAAGTGATTTCGCAGCGAAAGGGATTACGCCGTCAACATGCCTCCTTTCCCTAGGCCTCCCCCAATCAATCTCTTTACGCACTATAAAAGAGTTGAGTCATGGGTTTGGGGGGGCATGCAAGGAATTTGGAATTAACATCATAGGCGGTGATACTAATCGTAGTAACGAATTTACAATAGACTGTTCAATGTTTGGTTATTATAACTTTCCGACCTTTACGATACCAGCTCAGGACGGAGCAAAACCTGGAGACGTAATCGTTACCTCAGGGGACTTTGGACAGACAGCAGCAGGTCTTAAAATAATATTGGATAATGCAATGGCAAACAAACAGGTCAAGTCTATATATTTATCTTCAGTTATGCTCCCCAAGCCAAGGCTGAAATTTGGAGTTTCTCTTCGAAAATTTCTTTCTTCTTCTATTGATTCTAGCGATGGTCTTGCCTACTCATTGTATCGACTAGCGATTAAGAGTAATGTGGATTTTCATGTTGAAAGGATTCCGACAGCTTCGGGAATAGATGAGTTCGCCTCTCAGAACGCGATCCCTAGCGAGGACCTAGTACTGTATGGGGGTGAGGAATTTGAAATTATAGGGACGATTCCTTTGAAGCGATTGAGTAGAGCTAGACAAGTAGCAATATCTAATGGTCTAAAATTAATCGAAATAGGAAAGGTAACGAAAGGGAGCGGAAAGGTCTTTTTAACGAGGAAAGGCAATATTTCTGAGGAACTGGAAAACAGGGGCTATTCTGATTTGTGAATTGGGTCATCGTTTCGGCAGACCAAAGTACATATGGTCCTATACAGAGAAAGTATACTGAGCCCATCCCATTTCCCAGGTCAGGTTTGGAAGCGTCCCACTCAAAACTATCTGCGCTACAATGGTTCCGTTACATTTGAGGCTAAATGCTTGAAATAACTAAGTTAGCAAGGCCGGTTCAAATCGTGCAAGCGATTTAAATGCACTACATTCATATAGATCTGCAAATCGATATTTTCCGAACTATGAGTGATCAAACTAACGAAATTGTCCAACATAAGTGGGGCGTCGCACACATTTTCAGTAGCTATAATAATACCCTGGTGCATATTACAGATCTTAGCGGTGCTGAAACAATTTCGTTTAGTTCAGGTGGAAGACATGTTACTGCTGATCGATATGAATCTTCGCCCTATGCTGCTATGAAGTCCGCGGTGGCAGCGGCCGATATGGCCAAGACAAAAGGAATTAACGCCCTTCATATAAGGGTAAGGGCTGTAGGTGGAGTGGGACCGAGAATTCCAGGACCAGGTGCCCAGGCAGCAATTAGAGCACTAGCGAGGGCTGGCTTTAGGATCGGTAGAATAGATGATGTGACACCTATTCCCCATGATACAACTAGAAAGCCAGGTGGTAGAAGAGGAAGAAGGGTCTAGCAAGAAATCTTCTCTCTTTGTTTAAAAATAATATATGGAGCATGCCACCACTTTGGCTACTTGCCTATATCGACCGAGTAGGTGTTGCTCGTGATTTCCGGACGAAAAACCTGTTGATTAGGTAAGTTCCTAAATTCCACTCTTACTGTCTCCCTATACGGATCAAGAACAATCTCAGAATCTTGCCGTGACCCCCCCAGATGGAACTTATGGTGAAAGCGTATAGGCACGGAGTTGCTTCTTATAGAATCTGGGACCCGCGGATCAAAGCTTATCTGGTTATCAATTAAATTGATGTTCATCCCCAGAAAAAGTTCGCGGACGGCGTAGACATACATTGCCAACGACCATGCTTGTAAAATACATGAATTGAACGGTTCTGGCCTATCCCCTCTATAAGTCTCTGCGAACATTCCGTTCTCGGACAATATTCTCTCCGCCATAGACTCGATATAGTATAACGCTTGTTCTTTACGCCCATACTTGGTCTCAACGGCGGCCGCCCAACCGGTGACAAGAGGCCAGATTGCTCCATCGTGATAAAGACTTGGATGATACTTTGGATCAAGAGAACTTAGGGTTCTTACTCCCCATGGTGTAGTAATATCACTTTTTTCAATTCTTCTAAGTACTGATTCGGCTCGAGTCTTAACGTCAGTAATTCCAGCTAATAACAAGACAAGAGCATTCGGTCTTATACTGGAATCTTTAGTTCCGTCTCTCCTTATAGTATCAAAATAGAACCCCTCCTTGTTGTCCCAATATTCAGACTCTATTTTTTGCTTTAAGTTAAGCGCACCCTTCTCCCACTTCTTGAGATGTAATTTATCATCCATGATTTTTGCCAGGTCGATACCTATATGCAAACTTTCATAGAATAGAGCCTGAACATCGTTGGCACTCTTCCTTCGATCTATATGGTCCATCCAAGTAGAATCTTGAATAGGTAGTATTTCTGCAACGCCAGTGAAACCATGTTCAATTAATCCATCACCGTCAATATCTTTACTAAATCCACAATTGATCAAATCAACTATATTGTTCCACCTTTTCTTCAGATAGCTAATGTCTCCCGTCGAATACACATACTCTCTGATACTCCAGGGGAACAGAAAAGTTGAATCGGCCGAACCATAAGTAGTACTATGGAGAAAAGCCTTTCCGCTGATAATCATTGGGAGCTCACCTTTAATTGTGGTTCTTGTTGTTCTCCTAGCCTGATGTCTCAAAAAATTCTCCAAAACAGACAAAACAAATTCATAGTCGCCGAGCGCGAGGTATCCCTTTAGTGACCAACCTGTGTCTCTAGCCCAATAATTTGGAAACCGAGGCAAGCCTGCGCAGATGCCTGGGCCAAGGGCGTCGTATTCTGCTTTGAGATACTCCATTCCTGTTTTTGCCTTCTCAAAAGCTTTGGCAATTTTTACAATCGTCGGGTTTTGCTTGGAATTTGGCTGGATATCTAGCATATTCGATGAAATAGAAAGGTCGAAATGATCCTGCGTTTCTTGTAAGAGGAGCTTGTAATTGTCTCTAATTGTTTGGAATTCATCTAGACATTCCTTAGAACTATTGAAACTTCCAGCTGCAATCAAAGCGATTTCGCTTGTGCCACCTGCAGGAATCTCGATATCATATGATAATTCTAAATCATTATCGAAGGTATCTACCAAGATTCGAGATGGTTTTAGTTCTTTAGGAGCAATACCAATGGTCCCATAGTAGTGGGCAATACCTTTTCTTGCCGCAGTCTGTACTTGAAGACAATTTTCATTCTCAATGAACCGAGATGAATTACTCTGGGAAATAGCTGCAAGGCCATAGCTAGTAATATTACCATCTATAATAAAATGAATTCGTACTTTACGTCTTGTGTTAAGTGATCTCTTTCGGGGGCTCAATCGAGGGAGATCTATACTTCTCTCGATTAATTCAAGAATAGTTATGCATCCTTTTCGTTCATTTGGGACAAATAACTTTCTTTTCACTTGAATTCCAGCCAATTCATGTCTAGTTGAGAGTACGCCTTTTTCATGTCTTGAGGAGGCAACAAAGTTCGGAAGCTTTTTTCTCACTTGATCTTCAATCGAAAGCTCTACAATAATTCTGCCAAATGCCCTAACTGGAGGTACATACAACCCTCCGTTGTCATACCTAGCCCCCATCCATGTCCAATTTGCAGAAATGGAACCATTAGAGGAACAAACTATATACGCCTTCTTTCCAGATAGAATAAGTGGAGACGTGAAATTCTTAAAGATTGTGTCTTCATTATTGGTATCGTATATGAGATCCTCCAATATGTTTGACGGAATAAGTATTTTCTCTCTTTGTTCACCAACATAGTCGTTTAGTGTAAAGGGGATTATGATTTGTTCGAAACCCTCCAATTTGCTAAGGATAACGATCTTATGTTTTTTCCCTTGTGGCAATCCTTCTTTACTCATAACAAGAAACCTTGCACTCTGAAAGGGCCTAAATGGAAGTGGGCGGTTTTCTGAAATTGATGCTGCATTTATCATGTCTTCTGTGGTTGCCACGAAGATAGACTTCTTTGGATAGGGCATCTCATTGACATAAATGTCCAACGATACAACATTCCCTCCCAAAGGAACCGGAGGATTTAGTAAAGAGAATATGAATCCATTATATTTATCCTCTCCCGTAACTATGGTCACATTTCTTAGGCTTCCTTCGATATAAGAGAGTAAAGTATGTGTTTTATCTAGCGTTCTGGCCATAGTTAATCATCCCCGACTAGAACTAGTTCGAAGTATTAGAGCATATAAAAGTATTCAAAGACAATTTCGATTACAAATAGCACTTCTCAATATCGAATGGATTTACTTTCCGGAGTAAGATTTCAGCCTTGTAGTCTGAATACCGTATTACCTTCCTGTAAGCCGCTAAAGAAAAATTTGGGATACACGGAGGCAATGACGGGAATGATAGCTTGGTTGTCATTAATAACTTGCGTATTGATAATAGGTCGCCGACTAGAATAATGGGCGTACTCAACGTCAGCCCTGAATCATTTTATAAAGAATCAGTAAAAACGTCCAGACGTGACATTGAAAATGCAGTAATTGGTATGGAAGCCAACGGCGCGAGCCTTATTGACATAGGTGGAATGTCTACAGCTCCTTATTTAAAGACAAACATTTCAATTAAGGAGGAAAAAAAACGAGTAGCAGAAGCAGTGAATATAGTAAGAAGGTGTTGTAATTTACCGATATCAGTAGACACACCAAGAGCAGAAGTCGCCAAGGAAGCGATAAAGCGAGGCGCTTCACTCATTAACGACGTAACAGGCTTAAAGTCTGACATGAATATGGCCATGGTGATTTCTAGCTACCGAATTCCAATCATAGTTGGAGCATATAGCAAATGTGACATTTCGGGGACTCTCTCCTCCACTCTTAAAGCATTACGTGAAAGTATTGAGTTAGCTAAAGATGCTGGAATTGCTGAGAATAAGATCATGGTGGATCCATCGATAGGTTTCTTCAGAAAAGAAGTTACAAGTAACTTTAGTACTAAGGTGAAAAACTTACCTTGGTACGCTCGTGACCAGCAGATAGTAAGGAATTTGAATAAATTCCAATGTCTTTCCAAACCGATCTCAATTGGAGTTTCTAGCAAATCCTTTATAGGGGAGCTATTTAAACTGAAGCTTAGTGACAGGCTAGTTCCTGCCCTCATATCAGAGCTAAAATGCTCGCTGGAAGGTGCAAAAATATTGCGGACTCACCATGTCAGAGAAACCGCTCTTGCCCTTAAAGCAGCCAAGCTGTTTGGGATCGCCAGGTGAAATTTTTCGCTCAGAGATAACATTGCGCAAATCAAAGGTTGGCGTTACAAGTCAACGACCAATAATTCTCCATTCGGCGACATAACATATGAAACCATTTTAAATCAACGATCCTTAGCATTTTAGACTGATTCATATCAATATACAAAAAAATTCCTCTGAATATAAGTAATTTAGTTAATTTTCGGGATACCTATATACAGTACTAGTACAGAAGGCGCTATACAATTGCTGTACAAATCTGGAGTTATTTTCTTCGGTCATCATGACGCGAAAGAACATATATCGTAGTAATAGTAGTAAAAATTATTGTGGTGCCAGTCCCGCATAAATATGGACAATATATAATACACAATCTAATTACAAACTAATTTATGAAATCAGCGTGTCCAACCGTTCTATCCACGTAACCAGAAAGCTTGCAGTAAATTGATACATTTGATTGAATCACGTTATTACTGGATCAGGATAGCGGTTGTAATGTCACTCCAGGATCTACACTGCCTCATTCTTCAGATTATCTATTTTAGCGTATTTGAGAAATGCGGTAGACATATCAACACCAGTCAAATTAACTTGTGACAGGTTCGACTCGACAAGTATTGTCCTTGTTAGTACGCAAGAGGAGAGATTCGCATGACTCAGGTTTGACCACATTAAATTGGTTCTCGTTAAATCCGCATGAGACAAGTTAGACCTACTCAAATCAGAATACATCATTAAAGCTGAATTTAGACTGGATTTCTCGAAGTTGGCCATAGATAGTGCTGATTGCACAAAGTTGGTTTGGCATAAATTCGAGTTAGAAAAATTGCAACCAACACAAGATACTCCATTCAAAAGCGCACCCGAAAGATCTAGATTGGATAAATCGGTTCCATCAAGACTGATTTTAAGGATCAAATTTTCCAACCTCCATTTATTAAATTCTGCAACCCTCTGATTGCACAGAAAGGCCGTAACAACTGATTGAGTGTCAGATGACATTTGTAGAATTTAGAATCTCCCAGTAAACGGTTCTTAAACGAATTTTATGACTACTATTATTAAGCGAAGGATTCAACTTAAGCGAAGTGAAAGCCATAGACATAACGATTCATGCATTTGTTACCTAAGCCCTGGAATCTCTAACAACTTAGAATGAGGAAGCTTAATGGGATCCTCTTGCCTGTCGTCCTTAGATATTTTCTCAAATTCAATGGTTATTTCAACTGGGCCTTTAAATCGTTCACTAATATCGTTAGCCAAATTCGCTATTTCTCGTGGATCTGTAAATTCCTTTGAGCCGTTGAGGAACACTCGGTTTTGGCGGAGGAGGATTTCTCCTCCAAATCTACTGTGCAACATTTCAACCAACTCATTTATTTTGTCCTTATGGACATCATTGTAGTAAATAGCTAAGCCGTAAACTGGTTCCTTGTCATACGGTGTCCCGTATCTAAACCAAAAGACTCCAAAATGTTCGTACTCTCCTTGGAGGCATTTAATCTCCCAATGGTTAGCCCTTTCCAACGGGTAAGTTGCCAAAAACAGGTCCTCTATTGTGAGTCCCCAATATCTAATCCGCATGTTAAATTCTGCTATTAATTCGGTATAATAATGTGATGCCGTTTGTAAAATTGCTCTATTCAATCAATTGCTGAATAAGTGTTTACATTGGTTATTTTGATAACAAATCGAGATTTGGACTTCATCAGATGAAGAGTAGATGATATTTGAAAGATCTCGAACCAGATCTCAAGATTAACACAATTAGAATCCGGACTCTTCACTCTCATCATAAACTTGCAATGGAATGAAGAATATAACACCTCAGGTCTGTTCTTAAACCATCCTATATAGTACAATGTAATATTAACTATTTTTGGACCTAATATTTTGTTCTTTTTATTGTAGAATACTCCACATATTAGCAGATTTGGAAAAATCAATATACAAATTGGCCTGTAATCTCGCTGTTTGGCTAACACAACTTGGGCTAGTTGCTATAATATATATGTACATAGAGGGACATTCCTTAAGATAATTGGGTCACAACCAGGGTATCGAAATTGATGGCGAATCACGGATTGGATTACTTTACAAGATGCAGAAGCATTTTGATGTTAGGGATATTGACTACTTCAAAAAATTGCTTGGCCATGAAGACAATGTGATCAGAACAAGGGCAGTTTGCATACTTGCTGAAATAGGTGGTAGAAGAGCTGTAAAGGCCATATGTGATACATTGAAGAATGATAAAGACGCGTTGGTTAGACATGAGGCTGCTTTCGCGTTGGGGCAGCTGGGGAAACTGAGGCATTGGTTACATTATCCCAATCTCTCGATTCAGATCCAAGCTTGTTTGTTAGGCATGAAGCTGCTATCGCAGTAGGTGTAATAGGTTCAGAGCTGGGGAGAGACATGCTCCACCAGGCAT
Source organism: Nitrososphaeraceae archaeon (assembly GCA_035641095.1). Taxonomy (GTDB): domain Archaea; phylum Thermoproteota; class Nitrososphaeria; order Nitrososphaerales; family Nitrososphaeraceae; genus TH5896. Next base: position 13,068 of record DASQUV010000039.1, read on the forward strand.
TAACAGATGAAAGCAAGGAAGTTCGTGATCAGCTAGAATAGCACTTGCCAACTTAGACTACATCTCAAGTATCAAAAGAAAAGGAAAGTTTGCAAAGTTGACAGGTGGGTGATGGGTGCCAATTTTTCAGCCCAATTCAGGGCAACCAATAATAAGTGTTAGGTAAGAATAACTTTCAGATCAGTATTCTTCTGAGCATTTTTGATCTCCAAGGCAATCCGTCTCCCCATACTCATTGGGTCATCATAGAGAAGGCTAGAATAGGGAGATCCCATCACATATAGGTTGGTTCCCGCAACGATCCTCGCTGAAAATTCAAAAGTAACGAAATTTCCAAATGGATCGCAGACACCTTCTAGGCAAAATGGACCGATCATACCCGGAGGTACTACTTGCTTGGCTGCTTGCACAAAATGCTCCCCCATAGAAAACACGCTTCCCAGCAAAGATTCTCTTAGGACTAGAGGGAAATTTCCAATCACATTATACGACGATGTCTGAATTCCGATACCTATTTGATGACTGGCGGGTATTCTTCCGAGTCCATCAATATCAGTTTCATATCTTCTGTCAGCGCCGAGGAATTCTATTTCACTGTTGATTGCAGAATAAAAATAATGCAGATAGACCGGAACTCCTCTTACATATTCTTGAATATAGAGATCGTCCTCACTAGCGATTATATTTTGCTTAATTAGATCAAGTGCCCCTTTTTCAAAAGTTTCTTTGTTCCAGGCTAAGAAGTATCCTCTTCCTCCCGCAGCTCCGTGCAACTTCACGATACACAGCCGATCTATTTCATGCTTCGATTTCACGGCCATAGGAGTATTTAACCCAGCACGTATCATCAATTCTTGTTTTAGATTTCTGTCTGCTTCCCATCTCAGTATCCATTTGTTACCAAAAATAGGTACAGAGAGCTGTTCGATATAATTTATGTCTGAGTATGCTATAAGTGATCCATGAGGTATCAAAATACAACCATTCTCCTTAAGGTATTCTTGGCATTCTATGGACAGAAGTTCTGAATTCTGTTCAATTTCGAAGATTTCATCTATAAACTTAAATCGTTTATACAGAGATGCTCTGTCCTTTTTGCATACTAATAATGTTTTGAAACCTTCATCCTTTGCCCCTTTCATTAATTGCAATGCACAATGAGAACCGATAGTTGCAATGCATATATCCTGGCTCAGCAATAACAGTCAAATTATAGGTGGAGGGTGATTAAAACACTTCGAGAGGGCTTAGTTCTAAGTAGACTAAGCTCTATCACAATGTCCCTATCTTTGTTTCATTTAGCAATGCAGAATTGTATCAGGCATGATTCATGTTAAGGGCTCCAAGGGACGAATTTAGTTATTGTCTGCCACCAAACGTAATAAATTCTGCAATTAACTTGATGATAAAAGCAATGCCCCCTACTACACCTAAGCCAAGTAAAACCAATCGCATGTGGGTTACATAATCATCCTTGCTCGTCTTCTTCGCTAACTTGAGCGTCTGTATAATCTCAGTAAACTTGCGTTGTACTACGGCCAATTACCTTCAGTATTAGACATAGGATTCGGATATTTGAAGATAACGCAAAAAAATCAAAGTGTTTAATTTCTAAACTTTACCTTACTATTTGTTGTTGTAGTCCGTAGGCGGGGTCCTTATCAGTCCTCTGCATCTCTACAAAGGTTTCAGTGTTCTGAATTCCCTCAATTTTCCCTATTAGCTCTATTACCACATTGTGCAATTCCTCCAATGTTCTGGCATTCACAGTGACGACCATATCAAATCTACCTGTAACCTCAGAAATTGACCTTATTTCCGGAATTTTTAGGAGCTCTGCATGAATCCTCTCTTTTTGCTTGGGATCCCTGTTTATCCCAACAATGGCTCTTACGCTAATGCCCAGCATACCTTCGTTTATTATAACTGTAAACTTCTGAATGAGATCACGTTTTGACAAACGCTTTATCCTGCTATACAAAACGGATGCATTTACGTCCAATTTCTTACTAAGGCGAGGAACCGAAATGCTAGCATCACGTGTTAGTTCGGTCAAAATCTTCATATCCAAGGCGTCGAATCTTTGCACGTTTTACAAATATACTGCGGGTGATCTGATTAATAAATGTAATTTCTTCGTATATTTCATACTAAAGAATGAGAGAAAATTGAAACCTGTTCAGGTTGTTAGATGTCCTGGTCCTCCAATACATCGTAGCAATATAGTCATAATCATAAACTATATTTTCACCGAGTGTTCTTGTATAGACATTGTTTGGACGTGGGCGAATCAAACGTGGAGCTTATGTTTTTTCAGTACGGAACGAAAATGACTACCGTATTCTAATTATTGGTAGAGTCCATGAGGTGAACGGAAGAAAGATATCAGTTCTAGGCTCGTTTATCCGTCCAGTTGGTTTAATGGAGAGAGTTAAGTCGGGGAGTGTACAAGGTAGGCCAGCACAAGTCCTCCATGATCCGGACCCAAATAATTGTATATTTATGCTCATCGATCGAGTGGAAAGTGGAACATTTAGCGATGAAATTGATTTAGATAATACTAAAACCACTTGGATAAACGAAAAAAGATACTTCGTACTGGATGGTTGGATACGAGAGAATCTTCCAGATCTATTCTCTCGTATATTCAGAGCCTCGACAGAAGAGGAAAGGCAATATGCTAGGAGTATCCTTTTGGAGAAAATGAACTCTCTTTACGAAAGAGACTTGAAAGAACATGTTTATGCGGTCGCAAGGAGTACTCGGATTTTGTAGAGCTATTGAAAGTTTTATATTATGGTCAAGCATAGACCAAATTCTACTATGGAATATATGTATGCGGCTTTATTATTACACAAACTGAAACAGGATATAAATGAGGATAATGTAAGGAATGTTATAAAAGCTACCGGAATAGTTCCAGATGATGTACGAATTAAGTCTCTCGTTACTGCATTGAGTGAGGTAAATATTGACGAGGCTCTAAAGAGCAGTCCTGTTTCCGTTCCTGGTCCTGCGATACCACCTGCTTCATCCTCACCTCAGCCTACTGAATCGAAGGAGGACGAAAAGAAGGAGGAAAAGAAGGAGGAAGAGGCTTTGGAAGGACTATCTGCACTTTTTGGATAAATTCGCTGACTGGACTAACTACTCTTTATTTTAAAAAGAGTGTCTGGGGTACTCTAGAATCCTCGTTTATGCTGCGATGTAGCCCTTGTCTTTAAGGATGTTCGAAACGCTTAGAGACTGAGCATGGGCACTCGATAGAATTGATTTTACAGTTTCGTCAGTTATGTATCCCACCGATACTGATAAATTCAAAGCTTCATGTCCTGCTTGGAGTATTAATGGCCCTACCGTTTCTGGGGTAAGGTAACTGCATACAATAGCCAAATTCAAGCCATCGAATGCACCTTTTGCCACTTCCTTAACGAAAGCATCTAAATCAATCCTTAGATCCTGTTCCGTAAAGAGTAGACCGTCTGCAAGAGCACAACTTACCGAGATGCCTGCTTCAATGGGCTTTACGCCTAATTTGCTTAAGAGGGAAGCTAATTTCTGAGATATTTGGTCACCGGGCCTCGCAACACGAGTATCTTTTACCACCCAAATACTCCCTTGGTCAATTTTGGTTGGAACATTAGCTTCTTTAAACTCTGAAAGGACCGGTCCAGGAGTAATCCCTGTGTTTCCTGCGTAAACAATAATTTCAGTTGGGGCAATATCCCCACCTTTTGCAGGTAAGAATATTTTGTTTTTGTCAAAAAGGAGATTTAGCCTAAAAGGATTGGTGTTAGTAAACAGAAGCAAACACTGTCCTTCTAGTCTATTGCTGAACTCGGGTAACCGAGGAACATCGCCAATCTTTTCAAATGCTCTCAGTACCACTTTGTTCTTAACCACTCTTAACTTGATATCACCACGAAATTTTTTTCTAAGCTGCATTAACTGACTTGCTCTAACTTTATTCAGATTTGAAATAGCCAAGGCTCTGTATTCTTTGGGAAATTTCATCATCTCCTGATACATAAGCCTCTTTTTTTTAGGATAACTCTTTCTGCCGCTATTCATATTGTTAGATCCAACCATGACTATCCCGCAGATTCCGCCTTAGATGATCCTGTCTTTGCCGGTCTACTCATTGTAAATTTAAAGACGGCGCCATGTATATTCTTCTCTCCTTGTGGGAGTTTCTTTTCAAGAGCTGAAACTACTGCAACCGAATTGTTAGCCAGTAAGGAATCGTCCATATTCTCATCTCCAACTCTAGCAGAAACACTCAATTGATTTTTAACCCTCAGCCTAATGGAAGTTTGAAAACGATTGACAATTGATTCAAGAGGAGCGCCGTATGGTAACGGAGTGGGCATCTTACCCTTCGGACCGAGAAACTGTCCGATTGACCTTCCTACTGATGGCATTAAGGAAGTATCAGACAAGAAAAAATCGTGCTTTCTAACCAATTTTCTGGCCTCTCTTTTATTAGTTCCCAATCTGTCGAGCTCTTGAGGTTCTAGTACAGTTGGAATGCCCACTTTCCGAGCTCTCATTGCCAAGTCTCCAGAGCCAATCAGGCAAATCGCAGACCCATCAGTTAATTTGTGGGGTAAGCTAACTACTTCGTTTAAACTAAACCCCCTTTTAACATCAATATCCTTTAAAATAAGCGTCAATTCAGCTGACTGCGTGAAGCGTCGCTTATCCAAGCCATCCCTAGCTTGTTTTATCAGTTCTCGCAGATGCCTATCAGTTACCAAATTGGTCAGCAAGATTTGTAGGAAGCCTACTTAAAATTGTTTATAATTCATAGAAAAGCCTTCTTGAGGTTCTGGAGCATCTCATTATAGCGGGCCCGGAGGGCTTCGATCCCTCGACTTCCGGCTTTCTTCACTAGCTTTAGAAGGCAGGCGCTCTATCCAAGCTGAGCTACGAGCCCAATGTAAACGCATTCTTCGAATTTTGTACAAGGCGGCATTCATTCGCCTAGTAATTTTCCAACGTATATTCCTTATTAAATTCTTAGTTTTTGTTTAGGAGAAAGCCATAACGTAGCCTAAATTTCAATAGGTACAAATTCGGGTAGGAGCTATGTAAGGGAGGAGTATGACGTCAGATGAACAGACAGGAGACGAAATGCGGCGTGGTCTTGAAGACAAAGATGAGCTCGGCAAGAGCATGCTGAGAATCTGGGAGGAAATTTTCAAACTACCAACAATAGGCCCTTTATTCTCCTACTTTGGTAATATCAAGGATGAGAACGCTCAGGTTGCGAACTTGACGGAGACAATAATGAAATCTCAGATTACCATTGGTCACTACTGGAAGCAGGTCAACCAGGCATACGTTAATGCAGTCTTGAGGATAAATGAGAAGACGGCATCTTCACTATTAGATATAAAAACCAAAAAGGATCTAGATGATTACAGAAAATTAATGATAGATTCCTTCGAAGAAGAATTTACTAAGTTATTTAATTCTAAGGAATTTGCACTTACTTATCGAGAACTCTTGGGCAAACAGATGGACTTGTTAAAGCAAATTCAGTCTTCAACTGAAAGAACACTTGGCATACTAAATCTTCCTACACGAAGGGAATTGGATATGATATCAAAAGATCTCCATGATTTGCGTAAGTTGGTGATGGATGTGAATGAGAGGTTAGAAGCAGCGATTAGCAAGATGCATAGTTAATTGTTTTCAGCTGCAATTCTTGTGTATCTGGTGATTTAACCTTAAAAGTTGGTTGAAAGACACGCGACTTGTACTACAACATGCCGCAGCTAACTATGCTTACAATCTGTGTCAGAAGCAATGAGAAACTATGGATATAGAAATTGACAAAACTTATTCTGTACTTTTCTTTCTTCTTAGTATTGGCGTTACGATTACCTGTACCAGGTCACCTTCCTCTATGTTCAGGGCCATCCTTTCGGCCTCAGGGATTGAGATCCTGCCTCCGCTTTGAACAGTAGTTTTAAACATTGCATTAAAATGTAAAGCATTCTGCATTGTTGAGATATAGTTAAGCACTGCATCCTGCTGAACCGAAGTCAGCTTTTTCATAAATTCCCGTTGGGCCTCATTTCCCTGTTCAACTGCTTTTCTTAATGCGTCAAAAGAGTTACTATCATTTTCAGTCATTAATATGGATCAGTTCGGTACATTTATTTAATATTATCACCGAACGCTTCAGAAGGAGCTTTTACTGTAAGAAATCAAGAACTATTTTCGTAAACTCCTCAGGATTTTCAATGGGCGGGGTGTGTCCGCAGCCCTTCATAACTTTGGTGGTACATCCTGGGATGTCACCATAGGCAGCCGAATACTGGAATGGAACCATTTGATCGTGTTCTCCCCAGACACATAATGTTGGAACATTTATTTTTGACAATCGGCCGGCAAGGTTGGGAGAATCTCTGATCCCTAACAAGGTAGACATGAATGCATACTTTGCGTTAGGGAGTCTCATTCGGTTAATGAAATCGCGTACCGTTGACTCAGGCACGGTTTTTGAATTGTAAGTCATATGTAAAAATGCTTTTGAAACATTTTCGTAGGTAGGATAGAGGGCGGCCATTATATATTCATCGAGTATTTGCGTCGAAGTTCTCATAGTCCCAGCCGGAGAAACGAGAACTAATTTGTTTACCCGGCTGGGAAATTTCATCGTGAATTCTGTTGCTAGAAAACCTCCGAATGACGAGCCGATAAAGGAAGCCTGCTTGATGTAAAGGGCCTTCATGAACCTTTCTAGGAACTCGACAAAAAATTCCATCGTATATTCCACGGTGGGCTTATCGCTATAGCCAAAACCAATTATATCAGGAACAATTACCTCATATTTTTTTGATAAACCGGAAAATACTGGTACCCACCTTTCTGCAGAGGCACCTATTCCATGCAGTAGAACGAGTATTCTTGTGCTCCTCGGATTAAAACTACTGCCAGATAAATATCGTATAGTGTATTCATCCATATCAACCAGATTCATTGAAATGTCCTGCTTCACAACCGATTTTACATGCTCTTGATTCACGAGCCCTAATTTAATATCTTGTACTTTAGGCCGTACTTAACTCTAGGCACATTATCTAGCAAAACAAATATTCCGACGAGTTTCTATAACCTAAAAGTGACGTCTAGTAGCAATCCTATCTCTATTGAATTGACGGAGGAACACGTGACTCCAGGCGATGATATCCATGGAACCATCATTCTTTCTTACGATTCCAGATATGATACCGTTGTAATAAATTCACAAATAGAAGATTCTAGTGGTACTTTTGAATTTATAGAGCTTAATGGAAGAAAAATAGATTATCCTTATCCAAGGCTTTCAATATTTGAAAAAGATATCTCTGGTCAGAAAAGAATAACCTTTACAGCTAAGACAAATCATATCCCGCGGGAGATCTCCACTAAGGTCAAGTTTAGGGTATCTATAATCCAAGAACATAAAGAAATAGCTAGCGATATTTCCTACCTTACTCTTAGCAAATAATACATGAATCAAAATCGTGAATAATTGGTTTTTGGGCTCTAGTTATGCGCTTCATGTATGCTATTATTATTAGAATCATCCCTCAGCCACGGTAACCATTCCCGTCATCCATGGATGTGGCTCACAGTGATACGGATACTCGCCTGCTTCAGTAAATGTAAATTCATACTTTTCATTGGCAGGAATAAGTCCAATAGTATCCATACTATTGAATGCGCCATTTACAGGATCTTCGTAGCCTGTATCGGAGGTCACCGTGTGAGGTACTGAATCGTCATTTGTCCAAATGAAATTGTTGGATAAACCCAATGCTCCTTCCTCCTCCTTCGGAACATAGTTTTCGGTCTGTGATGGCTGTGCAGATCCAACCACTATGGAGATTTCCACAGACTCCGTCGGATTTAGAATCTCTTCTGAAACCACTGGAACTGCCGTAGCCTGTGGAATATACACAAATTGATAGTAGGCGACGCTAATGGCGACAGCAATAACAAAGGCCATGATACTGATCCCTGCGACATTACTAGTCATCTACCGGTGCTTTCTATGAGGGGGAGATATTTCACATATAAAGCTTCTTCAATTCTGGAATTTCATTATCCCGTGCGACCATTCCGTGCTTTATCTAGCCTATCCAGTTTTGTTGGAGAAATGTCATCTTCGGAAATTCCAGCTTGCTTTGGATCACTATTCTTAGCACTGCCTTCACTTCTTAGTGAAGAAGATCTAGTGTTTTGAGACGAACCAATTGAAGGTTGAGGCTTTTGCGCTTGTTGTGGAGCTAATGTCTTTGCAATACTAGGCTCGACGATCTTGGTAGCATAAGAGGTTTGAGGGAGCGGAGAAGGGGCTTTAGGCTGAATCGCAGGTTTAGGTGGCAAAGGTGGAGGAGCTTTTTCCATAACGCGGCCATGCCTGTAAATATGGAACATCCCTGCAAATACAAGCATCATCAAGCCAATAATGAACAACGAAAAGTTGTTCATTCCGCTTACTACTGCGTAGTATGCTGAAATGTTGAGGTATATTTGAAATATGAGCAGGCCGATGAAGACTATATATACCCATCTTGCTGGAAGATTAATCGGACCTTTTCCCGCAGCTTTCTTTGGCTGCGCCTTTGCCTTTGCCTCTGCATTTTTGGCCAGCTTTATCATCATATAAGTAAAACCAAATGAAAGCGGAACAAGTAAGACCATCACTATATAAAAGAAAATAGGGTCAATTACGAGCCGCTCGAGAAGTGATTTCTCAATATCTGGGTCGATATAGAAGCCCCAATAAGTTGTAACGATAATCTGGGCAAGACTTGTGATACCAACTGCAGTAATAAGCGGTCGGTCCTTCCAAGAGAATTTCTTGTATCGATCCACGAAAGGTATTATTAGCAATGTAAAAATGAAGAGTCCAGGCCAGGCCACGCCCGTCACGAACTTATCATACATTGTTCTCAGGAAAGCGTAAAGACCTGTAAGGTACCACTCTGGAACTGTAATACCGGGCGGAACGTTGGGATCAAATTTCAATCCAAGATCCACAGGAAAAACTCCTCCCGTTATCATTATTGCCCCTGTAAAAGCCATTACCATAGGAACATCAAAAACCAAGAACCTTGGAAAGTGTACAACCATGAGGCCCAGCATAGCGATTGGCAGCCAAAAGACGTGGAATGCATAAAATCTCAATATGAAGTCAGAGAACCCCCCTCCAAAAAACGCTTCTCTCATATCAGGTCCTAATACAGGGATAGAATTGGTTAATGAAGCTGCGATAGAGATTGCGAGCTCAGCACGCTCACTAAATATAATGTCGTATCCAGTAAACGCCTCAAGTATTGTTAGTACCCCTAAGATGATTCCGGTGACCCAAAGGATTTCATTTCGGATTTTATAGCGTCCACTGAAATATTGGTAATACATATGAAGCAACGCTACCATCACCATTGCGTTAGAAGCATGATAATGAATATTACGCAAATGGAAACCAAATGGTATGGTATCATTAATTCTCTCAACACTATCCCAGGCCCTGTCTAGAATTGGTTCATACCATAGCATTAAAAGCGCGCCAGTTATACCCAGAATTATAAATATGACAAAAGTTAACATGCCTAGGAAGCCAAGAGGACTGACGAACCGTGTGGGAATTGTGAATTTCATTCCCATGAATATTGTTCGGTCTACCCCTTCGTAGACCCATTTACAAAACTGAACTAGACTGTTTTCACTCTTTAAGGTAGCGCCCAAATCCTACTACTCCATTCCCATTTGGACTCCAGTTTGGAGGTTTAATCCAGATTGCCGCATTTTCATCTGCTTCTAAATCAAGTACTGGCAAAACGTTTGTTGGGGGCGATTGAAGCGCAGCCGGTCCGGCAAATGCAATTCCTGTTAATGGATCGTATAGGCTGCCATGGCAAGGGCATTCTCCCCTTTTCCTTCCGGGTTCAGGCCAGTACTTCCATAAACACCACAGATGCAAACATACCATACTATACATTCTAAAAGATGTAATATCATTTTTTGTCCCTCCTAGCTCCTCCGGCAGCCGGATGAACTGCCACGTTCTAAATGCTTCCTGGTTTAAAGTCGGATCATCTGTTTTGGGATAAATCACGGCCTCAGCATGGTTCACCGGAAAGGAGTTGATATTAGCTTGGGAACCATCAGGTAGCTCAACCTTGGCTCTCTCAGATACTTGTGCCGTGGGATTAGGTAAAAACTTACCCCAGTCCACGAACGGTATAAATGTTAAAACGGTACCGGCAGCAGCCATCAATTTCAGGAAATCACGCCTAGAAACCTTACCTCCCAAATTCGGAGGGGTCTGCTGTGACATCATTACAGGACTCAAGAATCGCATCTATAAACTTTTGGCCCAGCTGATTGAAGAAGTATTTGACATTGAAACTAGGTGAATCCGGCAAAGATTGTTAAGGTCCTGTCGTGTTATAGACTTAACCGGACACGAATGATGCCATTGAGATAATCAATTTCTTGCAATTGATATTTTGATACATCTTCTGGTAGAGTAGCCAGTATTTGTGAAATTTTGGATTTGCTATGGGTTACCCTTATGAACCTGTTTCTAGGGTCGAAGTCCACCGTAACATCGGAGAGTCTGGAAATACCTTTAACCTCCGCTAATATTTCGTAAAAGTCTGACCCTTTGATAATTTCTGGCTCTCCTTTAATGACCAGACTTTCTGGTCGGTCAAATGATACTTTCTTGATTGTAGGAGAACGAATGTCTCTTACTTGGAGGCCCCGCTTAGTTGTCAATAGCCTCCAAGCATATGCGGTCCCCAATCCTGCAACGAAGCCTCCTATATGTGCAAAATACGCTACCCCACCAGACTGTGGGAATATAAAACCGAAGATTAACTGCATTATAAACCATATTGGTAAGAATGCAAGTGCTGGAATCCTAATGGTTGTGATAAAGAAGGCAAATACCACTGTGAATATTTTTGCTCTAGGAAACATCACTAAATAAGCCCCCAATACCCCAGAAATTGCACCTGATGCTCCGACAGCAGGGATCAATTCATTGGTACCGTCCGTCGCAACCAAGCTATGAAAATAGGCTGCTAGCATCCCCCAGAATAAGTAGATTAAAAAGTATTTTAGATGTCCAAATCTGTCTTCTATGTTATCCCCAAAAACGAAGAGAAAAATCATGTTACCCGCAATGTGAGCAATTCCACCATGCATAAACATTGAGGTAACGATGGACACGACATCTCCAGAAAGTACAAAACGAGGGATAGAACCGTACGTGTAAAATAACTCCTGCGTAGCGACAGGATCTGCGAAATTACTCGTAAATGACAATTCCCAAATAAATATCGCGACGTTAATGAAGATTAAACCGTAATTGACATACGGTCTTCCATGCAGTCTTTGGGTATCATCATGGATTGGGAACATGTGAATGCTAGTTATATCCTTGCTGTATCCTAGATATCAGATAATTCGTATTTATCTAAAATCCTCCAAACGGATTTGCATTAGGAGTAAAGTCGTCGTTCTCAGAATGTGCTTTTCGCGAATGCCGCTTGAGCCGCTCTCTATCATCGAATTTCATGTCACAGTACTTGCATTTGAATTCATTCAATCCCTCATCATTCTTCCTTCTGAACAAAATCATATGACTGATCGATATTTAACAATGCAATACAACTTCATTAACCTTATGTAATCCACTTTCATCAAAAGGTTTGGAAACTCTACAAGCACGTGAGTCTAACCATCAATAATTGAAATACATTTATACAAATTACTCGCTCTCCTAATCCATCACTATCATTGTTAATGTGGATTTGACCCCATTAAGTTTTCTTAGCTTCCACGTGATTGTTTCTTTAACCTTCTCCATGGTGTCAGCTTCTACTTGTGCCACAATATCATAGACGCCATAAACCTGGTAAACCTCTCTTACACCTTCAAGTTTATTGAGCTCAGTAACAATAGAGTCTTCACTTCCCAGTTCTGCATTCATCAGTACAAAGGCCTGTGGCATACATCTAGATAGTCATTGCTGGTGTATAAAAACATGTAGATGTATCCAATTTGTTGTTTTTCTATCGTCGAATATATGGTTGGGCCTGGAAACGAATTGCAAGATAATTAGTCGTCCATTACAAAATGAAACCCAAATTGACAATTCACTACAATAAAATGAAAGCAACATTATGAATTCGGACCCGCTAATTGACAAATCGTAGACCAATAGGGTAAGAGTCCTTTCCTTCGCTATCCAAATTGCGATCTCGGTGCCAATTCTAGACCCTCAGATTTCGTGTGACAATTTACTCTCGTCGAAAACACCAGCTCGGTTCCACTGGTATTCGAAATAATCTTCACACCATTCATGAAATTCATTGTTATCACCATAGTAGACAATATTTAGGTCGGGCCTGCCCTTTAAGCTCGGGAAAGCAACACAGGATTGTCTTTCGTTAAATATCAAGACTAATTTGACTGTATCAAGCATCCTTCTTTCAACCAAACCTTTCGAAATCAAGCCTCTCCAGCCTATTCTTTCCAAGATTTCACTCCTTCCCTTCGGAACAACTGGATCCCGAGGGAATATATACGAAAATTTTACGCCATCTTGAATTCGCGAACCGAGCGTTTCAATAAGGTCGACAGGTACTTCTGAAATTATCTCTTTTATGTACTCTTTTGAGCTCAGGAATATATACTTCCATCTTTGGAGTATAGCCATAACACCATTTACAATCTCACATTCTGCCAACGAACCAATACTTCGAATAAATTTTAAAGGAAGATCACCAAATGTGTGATCATTGAAGTACTCTCTATTCTGAAACATGAAGGCATAGCCTGGAATTAGAGAAACTATTGATTCTCCATACGGCGTCAGTAATAGTTCTCCTTCAAGACCCTTTGTGACTAGGTTTGAGGATACAAGTCTTGATATGTTTCTGTGTGTTTCCTGCATAGTTGCATTGAGCTCTTCAGCAAGTTGTGATAGACGGTAGGATCTGTTTCTAAGTTTCATTAGAGTAGAATACCGCAAATCTCCAGCTAATTCGAAAAACAAGGAGTTAACTTCCTCCTCACGCTCTCCATGCATCGATCAATGACCACATGCCTAAAATTTAAACTTGACAAACATTGCCAAATTAAAACCCAAAATTAGGCTCTTCTTCATAGCCACTGAATCCTTGTTGAAACTTGCCTTAGCTAAGGATTCACCCTGGACATGGTCCGAGGGAATAGGACTGATTCTTTGATATCCTCAATGCCAATAAACCATCTTAGCAACCTTTCAATGCCCATTCCAAACCCTCCATGTTCCACCGATCCGTATTTCCTCAAATCAAGATACCATTTGTAATCAATAGGGTCGAGTCCTGCCTGCTTAATCCTGGTTGACAATGTCTCAAGGTTGTCTTCTCTCATGCCTCCACTACTCAACTCCCCATACCCTTGCGGTCCCAACAGATCGAAAGTGAGACTCGTTCCGGACCGGTCTGGATTCTCTTTGACATAGAAGGGCTTTACCTCGATAGGGTATCCAGTGATGAACGAAGGGGTCATCATTTTTCCAGTTAGTTCCCTTTCAGAATCAATGTTCAAATCATCTCCCCATCGAATTGTCCTAAGTTTTCCGTCAGGTTCAGCAATTTGGAAATCAAGTGATTTCAGCTTTTCAATCGCCTGATCGTACGTAATCTTGTGAAATGGCTGTCTAAGATCTGTGAACCGACTAGTGTCTATTTTGAGGAATTTCAACGATTCTCCTCGTTCATTAATAGTCTTATCGATCGTATACCTAACAAGGCCCTCTTGAATTTCTAGAAGGTCTTCAAGGGATACCCATGGAGACTCACACTCCAGATGTGAAAACTCGGCCAAATGCCTAACAGTTCTAGATCGTTCTGCTCTAAAAGAAGAGGTAAGACTCCAGACTGGACCCAGCGAGAAAATCATTGCCTCTAGATAAAGCTGCGCACTTTGCGACAGGAATGCCACGTCACCAAAGTAATTTAGTTTGAAAAGAGTTGACCCACCTTCTACAGAACCCTTAACTATTAGCGGCGGGGTTATTTCCATCCATTCTTTTTCCGAAAACCACTGTCTAAGAAATTTAAATATCGATGCTCTGATCTTAGCGATTTCTACCATTTTCCTCGTACGCAATGCTAGGTGTCTGTTATCTAGGAGCAGCTCGGCGCTTTGATACTCACCAAGAGGATAATCTTTTTCCGAAACCTGAAAGATCGTAAGATCTGTCCCTGTAACTTCGAACCCTTCTTCTGGAGCTCGAGAGTCTTGTTTTAAGATACCAGAAATTTGCACAGATGATTCCCTAGTCAGGTCTTCTAGCTTAGATGAGGGGAAAACGCATTGTATGATTGATCCACGATCATCTCTAAGAAGCACGAAGGTGTTTCCCTTTTGTTTTCTTATCCTATAGACCCAGCCTCGTAGGGTCACTTCTTTCCCGATGTAATCCGAGGATAATATATCACGGATCCTCAAATCTCTAAATCGAACCTTCCCGGCAAATTCCTCCCCAACCTCCTAGTATAATGCAAACCATCTGATGAGTCACGAAGAAAAAATTCTGAAGGTTACAAGTTTCAATGACCCAAGTATTTCTAAGGGGCACTTCAAACAATGTACAGCCAAGATCTAATTTAATATATCTGGTCGCGAACACTACATACTTATGACAAAATTCGATGGGATAAAAGGCCAGGAACTACTTGACGTTGAACAGTCGGACTCCGAAGTAACTCTAATTTTTAAGGATAACCGATATCTATTTGTCAGACTAGAAAATGGACATATAGTTTGCGAATCGGTGCCCGAATAGAAAAAAGCGAAATACCAATTTGACATACAAATAAGTAGACAGAATCCGAGTATTTTGTATGATGCTGGTCCGAGCGGTTAGATAATATGGATTTATTCTAATCTTGTTGAATTGGATTTGGTTGATATCTCTACTGGCTCGGTAAAATCGTGTCTTCCCCATGAGACTCGGATCTCAGCATGGATATCACCATTTTTTGATCTTTCTCGTTGAACTCCATTGACCTCAAAAGTTTTGTTGACGTCAAACATGAGCGCCCGAGCTTCTTCCACTGAGAGTGGATATTGAGGCACATTTTCTTGTACGATGAATATCCAAATCCTGAATGGGACTTTGGGGTTCCTAGTCCAAAATAGAACTGCTTTTCTTACATACTCTTTAGCGAGGATTGTTTGATTTTTGATCTTGATGGCAATCCGTATCTTGAGACGAAATGAATTATCATGTTTATTGTACGCCTTCTCCCACCTTGATTGATTAAATGCGTTCCTAATAGCCCCGGTTATACTAAAGCTAAGCCTTAGCTGTCCCTCAATATTGGATTCTCCCTTTTGGATGACAGGTTCTAATCTTGTTTCCGAAATGAAATTTCCCCGGTTGTTCAATATCGGCAATACCAGGAGATCATTTATATCTTCAATAAGTAGTTGTCTCTATCGTATGCTCGCTGAAGTAATTGAGAGTAACGCGAATATCTTGGAGCTCAAACTAAGGGACGAGGATATCTCTGTGATGCTGATTATTCAGCATGAACTTCTTAACAACAAGGATATTGATTTTGCTGGTGTTATACTGAAGCACCCACTAATAAGAGACTACATCATGAGGATTGTAACAAAAAAGGAAGATCCTGCGGTGGCGTTAAAGGAAGCATCTGCCGATGCAAGTAAATACTTGGAAGAATTGGGTTCGAGTATTAAGACGCAGCTAAGAACCTAAAGGTGATAGCCAAGCTGAAGTTTTGTCCTAGCTGCGAGTCACGTATGAAGCCAATGGCTGAAGAGGGGACAATAAAATGTCCAAAATGTGGGTATACTGAACAGAGTAATTTTTCATCTCATTATCAAGAAATGCTTCAATCAGAGCGAGCAAGACCAGACAATAATCCAAAAAGTGCGCTCAAGGTCATGGATTCCGACGCACCAAATGCCATGCCGACAACAACCATTCAGTGTGCGAAATGTGGAAATATGACAGCTTTTTGGTGGATGTTGCAGACAAGATCTGCCGATGAGGCGACCACACAGTTCTACCGGTGTACTAAGTGTAACTATACTTGGAGAAATTATTCATGAGTAAGGTCGTTCGGTTCGGTTACGTATCTCCGAGTTGGATTGTCCAAGTGATTGTTGAACAGCAATGTTTAAAGTTGATAAATGGTAGCGGTAGTCATAAATATTGACATTTAGTGCAAGTACAAACTCTCCTGATGAATGGAAGGTGGTAACTTCTGCAATCTCTACCCTTGTAGATGAGGCTACCTTTGAAGCGAATGTCGAGGGACTTTTATTTAGAGGAATGGATCCTTCACATGTAGCACTTATCGATATACACTGGCCCAATTCAGCCTTTCAAAAATTTCATTGCAATGATTCAATTAAATTTGGTGTAAGGATTGATGAATTTTCTAAACTGATAAGACGAGGTGACAAGAAGGATACGGTAGAGGTTTCTATCGGCGAGGACTCCACATTAGTGATCAAGATCAAAAATGGCTACAGCAGAGAATATAGAATGCGACTCATTGAAAGCTCTTCTGGTTCAACTCCACTTCCAAAATTGAGTTTTAACTCCAGGGTTGTCCTAAATTCTTCCACACTGGATAAAGTATTTTCAGATATCCAAGTGGTATCTGAATATATTACTTTGGGATCAGAGCATTCAAAAATTGTCTTCACCGGAAAAGGAGACTCAGGCGAAGCGCACATCACGTTAGATCAATCTAGTGAAGGGCTAGAAGATATTACTGTCAAGGAAAGTAGTACTGCAACTTATAGTCTTGATTATCTATCAAGAATGATAAAAGCTATAGGAGGTACGGGCGGATCCGTGATAGCCGAGTATTCTACCAAGATGCCATTGCGACTTGAGTTCAGGGTATCAAATATAGGAAGAATACATTTTTATCTTGCACCTCGAGTTCAAGACTGAAGTAGTGATTATCAAGGTGCCAAATCTCAAGCATATTCAGGTGACTTTTTGATATGTATTCAAGGATCTGTTGATATGCTAGTTGTTATGAAATTTGGAGGTACAGCGGTTGAATCAGGTGAACGAATAAGGCACATATCAAATTTGGTACTGAATTATCAACAGAAAATGGGATTTGATGTTATTTTGGTTACATCTGCGGTAAGAGGTATGACTGATGATATACTAGCAGTGGCAGAAAGTGTTAGGCGAGGAGATACGACAAGTGTGAACTGGTTTATCAAGAATCTGAAACGAGTTCACCTATCCCTTATAGACTCTAGTATTTTTGATGAAGCAAAGAACAAAGAGGCAAGGACTAGTGTAATTCAGCTAGTTGAGCTCATTGAAAATGTTGTTCATGGAATGTTGCCTATGAGAGAGGTTACACCAAAAATGTTAGATTATTTGCTTTCATTTGGGGAGAGGCTTTCAACGTTTATTGTATCAGTGGCGATTAGAGATATTGGGGGAAATTCTGAATTTCTTGTGGGCAATGACGCAGGCATAGTGACTGATTCCAATTTTGGGGAAGCACTTCCACTGATGGATACTACCAAACTAAAGGTCTTTCACAAGCTAAAACCAATGCTAGCTAAAAAAATTATCCCCGTGATCACTGGTTTCATTGGGGCCGACCAATTCGGCAACATAACTACCATTGGCAGAGGAGGTTCTGACTATTCAGCAACGATAATAGCTGCGGGTACTAGAGCTGACGAGGTGTGGTTGTGGAGTGACGTAGATGGACTAATGACGGCCGATCCGAAAATTGTCAGCGACGCAAGGGTTATCCGAGAAGCTTCATTTGCCGAAGCTTTGGAGATGGCACTATTTGGCGCTAAATACATGCACCCAAGAGCATTGGAGCCAGCCATCGAGTCCAATATCCCAATGAGAATAAGAAATTTTATGAAGATAGATGATGAGGGCACATTAGTGGTTAATAATCCCAGTAAGGATTCCCACAAAATAGTCAAAGCAATAAGCTCTATTCGACACACTGCCTTGATCGATGTAAGCGGGGTGGGAATGGTTGGTGCACCAGGTACTGCAGGAAGAATCTTCGATGCTTTGGCTAAAAATAAGGTAAACATCATGATGATCTCGCAAAGCCCATCTGAATCTAGTATTTCAATGGTTGTTAAAAAGGAAGTTCTTCAGAAAGCAACTAGGACTTTAGAATTGTCACTGCTTGGCAGGGTGATAAAAAAAATTGATATCAAAGAAGACGTTGCAGTTATAGCAGTAGTAGGTTCTGGGATGCGAGGTATAAAGGGGGTTGCAGCAAGAGTATTCGGTGCTGTTGGCAATAAGAATATCAATGTGATTATGATAACACAAGGATCTTCCGAGCTGAATCTTGCTTTCGTTGTAAACGACATAGATTGTGCAGAAGTAGTGAGAACAATTCATGGAGAATTCAAGCTCAACAAATCCTGATACCACAACCTCTCGATCCATTGTGGACGGTGCTCTGAGCAACGGATAAATTATTATTACGATTACATGTTGCGCATGGTAAGAGGCCAGCTGTTCGTCGTGGGGATAGGTCCTGGAGATCACAGCCACATGACCTACCGTGCGAAAGAAGTCATCAAAGAGAGCGAAGTCATAATTGGCTATGACACTTATATCACCTTAATTGAGGATCTAATAGTAGGGAAGGAGATTCATAGATATCCAATGACCCAGGAAGTTGATCGAGCCAATCAGGCAATTAGGTTAGCAGAGGCGGGAAAGAAAGTGTCCCTTGTATCTTCAGGTGATCCAGGAATCTATGGTATGATAGGCCTCGTCTATGAAATTCTCACCGAGCGAAAATGGGATCGTAATAGTGGCATCTATGTAGAGTGCGTACCTGGGGTTTCCTCCTTGAATTCCTGTGCGGCATTAGTTGGCTCTCCATTAATGACTGACTTCGCCGTAGTTAGTATGAGTGACCTACTTGTTCCCTGGGAAATTATAGTAAAACGAGTGGAAGCCGCGGCGAGAGGAGACTTTGTGACGGTCATTTATAATCCGACTAGCAAGAGGAGGGTTCACCAGTTAAGAGACACCCGAGAAATATTCTTAAAGTTCAGAAGTCCGAAGACGCCGGTAGCTATTATAAAAGGAGCCTATCGAGAAAGCGAAACCATTGTAATCACTGATTTGCAAAGACTGCTTGAACCCGAGCATCAGCAAATTATGGGCATGATAACTACAATCATCATAGGGAATACTTCAACCTTCACATACCGCCATCTTATGATCAACCCAAGGGGGTACAAATCAAAATATGAGTTAGTTCATGATACTCCACTAAATACCTAGTTGCACTTAAAACAAGAAGAATGTTTCGACATCTGTTGTAGAAGCGATTAATTCTCTAAATTCGGCTCTCGTCCCCTGAAATGTTGTCGTACCGGATCTACTATTTTATTTAAGTAAATCGAAACAGCATGCTTGAGATCAGCTGGGTGGAGACGTCCATTCTTGAAATCACTTTCTATTTGCGCGTAATTGTTGTATGATATAGTTCCACCATATTTGGATGGCCTTTCTACTTCGAATTCAGAAAAATCATGAAGAATAATGTACCGAACTAATTCCAGTACAGGATTATTTTTAGAAATCCCTGAAGGACAGTACGCCATACCAATTTTGCGTAGAATAGTCTCAACATCATCATGGATAAGTATGCTACCACTTGGATTGCTCTTGCTCATCTTGCTTCCTAGCTTCCTATTTTCAATTTTCAAACCAGGCGGCACCAACTGGGTAGGCTCAGACAATCCTGGGAGCAAATGGTGATGAACCGCAACAGGCAACTTCCATCCCAATTTTGGGAAAATTTCCCTAGCTAACATGTGTATCTTCCTTTGATCCATTCCCGCGTGAACAATATCTGATCCTAGCGACCTTATATCTATGGACTGCATTGATGGATAGAGCAATTGGGAAAAATCTAGGCTGTCCTTTTTGGTCCTCCCCATGATCGTGAGTGCCCTCATAGTCCGCGCAAGGGTTAGGTGCTTACCAAACAATATTAGATCATTCCAATATTCGTATCCTCTCTCTCGATACATCTTACTCCCCAGTACTATCTTTAGGCCCGGGGATACGAACTTGAAGGCCTCGGCGTAGTACTCCGAGAGAAGCGTTATCTTGTCCCAGTCTCCTCCAAGCTTGTTATTGATATATGTGTGCCAGTCAGCGAGAAAGAGAGTACAGTCAACACCCGCTTTCATGAAGTCATTGATCTTAAATCCTGTAAGTATTAAGCTCCCAAGATGCAATAATCCTGAAATTTCTAACCCAATGTAATGCTTGGGGACAGGGACATTAAGAAATAGATTAGATAATTCATCCTTAGTTACGATCTCCTCTGTGGGCTCTCGGGTAACCAGACTTAGACGCTCTTCGAGATCCATATAGATAGGTGCCAAATCTCAAATGCCTTATTAACATCTTGCGTTGCTCACCAGACTCTCTTTTTAGATTCACCAGTCTTTTAGGACTAATAT
This sequence comes from Nitrososphaeraceae archaeon, assembly GCA_035641095.1. Taxonomy (GTDB): domain Archaea; phylum Thermoproteota; class Nitrososphaeria; order Nitrososphaerales; family Nitrososphaeraceae; genus TH5896. The sequence goes on from DASQUV010000039.1 coordinate 33,618, forward strand.
CGACTAGTTAACATCAATGTTGATATTTCTGCAGATAATCTTAATCTGCAAGAAGTACCCATTGCCCTATAGAGAAGAACAGATCCATGATGCGATGAGATCATTGTCGTATTTCAGATCTCGGTCCATTTCCCCGTACCATGAAAGATTTAGTTTTCCGTTCTTGAGCGGAACCTTTTTCGTTTATCGCATGATCGATGTGAAACGGATTGTTAGAATTGCAAAAACAGTTGCACAAACCCCTTCATATTTGGATATTGGATGTGGCTTTGGCGAATTCCTGATGAAGATAAGGGACCACATACCAGATGCTCTCGGTATGGAAATAGATCCAAGAATCTTCTATTGCAGGGGAATGACTGTTCCGCCATATATCAGGATCTGGGATCCTAAATGGGGATTAGAGCAGGATTTTGATGTTATCTTTGTAGGCTGGATGGAACCGGGCACAGACTTCCGAGACGAAATTTCAAAACATACGCAGGTGATTATCACCACGTTGGATCAAGGTCTAAGTTTAGCTGCCGAGTACGAGGCCCACGGTTTCGAACTCATAGCTTGGTGGAGATCTCCCTCCTGGGAAGATGTAAACATCGAGATAATGAATAGGCACTACACAAAAATTTCAGATAAAGAATTGGAAATACTCGCTAGCTTACGGGGTGCTCACAATCTGTGGTATATTTACAGCAGCAATAAAGACATTTCAGAAAAAATAAGACGAAATTTAGCATCCGCTGCTAAAGAAGAACGAGCTGACATGAATGAAACGTATGATTACGAAGTCGTCCTAGATGAGTGCGGTTTCGGATTCCATCAGGAGTTGTCCACAGTAGGTAATGGCTTGGATGAAAGACTTTGGGAAATAAGATATTGTTAGTTTCGCATGAGGCTGATTTGGGCAAAACCGCGCATAGTCAAAGTGAAAGACTTAAAAATTCTATCTGACGAAGCTAAACCACTTGAAAGTAACTATCCTGGGTGCAGCAAAAGAGGTAGGACGATCAGGTTTTCTGGTTGATGTGGGAAACAAGAAAATCCTAATGGACTATGGTGTCCTCCTTAAAAGAGATCGAGAACCAGCCTTCCCCCTTCATGTGAAGCCAAAAGATATTGATGCGGTGATACTAACGCATGCGCACTTGGACCATTCTGGGTTTGTGCCCTCCTTATTTCTCTCTGATGTCATAGGTCTCCAGGCACTTGGCACAGCCCCGACCTTTGATCTGTCTTACCTATTAATAGAAGATATGATAAAAATTTCAGGATTCTACCTTCCGTTCGAATACTTGGATCTTTTAAATATGAAAAACCATTCCAGAGAATTGCGGTATCGTGAACCATACCTTATAGATGGCGTACAAATTAGTCTATTTAATTCTGGACATGTGTTAGGAGGGGCAACTATAACAATATCACATGAAAACAAGAGAATCTTCTATACTGGAGATATAAATACAAGGGGCTCGAAATTGTTAAGGCCTGCAGACCTCGATATAGGAGAAATTAATCTCATAATTATGGAAAGTACTTACTCCCAGTCTAATCAGACCCCACGAGAAGAATCAGAACGCGACCTTATGAACTTTGCAAATGGAATAATAGAGGATGGAGGCACAGTTTTTATCCCGGCATTTTCAGTAGAAAGAGCTCAAGAAATTGCATGTGTACTACAAGCACACAATTTCCTTCACAAGGTGGTCATGGACGGAATGGCTTTAAAGGCCAACGAGATAATGCTGAAACATCCATCATTCTTGCGAGACCCAGATACATTCAAGGAGGCTATAACCAGAGCAGAATGGATAAGGGGTTGGAATCGGAGGAAGAAAGTTGTGAATGAACCCTGCGCAATCATTTCACCGGCTGGAATGTTGGTTGGTGGATCGGCCGTGCATTATATGCAAGAGCTATGCAAGAACGAAAGAAATGGGATCGCTCTTGTATCATATCAAGGTGAAGGAACTCCTGGACGAATGTTGCTGGAAAGAGGAGTTCTCAATTTTCAGGGTAAGGTGACTAAATGTCATGCAGCCATTAGGCAATTTGACTTTTCTGGCCATAATAGCAGACCCGAATTATTTGAAATTCTGAATTCAGTTAAGGGATCTCCAGAGGTTCTCACCGTGCATGGTGATGGAAAGGCTTGCACTGAGTTTGCGCGTGAGATTCAGGAGAAATACGGTTTTAAAGCCCACGCGCCGGAAGTAGGAGAGGCCGTACAGGTTTGAAAACCATGGTTTCATTTTTAGCGTAGCATCAAATAATACATCAAAAAACATTAGGATCTTTTTTACGTGATTAGTTAGTTGGCAACTGACTGAATCCACCCTTCAATTTGGACTCAGTTAGTAGAGGCAATAAATCTTTCAAGTTTATCCATGGCCTTGTCAAGCACTTCTTCGGACGGAAGATATACCAATCTAAAGTGATTTGACCCGTAAGCAGTGCCAAATCCTGAGCCATAGACGCTGATAACACCGGTTCTACTCAGGAAATCTAAAACAAAACTCTTATCGTCCCTCCACCGTGGCGCAAGATCGAGCTGGGGGAAAACATAAAATGCACCTCTCGGAGCGGAACAAGAAATACCTTCGATAGCATTCAATCTCTTCACAATGAAATCACGTCTTCTACGCAATTGTTCAACCATTACGCCAATGTGATCCTGAGGTCCCCGTAAAGCCTCCACGGCTGCCAGTTGGACGGGCAGGTTGGAGGATATTCTTACTCGTGCTAGCTTCGGAAGGTTTTCACGTAACTCCTTGAGCTTCTCAGTATTGCTATTCATGCAAACGTACCCACATCTCCAACCAGTCATCAAGTACGTTTTTGAAAAACCATTAAGCAGTATCACCGGAACGTCCGATGCAACTTTACCTATGCCAGTAAATGACTCTTCGAATACAATCTTGTCATATATTTCGTCACAAATAAAATAAAGATCATGTTCTGCTGCTACATCTACTAGCTTCTTGAGGCTCTTCGCATCAAATACCTCTCCGGTAGGATTGTTTGGGCTTATGATGCAAATGGCTATGCTTTTGGGAGTGATCTTCGAAACAAGATCATCAATATCTGGAGTTCCATCTGAAAATATTCTAAATTCAATTGGAACGCCGCCGTAGAATCTAGTATACGATGCGTAGGGAGGATAGTAGGGTCCAGGCATTAGAACTTCGGAATTAGAATCAACTATTGATGCAAGTACCATATCGAGGCCCTCTGAAACTCCATTTGTTACTAAAACATCCTCTTCATTGGTGCTAAAGCCTTTCGAACGTTCCTTCTCGACGATCGCTTTTCTTAATTCTAGTACGCCTTCAGATTCGGCATAGTAGTTATTGTCTTCCTTCACAGCTTCGATTAATGCTCTCTTGATATGGTCTGGTGTCTTAAATCCAAACTTCACCGGATCGCCTATGTTAAGATAGATCAATTCGCTGCCTTTCTTCTCATATTCCCTGGCCCGCAGCATAATATCCCTGATGGCATATTCCACGCCGCTGGTCCGCATTGAAATCTTCAAGCTATCGTTGTACCTGTAAATTGACCAAAATAAAATGTTATTTGTCAAAAGGGTTGTCCTCTAGCAGATAGGTAGTCCTAATATCGATGAGCTCTGGATATTAATGCATTCATACTTTTTATTTAGCCTTAAATCATTAACCATTACAAGGGGTCCGTAGCGTAGTCAGGATATCGCAGCGGTCTTCGGAACCGCAGATCGAGGGATCGAAGCCCTCCGGATCCGCTGCTTCTCAGATGACCCCTTCAGTCGGTAAATCTCGTCCTATTCGAAATATGGGAATATAGTTCCTACCTACATGAATAGAGGATTAGATGGTTCCCAACAACTATTGCCTAATCTAAAGGGATTAAAATTGACATTTGGGAACGCCTTGTTTAAGCTTAAAATACCATTTATATGTCCATTAAGGCTGCTGGTCGTAGAAAAAGGTCTCTTTTTCTTAATGATAATTTACTTATCATTCCTTCAGGGATATTTCAGCAAGCGGCTTACCTTATATAAAGAACGTAAGACTACGAGGCGACGTATCGGGTCCCGACTAATAGATAAATATCAAACCTAAATAGTTCTTATCTGGAGGGGGGTCGTTGTCTAGCATGGCATGATGCCAGCCTCGGGCGCTGGAGTTCGCCGGTTCGAATCCGGCCGACCCCATACACTGGAGGACTAGGTCTAAAATCAAATAATGATAACGGCCATACCTCTCATTTGAGCTCTGAT
>DASQUV010000040.1:0-69663 GCA_035641095.1 Nitrososphaeraceae archaeon
AGTTATCGTCGTCACGGGCGATTACTTTAATATCTTGTTTTCTGTTGTTAATAGGAAGTTGTGACACTATTTTGACGTTTTTATCAGTGACGATGATATCCTCTGAGGTGTCTTGTACCCCTTTGATTCTAGATTGACTAGCATCGTCGATGCTCCTTTTCACAGGCATAGATACTTGTTCGACTCTTCTTCTAACTTTCCTTTCCATTGGTTTGACTGGTTCGAAATAAGAAATACGTCTTACAACGACCACCTGCTCTTCTCTACAGATATCCCTTCTAATACCTGTGCACAACTCTGAGTCTGCGTGCGACTCATTCAAATCATCATCAAAAATACCATAGAATTTCTTCGAGAAGTTATCAAATTCCCTCACTAATTCTAGTCCTATTAAATCGTGTTCGTCATCTGAAAATATATTCATCCATCTCTCTATTTGTCTATTCCAGTAGTCTAGTGTCAACTAAATTTACGTCGAATAAGGACAAAATAAAGGTTGTTACACAAATATGCAAGGTTAACTTGTTAAATATGACTGACCTCTAGGTGCATCTTTTGTCTTTTTGCCACAGTTAGGGAGGTAATTATCTTTTACATGCACGCAAAAATACAAATTTTCTATCCTTCCGGATATGCGTCACTGTAAGATCTAATAACGAAATGGCCATAAGATTGATTTTTACATAATAACCACAAATAACCTAATGGTGGGCGACCTCCATTGACTTATATCCTATCTTCCCTGGTCGCCTGCCTTTTTCTCGACTTGTCTGTTGACTAAGGATTCTTCGGTAAAGGAATGACACAACAGATTGGCCGGGATATCTTTCAAATAAATATCTTCGGCGTGCATACTATGGTTTTGCATTGCGTGATCCGCACCATTTTCTAAGAATTCTTTTTGTGTTTCACCTTTTATGACATAATCGCAATCTAGGCCAGATTCGCGACATAGTAAGACGTACATTGCCTATACCATGTATGGATCAGTCTTAAACCTTCTTACATCTAGTCAGGATTGCCGGGAATACTAATTACTAATAAGATGATTTTGTACCCTTGTGTTACTATCACAGTTATTTTGGAGGGTTATTCATTGTAATTGATAGTTGGACGTTAAACTCGCCGGCTGAATTTTGCCAGAATCGGATTGGATTCTGGACTGAGCAGGCCCAAATACTGTTTCATAAGCGAGAGTGCATATTCATCACTCTCAATCCTTTGTCACGACTTCATCCATGTGCTTGTGGTCTCTTCCATACTACTGGAAGAAGGGATGAAGAGGACGTTGAACATTATGCCGAAAATCGATAAGACCGAATCTTCGATCAGAACACATTTCTAGATTTACTAGTCCATGATGATCCTTTCATACCTCGTAATTGAGTTTCTGCAGTAGAGGTTGATTCATCAGATGTTTCGCACGAATGAGTTCTTAGAGAAATGTCCTATAATTATGAATACTCAACAACATTCCATAGTGGTATTCGCCGCCTTCTTTATCTTCCCAGATTGTTCCAGGTTGAGTCCTTAAAATAAGATATTTTACTGCCTGTCCTTCTTTGATGTCGTAAACATGAATATCTGTAATATTGCACTTGCTTATCAAAAAATTACGGAACTCATCAGACCGTGGAGCGTCAAGGGATCGCGGATGTCTAGCCGTGGGCACGCTTAGTGTTACCGAGATTCCGTATTATTTGAACGAATATCAACAGACTTGTAATACTGAATAATGAACCAAGTATTATCGAAGAACCACGGATCCCCCCATCACGACATCAGCAAGCAACTAGCCACGAGAATGTACGAGATGCTCTAGGTTGTCTCTTCAATTTAACACCGAAGTTCGTGATAGGGTGACGGACCTACCTACTTCCTACCCTAAATCTAGTATGACAGCAGCGACATACTATGTCATGAGTCTCTACTCTAATCTGGCACGTTTTGCACATCGGTCCATATTTATAATTTGAATGAGGAGATCTTATCCTGTTGTATAGTCTGCCACACATGCCTTTACAAAAGGTCATAATTGGTTAGTATATCTTCACAGTGATATAATCATATTGAACGTCCTATGGAGTACAATAGCAGTGCTGCCATTGATTTAGGTCATTGATACTTCGAAAAGGATGTCTTCAACTGTGTCCTCAAGCTGCAATCAGCCTAATTTGCGTAATGCTTCGATCGTATCCATTTCATCCATTTCGATACGGTGTGCCGGCCTGCCTTCCCTCCTGGATACCTATCACAGTGTTACTGGTTAGCTCAGCTTAGGTTTTGTTCCTCAGCAGGATGGTAGTTCAAATCCTCTTAAGCAATGGCGAGTTATACCAAGTACCTAAATGACCTACAGGTCAGGATCAAGGGACCCGCTACATAATCCCAAGAATGGAACTCAAAGAGTTGTAACTGATCCAACTGATGGGTCCAACCATCTTCAGGTTTTTATGAATGCAAGTTGGATACACGACTACAGGTGCAAAAAGCAAACGAATAAAGATTGCAAGAAAAAATAGATTGATTTACAGTTTTAAAGATTATTCTTCAGTATGATTCTTTTTATGATTCTTGCTGCTTGATTGCTTGATATAGTTTAGTAAATTCAGGATAGCGCTTAGGATCCTTTTCATCCTTTGAGACATACTTTAGAAATGTATTTTCGTAATAGTCAATCAAAGTTGGTTTGAGCTGCTTTAGGATTTTCCTATCGCTAATGAACTTTTCATTGATCAAGAAGCACAGCCATTCTATATCATTGAACATACGGTAAACCCATTGCTTCCGAGAAATGTCATATTCAGAACCTGGGGGTACTTTAGCTAGCTCAACTTATGCATCTCTCCAAGTGGCCATGATTAAGTCCGTCTGCGTGATTTGATCTAGTTTCTTTGAACGCCTAAAAGTTATAACAGTGTAAAATAATGCTGCTGCATATATCCCTGCTGCAATAATTTGAATGTAATCTGATGTTGTTATAAGAAACATGCCTGGACTTATAGGAGAAGAAGGTATGATTTTAGATTTAGGTTTGTTGTTTGTTGGCTATTCCAGAGATTAAATGAGGTTTAACTGCCTAGCACACCCAAGGTGATACGGCTTTCCTCTGCTGCTTTTCTTGGCAAATGACTCACCCAGTTCAATAGCCAAGCGACACTTATGACACAGTATACCCTCACCGGTTCTTGGTTCTAGTGATGCTATCCGACGGTAATAGCCTAGACCGAAAGAGGTCTGGTTTACGGCGCGCTCCTTTTCATAAAGATGCTTGCGAGCAGTTAAGATCATCCTAGTGACATCAATCTGTTCAAGTGGTTTAACTATGATCCGTCTTGGCATCTATGGCTATTATATTATTATATCTCATAATACCTTGCCCGATTCATTTGCTATACGAGCGGCTGCTGCTTTACCCAGTCTTCAACCTCATCCGCCAGCTCACCGGTACGCTTCTGCAGTGTTCAGCACTTTGATTGCTGTCGTCATTATGGTCTTGATCATGACTTACGTCATAATGCCAACTGTTACAAAACTGCTTAGACCTTGGTTGTCGAAGAAGAGACTTTATTGACAATCCAAATAGCCTTACCACAAGTTAGCAGATCACTGATTACAAATATTATCGAACTAGCCTGGAACTGGGTAGCTCTTTGTAGTTCCAGTAATATCCAGATATTCGTCCGCATAGACCAATTCTTCATCTTCTCGCGACTTATATCCAGCAACTGCAGTGACATGTGTTAGCATAATGATAACACTCAATAATTTCTGCTTATCTGTAAACTATGAGCCGTCCGGTTGGTTCATCAGTTTTGAGCCCATTACTTTGGTCAAAAATGATTCACACAGCCTTGGTCCATGTGGTGACAAGACGCGACCGCTGACTTCGACGTAAAAAGATCTGCAGTTCTCATTGAAGCAGAGGGGATTGGTACTGGAACTAGATCAACTGGAGCTCTGCTTCTTAGCCGAAACCTGAGATCTAATTGAAGCCAGGGATTGATCAATTTGATATACCGCCAATTTCTCTCTGCCAAATATCTCAAACTTTTGAAGAATCGTTTGAAATAGGATCTCTTCTTCAACCTGTTCGCTTACAAACCATTGTAAGAACAGGTGTGTAGCACGGTCTTTTTCTTTTTCAGCAATTTCTACTAATCTGTTGATGAGCTTAGTAACAGTCTGTTCACTCTTTAATGCGGCTTGAAAAGTAGATTCTAGTGAATCGAATTTACCTTGCGGTTTTTCTATTGCTGGAATTATAGCTTCGGCTTCAGCATTATTAAGATAATGGACGAACTTTAACATGTGTGTATTCTCCTCAATTGCTTGTTCAAAAAAGAATGTTGCACTTCCATCATATCCAGTTCTTTCACACCATGATCCCATCGCAACATACGCATTGATAGCTGATGCTTCATAAGCAATTTGATCATTGATCGCTTTTTCTATTTGTGATGAAATTCTCATTCTAACAACCTTAGTATTTTCTGGCATGTATATTTTTTTGGTATCTCGTGAATCTCTTAAGACACTTTAAAGTATTGCCAAACTCCTTGGGTCCATGTCGCATCATCCTCGGTTCCGATATAACCAATGTAGCCTTGATTAGCCCGGTCGTGGCATCGAAATGTTGAATGTGGCATATCTTTACCTTGATCTAGTTCCCAAGGGCCGGTCACGACTTCCCTCAATTCTGTGTCCCCCGCCATGATGAATATGGCAGGACATTTCATAGCTGGCTTGAACCAAGGAACTATGAAGTATAGCCCTAGACGATTTGGAGTGAAATACTTGATCTCTCAAAACTCACCATGTGTTTAGGCAGCGGCTTTGAATTATATCCTTAACAGATAGAGTGACCCGGCCAATTACTCACCTGGATCGCCCTACAGTGTCAACAAAGGAATCGCTGGAATTCCTACCAGTTAAAGATACGCTTTTCTTCATAATATGTTCTCAACACAGCAATTGTTTATTTAGTATTACTAAATAGAATTAGCCATTCTAGCTTAACAGTTACCTAAGGCCTTGCTGTACCGGTATCGTTTAGAAAGAGATACTCCTGGAAGAAATTCGGTAAGGACAAGGGCCTATAATAGAGCCGCGAGGCTCTAAGAGGCACCTTTTTGTGAAATCTTCATTTTGCAGAAAGATTGGCATGAAGCAGTATTATGGTAGCTCCATGCATTCTTAACCTTTCTGCAACGATTTTACATTACTTAGTCCATTAATCATCTTCCTCTGATTCTTCTACTTCATAATTATGTTCATCTATAAGCATGCGCAAACCGGGGAACTTAGAAATTAGAACTGAATAGATCAGTCTTTGAATTGTCGGCCTATTCGGCATCCCTATAACATGATTAACTGAAGTAGGGGTCAGTTAAGCGGAAAAATTTAGAAATATACCGATTTTAAGTAAGGATAAATATAACTTCCATATTGCACTTTATCGAAGCAGCATTTTGAAAAAATATCCTATTATGAATGTCATTGCCGTGATAACTGGTATGATGGTAACGCTAACGTTACTTTCAGGCAATTCATCCTATGGAAGGGCTGGGACTCAATTTCCTGTTGAACTGCACTCCAGCCAACCAATCCTTAAGAGATTTAACCGGTTGTCTGAGATATTATTCTAGTCCACTAGACTGAGCTTAAGCCTGGGATTCTCAATCCATGAAAATCCAGACTTGGTTTAATCTTCTCCCTGAGGATTTCAATATGGGCTTTTACATCTGGGACAAGCTTTGGTAAATTCGTTTTCTATCCGAACACATTTCCCATGAATATGTGATTCCCAACCAAGGCCAGGGGATCTACAAAATACCTCTCAATATCAGAAATCTTCAAAAAAATTTTAAAACTTGAGAATCAACCCAATTTTTTCATGAGCAGACAAAAATGTTTATAAAACTATACTTTATAACCCAGCTTATGTACTCCTATGGTCTTAAATGGGAATAGGAACCATCGATTACCAATGTTTATATATCACTGATGACCAAACACGAACATGTCAAAAAGAGAACAAGAAAAAGCTGTAGAAGCTGCTCAAAAAGTCGCTACTGAGGCCAAACGAGCAGAAGATAAAGTCGAAGCAACCCAAACTTTACAAATTGGACAACAAGAAGCAGCAACACGACAATTCCGAGAAACAATTGATAGATCATTGGATGAAACAAAAGAAAATGTAAGAAAATCAATAGATGAAACTAAAAGTCAAATTCCACGATACACTAATGTCATTAAGAACTATCAGGAACAAACACTAGAATCGACCGGAAAGATGGTCGAAGAATATGTAGAAGCTCAAAAGTCCTTAATCGAGTCCTTCTTTAGCTCAGCTGCTGCATTCTATGAGAACGCCACTAGAATGTTCAATTATTGGTATTCTCCAAAGGTCCCCGTCGAGGTATATACAAGATCAGTCAGCAATATTGCGGAAAACATTTTAGCAGCAACAAAAATCAGTAACGATATCTTATTTGGAAACATCGATACTTTTGGAAATGCATTCGAACGGGCTCAACGACATACAGAAGAGCTATCAAGAATAAATGTGAACAACGCAAAAACGATTGCCGACACAGCAAGAGAGACAGCAGCTGAGTTTTCAGCTAACCGACAAAGAGAAGTTTACGGATAGAACTGTCTGTTCGAATAAAATCATTCATCTAGTTATTTTCTAATTCGACGAATGATTATCTTACATTTTTAAGGTCACAATGTGAAGCTAGTTTGTAATTTATATAATGCAATTAATACTCTGTCATGGGATCTACGGGCTTGCATAGGTATAACAATTGTTGACAAGATGGGCAGACCTACAAACTAGTCTGACGGAGAGCGGCGATGCAAAGGTCTGATTTGTATATGAAATAAATGAAAATATTAGGATAGGTGTAGCCCGGACGACTTACTGCCTCTCAGTACCTCTTGGATTAGATCTCAAACATCTAAAAACCCAGTTTATTCTGACTTAAATAATCCTAAGTCTAGATAATCGGCTATCTGCTCAAATGTCAAACCGCAATTGTTCATCTCTATCAGTTGATTCTTTATTAACACCAGCTCGCCTTAATGCAACTGATTTGGCCGTTAATCTTCTTTCCGCATCGCCATCGTCTTTACCGTTCCAACCAAAATAGCTCATTATTACTCCTATGGCACATCGCCCATTATCATAACGTGATGACACAGGACGCACACCTACATTCTGTCCTATGCCGATTCCAAGTGATGTATTGGAATGAGTTTAGCAGATTATTGAGGTGGATTGCCACATCTCTGTCTAGCAAGTTGATTATTATCTCCTATTTATTTCGACGATGCATCGACTAATCATAAGTTGTGATTAGAATTACCTTAGTCTCCATGTGCTCTTTTATCTAGAGGGCAACTGAGTCTCAGCATACAATCTAAACTGCAATCTCGCAGTTTGAGTTGTACTTTGTTGTCCCCATTTTTTGCATTCATTAATACGATCCATACCTGGATAAGCCAGAGTCACATTGTATTCTAATTCTAGGCCATCTTCATTTAAATTAATCAGACCATATCAGCATCTTCGCATATCATTGCTGTTTTCCCTTGGTTCCAGAATGAATAGCATGATTTGGCACGCTTAACTATACAAGATATCTTGAAGAACCAGAGCTGCCTGAGCTAGACTTGAAATACAGTGTGGCATGTGAAATGGGTTTATGGAATTATACTCCAGCTACGATGAATTAGCATTTACCTGCAAAAGTTGTAACCTCTTCCTAAAATGAGTGTATATACAATGGAGATTAATTATTACGTTAGGAAGACCAGGCATTCCAATCTAATCTAATTTTTTTTGATAACCTTGAACTTCAAAATTAGACTATATATGGCTAACTTATCGCTTCCAACTTTCGTCCAAGCAGCGTGCCAGTGCACGCAAAATTGTCATTCAGAAGCGCATCTGTATAATTTGAAAAAGTAGATTTTTCAATACATGAACCATGCATAGGGTATACCATGTTAGGGGACAGGTCAATTAGTCTTCTTGTAGTACGCCTTACTGGTTCTTCACTTGCAAATATCCCCACTCCTCTATAAAGAGCAATCATGCTTTCCGATAAGTCTTCGGATGTAATTGGCTTATTATTGCCGGGCTGAATGAACAGATCAGATGGAAAAAGAGACTTTGTAGTGTCTTCATAGATCATCATGCTATCCCAATGATGTACGTGCGGCGTCATAATAAATCTGAGCTGTCTTTTACCGGTTTTCAACGTTTCATTATCCCAAAAAGAAATATGGTCTGCGGGAACGTTATACCATCCTGCTAGATTCAATTTGGAACTTAAGTCACTACATACTAATTTTGCATCCGCAGAGTCAAGCAATGCCATTCCTCCCCACTCATCGCTTTCAAAATGTAAGAATGATACATAGGCGAGTTTCTGAAGCGGAATTACCTCTTTTAATTTTGCTTCTATTTGATCGTACATCCCTACAGGTCCTGTATGGATTAGCATTGGTCGCTCATCGTCAATTAAGAACTGATTGAAAGTGATACCATAAATGTCTACCATTCCTGAGATTCTGTAGATTCCATCTTTAATCTCTGAAATCACTACATCAACATCTTTTGGAGTATAGTATGTCCTGCTTACTTCTGCCATACTTAAAATTTATGTATATTATGGCATCAGATAAATCTTCGCATCTGTGTCAAGGCTCAAGATGGGGTGATAATACTGTATTCTTGGTAATGGTACCGAAATCCTGACTAGATAATCAATAATAAATAGTTGTTACAAAAGTCAGCTAATCCCTACTTCTAATACTTAGGAACATTTCTCGGCCTGAATAATTTTTGTTCTGATTTCAGACTTCACAAAGTGGATTCAAATTACTTGACTAGGCGACTTGTCTGCAGTTATTATTGTTGATCCGTGCAATCCCAATTGCTTGTGCTTCGTCATTACCGGATTTTATATTATTCAAATGGTCTAAGACGCATCTTAGGGTGTCAATTTCATTTACAAGAACTCCTTTTACTTTAGCAGTATTGGAAACTTCTAGCTCTATCTCTAAGTCTTGAATTTTTTCACGCAGCATGTTTTCAAACTTTTTAGTGTCTTGTGACTCTAATCGCATTTTGGTTACCCCAAGCTGCTGCCGTCCGCTGCCAGCCCGATCCAGAATCCACCTGATAATTCTTGTCGTCCATTGTAGAGATTCTATTTCATCTTTACGATCTATTAGGTACAATGGATTAAGTTTTGCATTTGTTGCTATTTCGACTTCTTCTTTAAGAGACCCAATTCTATCTTCAATGATTTTACTCAGCTTCAACAGTTTGTGCTCTTCCATTAACCTCTGACTGGCTAATTCGCCATATAATCAGTAAAGTACGAAGATAGCCGGGGGAGAGTATACGTCTAGTCGCAAATGGATAAAAACAACTGAAACTGACCTGTAATAACAATGACTTTGAGTCTGAATTGTAAAGATGCTGGAGATCCTGTTTGCGCGCATACAATGTATGGTGAAACTGAAGAAGAACTCTTAGCCAATGCTAAGAAGCATGGAATAGAAGTGCATGACTACACCGAAGAAACATGGAACGAAGAAGTAGCGAAGAATGCAGAAAACTTCCGGAAATTAATCAAGGGTTCCTAATGTTAGATCAAATTAGGAAACACTTTCATATTCTCTTTTTTCGAGCCTCAAACTGCTTCCAATGGTCTATTACGGTTTGATCGCTTCGCCCAACATCAGATAAGCAATAGCTATTTCCCCAATACACAAAATCATTTGTGGCACTGATGAATCAAAAAGATCTAATGATCATGCAAGGAATAATCATCTTTAAACAGATGTAAAAAGAGTGAAATCTTTAATTGCATTGGAATCAGAGGATATGGACGTCCATGTATGTGAAGCTCGAATATTGACTATAGGACTTTCTTCGTTTGTGAATACCGCATGCGTTGGATTAGATGAAGGTAAAAATAAAAAATTATACATACATTTGCATATTATTATCAACAACATCTATACTATGATTTTAGTACTGTAGCCCTTGCAACCCGTCAATTTTGCGTTGGCGTGGAGCTGTCATATCTTAGATAAGTATCAATTATGAAAATAATATCTTCAACTGATTTGGCTATTCTAGCTATTCTTGTACGGTTGCGTATTTTCCAGATTTGACCTGATACCTACCCTATCAGCGGTCGTACTTGCCATGTCTTCCGTTACCTTATTTTGTATTAATAATCGAACTGCACATCACCCGGTTCATAGGTATAAGGTCCTAACTTTATTGAGAAAAATCTAGACCTCCAGGCTGGTATAAGGGTACTTCAGTTATTACTAGTAGCGAAAATCCAAGTTTCATCGTGAGTCTTTAATTTCACTTGCGATGCAGGGAAGTAGCGAAATTGCCTTGCTTAGGAATGCGGGAAATGAATAATGATGATGAAATATAGAATGGATAAGAACCGGTGTCACTCTATTCTTTTTTTACCAGCACAAAGTGAGGAATATTGGATATCGTTGCTGGATATGATGTTTGATAATCCCAACCCTGAGCTAATAGTTTTCTAGCTTGTTCCAAGTCAGTTATAACCGCCAAGTCCACTACTCTTCTTCTCGCTCTAAAAATAGGTCTGTTGTAGGAATTAGAATTGACATTGCTATTAGCATGATTTAGCTGTGGTTGTTGTGGAGATCCTCTTTGTAAGTACCTATGCTTATGCTCTAAACCGTTTTCGTCTATTAATTTCCATATGCCTTTTCCAGTCATCGGATTTTCTCCAATTTTCTCAAACCCTATATGATGATTGGGAAATCCTGCGGCTTTACACTTGAAACACTCTTGCATCTTATGTTGCGGTTTGGATGCTTCCGCTTCTGATACTTCTGTTGACATTTTGAAAACTCTACTCAATGTATGCTTATAATACGTCAAGTACTTCGATGGGAGGGGGTAACCTTATTCGAAATTCCTCATTAACCAGATAGATAAATTTTATTTTCTCATCAAGATATTCATATTGTTTGTTTTCTTGACGCGGTCAAACGCTCTTTATTTGCTTGAATTTGATACTATTCTTTATAAGATTTAACAATTGATCTCTTTGGATTCAGAGGTAGCTCTTAGCTTCATTCCCAGAGTATTGTTATTACTATTCAAACAGAGTATCATCAAGACATCGAATACTGACCTTAAGGTCAGTCGTATTCAACGAGTAACCATGCATATCTGTAAAAACCCTTATTCAATCCTCAATGGACATAAGTTCAAATGAAAGCGAATTCTACTCGCATATTCGCATGCAATTCTGCGCTCGTCTCCTGCAGACATACTACTACAGCTGAGCCCTTCATAGTATTACTCTCACTGACAGGTTGGGCAGACTATGCTCTACGTGTGACATATAAATAACAGGTAGTCTAACTAACTATTACCTTGCCTTACTATATATTACTCATAAATTGGACGGAACAGGGCATTAGCAAGATAAATGAATCTAGCGACCGTTACAATGCGTTGAAAGCATCGCTTGAGAAAGCTGGTGGAAAATTAGTAGGTGGCTACTATACTTTCGGAGAATATGATGTGATAATAATTATAGAAGCCCCAAATGATGAAACAGTAATGTCGCTGATGCTCAAAGTTGGGTCAGCTGGAAATGTGCGAACAAAAACCTTGAAAGCATTTACCGCTGATGAAGCCAGTAAGATTATCAAGGACCTCCAATAGGTTTTTTCCTAATAGGAAGATTAACGATTTAGGGAGCTGTAATTGTGTCTGCAGGCCGACTTTAGAACTAACACTGGCTCATGGTCAAATTATCTGAGGCTATATATGTGATGCTCGCCTCAATTAATCGCTATGCCGAATTGTAGCCTCGGGATTCTCAGTCAGCAAAAGTTGTCTACTGACAAAAAGTAAATTGGTAACGATACTCTTTGAAATACTTTGTATATAATCCTGTTTCAATGAGGTTTTGTGCAAGCGGGTCGAGTAATAATAATGGTTCCACAACAGTGTGTAGAACCTGTGTCAAGAACATCATAATACCATCAGCATCCAGTCCATGTTGATCATGGCAGGTACCTGTACAGCTGATAAATAATTTCGAAGAATGGTGCCAATAACGATAGCCGATGTAAGGACTATTTGAATCGACTTGATGCCAGTTCTGGTTATTGCATCCCTAGGATTATTCCATGAAATACTGAGTTCCAAAGAGTCGATAGATCTTCAACTTTTTCCGTCTTAAAGCAACCCATTAGAATACTGATATCTCTCCCAGGAAGGTTTGCTTGAAGAAGCTAGTGATCTCGAACCATTATCATGTTTCGAACTATATCGGAAATTTGCCCTTGGATAACAGATCCAGTAACATACTGATGGTTGGCCTGCATTCTAATAGTCATTTTATCTGCGGTGGCTAAGATCTATGCACTTGGGATGTAGCATCAATAGTCAGGTATATTATATGAAAAGAAGGTTACCATAGTTTCAAGAAGACTCATGGCGTTTATTCGCGAATACGTAACTTCACCATTGAAACTTACTAGGTATTCCATGATCGTCAAAAATTCTCTGCCTATTATGTGAGTAATATCTTTGAAATCGGTGGAGCTAAAATAGGACCAAGGCTTATCACTTCAACAAACGAGTCTATTCCAGCGGCCTTGGGTATAGAATTTGTTGTTACTATCTTAGATACTCCGGCAGCTTTAATACGTTCAGAAGATTCTGCCGTTAGTAAAGCATGAGTACACATTGCAATGATATCTCTACAACCGTCTGACTTCAATATCTGAGCTGTCTTGCTTATTGTATTTCCGGTGCTAATAATATCATCAATCAGGACAACATCTCGCCCTCTTGCTCGAATTCTCTCATTTGATGAGGCATAATCTGTAAATACTTCTCCTGTATGCTTGTCCCTTAATTTCTTCATGCATATAACATCATTGTTTATCAGACGAGCAAGAAATTGGGCTCGATCTATTCCGCCTTCATCAGGCGATACCGTGATAGAGTTATTCATATTCGTCCCAAGCTTAGACTTTGCGTAATCTGCCAGCAGCGGTATAGCCGACACATTTATTGAATGCATCCTCTTTTCGAAGTATGATAACGCTCGTAAACTATGAATATCTACCGTTACAATATGCCTGGCACCTAATGTCTGATATAACTTTGCCAATAATTCTATTGTAACCACTTCACCAAAGAGAAACGCTCTGTCCTGGCGTGCATACGCCATATAGGGTACAACAACGATAATATCCTTGGTTGAATCATCAATACATTTCTTTAGCATCATCAAAGTCTGAATTATATTTCTATCGACATGCGGTGGGCATATAGACTGAACTACTATGCATGTTTTGTATTTAAGGTTCTCTATAATTCTAATTTTGCTTTCACCATCAGAAAAGATGCGCAATTCAGGATAATTTATCTCAAGACCCATTGAGCTCGATATTTCGAGGGCTAAATCTCTGGATGCTGGTCCTGCTATTACTACAGCTGATGATAGTAATGATTCAGGGAGGGTTATGTCAACATCTTTTCCTGTTTCCATACTTTCTCCCGTACGGGAGGACACCTTGTCTACTAGGACGTCATCATGTAGTGGATGCCCATATATAATCAACCATAGCAGAAGGCTAGGGTTGTCTATTTGAATGTTGCAGCTAAGACAATCTCTTGAGACATAACGGCTACCATGTGGTTATTACAGTAGCACTCCTTATTTCCATTGAAGGAGTGAAATTGAAATATTGAGGGGTTCACGCAGAGTTGTTCACAATCATACTACGTTCCTATTCCAATTCAGCTCTAATACGTTTCACCAGTTGCTCTGTCGAAATAGGTTTTTTTATGAAGCAACCAATGCTCTTGAGTGGATGTACTTCTCTTGCTGCATCCATATTTATTTCTCCTGAAGTCATAAAACACACCCTGACATTGAGGTCTTTCTGCAATAATTTTTGAGCTAACTGAAAACCATCCATCATCGGCATATTAACGTCTATAAGCAATAAATCGTAAAAATCGGCTTTGAATTCCAAGAGTGCAGTAACTGGATTATCAAAACTATGAGCCTGCATAGTTGGATCGCTGCCTTCCAATCCTAACCTTAAAGTTAGTGCAATATCAGAATTGTCATCCACAACCAGAATCCTCCTATGTAAAGGAGAATTTGAATCAACTGATTTGATTCTTTCATGAGGTACCATCTGTCCAGTATTGTTAGTCCCAGAATCTGGTCTTTTATTACCCATGGGATTTATTTGAGTCATAATACCTCCAAAACTATTCTCTCACTTTTAAGTATTAACAGAATATGTAATGCCACAGCATAAAAATTTTATGCTGTTTTGTAACAGATAATACCTTTCATAAAACATGTACTAATTCATTTAGTCACTTCAAATGTACAGAGGTCAGAAGGGCCGGATAGCATTTAAAACCTGGAAATGATTCAGCTCACGAATTGAAACATAAGCCCCTGAGATATCGCTGAGTATCTTGCCCAAGGCTAACGTCTGGGGCATTTCCGTCAACGATTTGACTAAACGGAAGGGGGGGAAACATGGTCTAGCAGTAATTGACTTTTAGTGGGTTTTAATTCAATTAAGTTGGAATGTTCTTACCAAATCCACAATTCTTTACGCAATTTGTTGTGGAGATAAGAGCTCTAACAGATTAGCTACTTTTGTCTAAGTTGAATTTTCAACCAGAGACGAAACTAGTTAGTCCAACATTTACTCTAAAGCAGCAGCAAATCTTTCCCTCCAAATTTTCTATGAATTTCCTCATATTTGTCGATTCTATCGATTATCAATCTACCATTCGAATCATATAACCCAGTGAAATTAGTCCGCATAGCAAGATTCCCTTTTGAATCAAAAAACCTAATGCTGTAGCTCCGCCTCCCATCAGATCTACCCTCTCTTACAAACCGTGCTTCCTTCACCTCTTCCATATTGAGGTGCACGTGCCATGACCTAGTTTCATCTCCAATGGTCGCCCATTTTTCTCGAATTTTAAAGGGCAGGCCCTTTTCCACTCGTGCTTCACAAATAGCACTTCCGCTGTTCACTGACAGTAGAATATTGTCTTGCGCAAGT
The DNA here is from genome assembly GCA_035641095.1 of Nitrososphaeraceae archaeon. GTDB lineage: Archaea > Thermoproteota > Nitrososphaeria > Nitrososphaerales > Nitrososphaeraceae > TH5896. The sequence goes on from DASQUV010000040.1 coordinate 15,151, forward strand.
ATTTCTGCGAAAAGTTCCATAGCTAAACTGTTATTCAGTCCACTACTCATGCAGATCGTTTTCAATCGAACACATGGAGATTTATGTATTCCCACAAGGCTTTGGCTCGAATTCATAAACACTTTCACTGACAGTAAAACAATAGGGGATCTATCTACTTGACTCGTATTAACCATGAGAGATCTTTCTCAGTCAGTAAAAAAAGGCAAGCTCAGAGCATGCACGTTTTTGGTCCGGAATAGCAGTATCTACAGGTGATATAGTCTCGTCTATGAAGACGATCTAAAGGCCATATAGTTCATTTAGAAGTTACCCTTAGTGGGATCGGAACCAAGCATGCTATCGTCGGGAATAATAAATAAATCTATCAATGTCTGAAGGGTTCGGAGTGAGGATAAGCGTATCATTTCCAAGCTGTTCGGATATTCCCACTAGTTCTCCTTAAGCTAAGGGAAAAGTACATTACGATCTGGTCTTATCACAAACGTCCAGGCAATAATTAGATTTTTTTTTGCCGATCTAATATTCCGTGAAAGGTGATGAATTTGGCGAAGGTAGATGAAGTCTTACTCAAAAGAGAAATACATGTCGCATAACTTACCCGATTAAACAATCTTTAATATGCATATGGTAGGTTAGTTGTTATGAAAAAAATTGAATTATTTATTCCAGATCGTAGATTGGATGATGTTGTTGATGTACTCAAAGATGAAAATGTAGGTGGAATGAGCCACTATAGAATAGAAGGAATGGGCAAAATTAAGCCGGAAGAAGTCTATATAGGAAGAGGCACCGCGACGTACAAGCCAAAATTTATTCCTCGAACAAAGGTGGAAGTAGTCGTCAGCGACGAGAAGGTAGAAAGGCTGATTACCGCTTTTAGAAACAGGTTGGGCGATAACATAGGGGGCAAGTTATTTGTAATAGATGTCCATAAAGCTGTCGATCTTAGCACGGGGAAGATCGATGTAGATGCGATATGATCAAACAAGAATGGCTAAATATCTCGAGATCAAGTAACACCGCAGTAAATTATCCCTCAGATAAAACGAATACTTTAGAATGGAAGATCCTATCTATTCTTGGGTTCAAGGTCTATCTTTCTCTCCACTATTGAGGTAAAAAATATCTTATTACCATTGATTCACATCTGATAAGAGCTATTCCAGTTTATCTATGAGGGATCGCATTCTAAATTACGAAAATTGAATTTTTCAGTCGCTGAGTCTAGTAGCCCAATTTAGGGGCCAAATGGTCTTATCTTCGGCATTAATATTAGAACGGTTATTCAAAGAAATTCATTGTCGACACACATAGGCCATACCTCTAGCGAATCTTAAAACACCTGTTCGTAACCCATTCAAAAATGCGAAAAATTGATAGATCAACAAATACCATAACACAACTTGGTATTATCGGATCCGTCGGATTTGAATCAAGCTTAATTTAGCTGGGTTAAAACTCCAGTAATGAGTCCATAGTTCAAGCCTCATTCAAATATGGAAAAGGTGAAATGCTTTATCACCAACCATATGGATTGGACTGTTCGGTTAGCAATGAGTAAAAAAAACAGAACCCCTTATATTAAATGGTTCAATACTCTCAGATTATTCAGTACATATTAGTCATCATAATCACGTTATCCTACAACTTATATTCTGGAGATGAAAATGGTAAGTCCAAATGCCCAAAGGTTCCAAAAGAGGGGGTAGAGTACGTGACAAATGGAAGGATAAGCAATGGATTATGGTTAATGCACCAGCTGCCTTAGGTGGAAGTGTTATAAATTATGTGCCTGTCAGCGATATCAATAATGCTCGCGGGAGAGTGATAGAAAATACTATGTATGATATTTTGAAGCAGGACCCTATACAACATCAGACTAAGGTATTTGTACAGATAGTAAGCATCGTTAATGGTACTGCATCAACTATTTTCAAGGGACACGAGTATGCCAAAGAGTTTCTCAGAAGCCTAATGAGGAGAGGAAGTTCTATGGTAAGTTACGTAGATGATTATAAGACCATCGATGGATTCGTCTTCAGAGTTTCTCTAGTAGCTTTTAGTCAAAGGAGGATAAATACTGAAAAGAAACACCAGATTAGAATCCTTTGTCGTCAATTGCTTCAGGAACGATTGCCAAAGCTTACTGTTGATGAATTCATAAAGGAAGTCCCATTGGGAAATTTAAACAATGATTTGATGGAAACTGTCAAGAAATTGACCCCACTTAGGCATATAGGCATTAAGAAGACAAAACTGATATCGACTCCCACGAATGTTGGATCATCATCGCCCGCAGAGGAAGCTACAGTTGGATCATCATGATGAAAACAAAGGAAATTAGTTCATCATGATAGCGACTTAGAATTAGTATATAATCTGCAGACTGCTTTTTATATGCAAAATGCTAAAGAGTCATTCGAGATAGTTGTTGCAGAAATTAGTTTTTTAGTTCATGCAACAGAGGATAAAGATCGAGTGACCGATCTAGTATCATCGATCTTATTTGCCGAGAAGGATAAATTTGAGTCCGAGAATCTCCTAGGGCATTGGGGAAATCAAATTGAAATGCTTAAGGGTAGGCTAGAGGGAAAACTAGCCGGAGACCTTGCAAGCACTATTTTCAACTCCCTCGATACTTATGATCGAAGGAAAGTGGTTTCCTCGTTGGACAATTATGTTGATGACAAAGGGGCATTGCATCTCCGTCTTAATAAGCAAAAGATCTGTGAGGGCAAGATCGAGCTTTCAGACATCGATTCTATTAAGATAAAATTTAAGCCGAAGCTATTTTTTAGTAGAGTTAAGCAAGATTACATTCATGAATATAGGAGGCTTTTAGGTTCCAACGGGTAGATCTTCACGTACTAATTCATGATCTTCGTTCAGTTTTACGGTTCAAGGATCTGCTAGGGCTGAAGACAATTGGTGTTGAATTTAATCCTGGTTCTGTTGATAATACTTACGGAGAGGAGATGAGTCTGATACGTTTGTTGAAGAAAAAACCTTTGATGTCTACTAGGTTTCCTTATTTGGTTGTTTCCGATAATTACCACGACTTAGCCTCGAAAGACGTGGATATTGTGCAAATAACGGATATCGATCAACAACTGTACAATATGCTAAGGCACACTCCAAAAAAAATAGGTATCGAGATCACAGTTAACAAGTTACGGGCCACTGAGAATCAAAAGCTCGCAAGAAATATTGCTCTTATCAAGTCAATTTACAGTTTCGCAGAGAAGTACGGCAATCAACTAATTCTGACCAGTGGTGCTTCATCGATTTTCGAAATGGTATCGGGAAGGTGTTTCGACGCATTACTCGAATTGTGTGATATTAAGCCTGAGACGTATTGGAATGGTTTGCAAAATTGGTTGGAACATAAAATTAGCATGAGATGTTATAGCTATGACACTTAAGAGGAGATACAAGCGTAGATACATAGTCGTATTATGCCGTTCCTCTTCTGAGGATCTTTTATCAGCCACGAGAGACAAGGCGATAAACATGTTCGGTCATGTAATAACTCAAAAGGCGGTCTTAAAGATAATAGGCAAAATTGGGCCTGACCTACACGTGATCAGATGTAGGTCAGAATATTTGGGAGAAATTTTGTGCGCACTAACTCTTATCGAAGCTAAATATTCGGCTGTGGTCTTGGATATATCTGGGACACTAAGAAGCTTAAGAAGCCGTACTATGGTCAATAAAAGCTTTCTTGATACTGTCTTGGGTGATGCTATTTCCCCATCCTAGATCGCACTCTGGTGACCTCTCACTCTTTAGATTTCAATTATGTTCTCCGCCAACCCGCTAATATCTAGGATGAGATGTCGGCCATTACTAAATTATAAAGTTGTATCCCGCGGGCAGGATTTGCTCCAAAATGCAATTCTGCATTATTGATTGAGCCTGCGACTCTTCGGTTACTGCTATCATGTTAGCCCGATAGGCTGCTTCACGTGGTCAGCACCAACTTTTGCCGACATCTACAGCCGAAAGCTCTACCAGGCTGAGCTACCGCGGGATAATCAAATCGTTAAGTTCATTATATATAATTGTGATGCTGCTTGATTTTGCTGTCTATAGTAATCATTTACACCGAAAATTGGAAGATAAATGGAGAACCCACTATAGTTCGAGCATGACATCAACAAAGCTTTTTGTTGAACCATTCTAGAAAATCCATTGCGATATAACTAATCACCCTATCTGATCCCGCGCGCTTAACTGAGACCAGCGCTTCAATTAATTCGTCATATTCGTCACCTATTTCTCCTCCTTCTTTCTTTCTCCTCATAAGCATCAAATACTCTCCAGAAACCACCTGAGCCACCAAAGGTACATCAATCCTTTTCTTAGCTTCGTACACTAAATCCAAATACCATAAAGTCGGTTTGATCATCACCATATTTGCACCTTCATTAATATCCTGTTCAATTTCTCGAATCGCTTCTCTCCTATTGGAATATGGCAACTGATAAGTTGTCTTGTCAAATTTCAAATTGTGAGAATTATGGCTGGCGAAGGCAACAGATCTAAACGGACCATACAACGAAGATGCATGTTTTGCCGAGTAGGACATTATTTTCACGGCTCTATAACCATGAGAATCAAGAGACTTCCTAATAGAATGCACCTGCCCGTCCATCATGGAAGATGGTGCAACGCAATCAGCTCCACTAATTGCATGACTGATTGCTATCTTGTCAAGTAGCGCAAGCGATTTGGAATTATCGACGATATTATAATTGTTGTCCGATACACCGCAATGTCCCGAAAAATTATACTGACATACACAGACATCAGTAATCAAGTTTATGGCCGATCCAATGTCACGTTTTATCTCTTTGGTAGCAACCTGTACTGCCCCCAATCTGTCTGCCGCCGAAGTCCCACATTGATCCCTTTTATAGGGCAGTCCGAACAAAAGGACGTCGGTGATTCCGTCGTTAATCAAATTATTCACAAGTACACAGATCTCGTCATGCGAAGTGGTAAGTATCGAACTACGTTTGCGAATGTCTAAAACGAGATGTTTCATCCTCTTTGGATATACTAGAATGGGTATGATGAGGTCTGAGAGGGTAAAGGACACTTAACTACAGAATTTCAATCTCCCGCTATTATACCATATCATTCAGTCCTGCATTGTGCGAATGTCATTGGACTCAGGCTCGACAAGAAATGAGGCATAAATTCGGTATAAAAGTTCGATTCTGCTTAACTATATCTGATATTAACTATTATCTGATATAAGCGCATATTATATCTACGCGCGAAATGTTAAATAGCCACAATCTCATAGGCCATCGAAGGTACCAAGTTGAGAATAACTATTGGAATCCCATCGTACAATGAAGGAACAAAAATCACATCGCTAATTAGGTCGATAGTTGAAAGTACGCTTAATGGCGACAATAGTAGGATTACTGAAATTATAATATGTGATCATTCTTCTGACTCGACACCTCAGATCTTGAGATCGTTTATGTCTCAGCACCGTTCCGTACCGATACATCTAGTGCACCATGACGAAAGAGGAGGTGCCGCTTCGGCATGGAACGAAGTCTTTTCCTTAGCTACAGGTGATATCATAGTGCTATTCGACGCCGATGTAATGCCTACCAAAGATTGCATAAGTGAACTCACCTTATGTATGGACGACAACAAAGTTGGATTGTGTGCATCTAATCCCACCTGCCTCAGCCCAGGTTCGCCAGCCGCCAGAGCAGCTTCATTCATCTCAAGTTGGTTAGAATCAATCAGAAAGCATGGAGTTTCCCAATACACTGTTATGGGAAGATCACTTTCTATACGCACTGATGTGGCCAGGAGGATTATAATTCCTAAGGAAACGATCGCAATCGACCTATATTTGCAATGCAGAATTTTAGAAATGGGATACCATATCCTTTACAGAGAAAAGGCCAGGGTATATTTCACACCACCGACCACTCTGAATGACTTCGCATCCCAGGTCTTGAGGTCGAGGAATGGCCACAGACAAGTTTCCACTCAAGTAAAAAAGCTTGGAATCTCAGCTTCGCGGTGGTCAGTCTTGATGGCATCAGTAAAGACTGCTTATTACAGTCCCGTTGATGCCTTTATTTTGCTCCTATGTTCTTGCCTGCTTCCCGTGTATAATTCAAGACTTCCTGGAACCAATTCGTACAAATGGATGATTGCAACCTCCACAAAAGGCTAGACTCGCTGACTAGATAACGCTCCTTCTATTTCGAATCAACGCTCTTGACTTAAAGTTCTAATACCAAGTAACAAATTATCGTAGCATATAAATACTTTCTATAGTAAAAGTCCACTGGGTTGGAGCACCAGCGACATAGTAATCAGAGTTACCTATGCATTCCACATCAAGCGAACCTTGATTTGGCTCTAAAGGGATGTAAGGGCTCCAGTGGTCCAAAGAGAGTGTACTTTGTGACTGCGACGTTTACGGAAGAGACCAGACTTTATTTCCCCGGGAGAGCAAACCATTATATCTTAATTTCGAATGTGGATCAGCAAGACGCAGAGAATTCATCGGAAATATTTTCCACCAATGAGAGAGATGTATTTGAGTTCAAGATAACCACCATCCTCTTCGAAAGACTATGTGAGCGACTTAACTATGTGTCCATTTATTATATGAAGTACTCGTACGGGCGGAAAGAGTTGATCGACTTGGCCGCTTCACTTGCAAAAAGAGACAGAGTAACAAAGGCTGCCCTGGCCGAAATGACAGTATCCTGTTCTATGAAACCTAAATTTAGCTTTCCATATTCGAGAAATCTGTTGATTCTTGAAGTAGATGGTGGTCGCACTCATCAGAGTGATCATCGGTATTGTGAAAAGACTAGAAGGGATGCCATACGAAAGGGAATGTCATTGTCTAACTTGTTTAGTTTTTCCATTTTAGAGGAATTTAAGTAACCGGAGCAGAAATATTAAATACATCCAATCAAGTTCCTCATACCTGAACGACATTGAGTAAGCCAATGGAATTAGGTAGTCTAAAGGTGGGATCATATATAATAATCGACAATGAGCCCTGCAGGATAGTATCGTACGATCATAGTAAACCTGGCAAGCATGGATCCGCTAAAGCTCGAATCTCAGCGTTTGGCGTTTTCGACGGCTCTAAGCATAGTATGGTTTCGCCGGTCTCTGCTCACGTTGATGTTCCACTTATCGACAAACGGAGCGGTCAAATCATCTCGATGTCTGGCCAGACGGTACAGATAATGGACCTTGAAACCTTTGAAGTATTCGAAACCGAGGCCGCAGATGATGTCAAAGATAAGATTAGGCAGGGGGGCGAAGTTGAATACTGGAAAGTGTTGGAACGAATTAAGGTAGCGCGAGTGAAAGGTTAGACCAGATTGATAGTTCTTCGATGGGGACTTGCCCATCTGAGTCAAGTTGAGTAAATTGCAGGCTATGATTAGTACACATTATCTTAGAGCATAGCATTACGACTATTTCCTCCTGATGGACACACCAATAGCATCCTCCTTCTTGTAAGTAAACCCTAATTCCAATGCCTCAATGTGAGCTCATTTCGCCTTAAGGTGACTTTTCATATCGCCGCCTCACCTCTCGATTTTGACCCTATGTCTACGGCATCATCGAGTTCATAGACGAATATTTTTCCTTCACCCTTGAGTCCAGTGCTAGAATTCTCTAGTATAGTGTCAAGTACGCTATCGACGGCTGAATCCCGAGTTACGACTACCAAAGTAGTGTTGAGATTGAATTCTGGGGTATAAGTGGACGTGCCTCTCCCAGAATGTAGTGTTGGACGTGGGGGCTGCCCTCTACCCTTGGACTCGAAATACGTTAGGCCTCCTAATCCCATATCCTTTAAAGCCGAGAGCACAAGTTCCAAACGTGCATGTGGAATGACTGCCTCTATCTTTTTCATTAGTGGGTCAACTAGCTAACACTTACCTTTTATTAAAGTATTATGAGATTAGATTATTCGAGGAATTTAAAAACGGCAACCAATTCGAAATCATCAGTTTATATGCAGTATCAAACACAAAAGGAAAACGTCGACTGCAACCTTGCTGTTTAAGAGATCAAAGTGCGAAGAGTGTGGCAAATCCTTCAGAAAGATAGAAGAATTCATGCAGCATCAACAGGTTGTGCACGGAAAAGACAAATGTTATAGATGTAATTCCTGTGGACTGGAATATTTTGGCATGGAACAAATGAGGGCTCACATCATGAAACTTCATAGGTACACAAATAAAAAAGTCTAACAGTTACATTCCAAGTTTGCAAATGAAAAACACTTTAGGGCAAATCCCAGATGATTCATTTGTGGTCATTTTATGGTAAAGTAACAAACAATAAAATATTCGACAGCTAAAAATCAGTTAATGTCTAAAGTCTGCATAAAATGTGGGAAGGATTTTGAAGATTCTTCTATTACTGACCCGATTTCCCAGAAGTATCCTTCATGTCCAACGTGTTGGGCAGAATGGAACACTAATTCCGTGATGGTAATCAACGAACTGAGGCTTGACATGTCTCTTCCCGAACATAGAAAAGCGTTACGCAAGCATGAACGAATGTTTTTTGGATTGGAGAAGCCAGAGGAACTACAAAAAAATCCTGACAACAGAGAACAAGGTAATTCAACGCAACCCTAGTTCTAAACGTACTTTTTCTGGGACAGTCCGCAGTATCCGTTTACTCAAATGCTGATTGAATACCGCTTCAACAAGACAATCTCGAAGGATCGTCCGTTGATTTTCATCTAATGATTGATAGACTTCAAAGAGAATTGTAAAGTAATCCCTTTCACATAAAGTCGGATTCTTCTTGTATATATTCATACAGGCAGTAAATATAGTCACGACCTTATTGCTCTCTAGCCTTGACACCACAATGAGCCAAGTTCTAATTACCTTCCTCAAGGCATCTTCTTCTGCTAAGACCAATCAATATTGAGTCGATAAATACTTCCCGAGTCTTCGAATCCATTGCAGCAAGTTCTTCTAATCGGCTCCTCATCATGGATTCACGTAAGAATTCAGGAAGCTTCGACAATATTAGAACAATATTCTTGGTAGGGTATTGTTGCAATCCATCAGGCATATTCTAGTAATTTAGGAATCTTGATTATTAAATGTAAGATGGGATCTTGATGACTGAAATATTGCCATTTGCTTAAAATATCTGACATCCCCTCTATGAGAAGGGATGCCATGCACTGTAATAGTAGGCGGATTTTTTGGGGATGAAGGAAAAGGAAAAATCGTTGCATATCTAGCTAAAAAAGACAAAGTCGATATAGCAGTTCGAGGCGGGGTTGGACCTAACGCAGGCCATACTGTAGTGATCAATGGCAAAAAATATAAGACCAGAATGCTACCTAGCGCGCTGGTAAGTAATTACACTAAGCTTATGATCGGTCCAGGAGTTCTTATTAACGTCAACGTCCTCCTTGAAGAAATCAAAAATTTTAGTACAAAAGATAGAACGTTTGTTGATCCTCAGTGTGGCATAATAGATAGTACTCACATCGACAAGGATACGTCCGATCCAAATCTAAAAAGGATTGGAACAACAGGAACGGGAACAGGACCCGCGAATGCTGACAGAGCATTACGCAAAGCCTTTCTTGCAAGAGATTCATTCGAGCTATCGGAATATTTACAGGATATACCCAATATCGTAAACAGTTCAATCGAAAGTGGAAAGTCTGTTCTAGTGGAAGGTACGCAAGGTACGTTCCTCTCTCTTTACCATGGGACCTATCCTTACGTGACCTCAAAGGATGTGACGGCATCTGCTATATGTTCTGATGTTGGAATTGGGCCAAAAAAGGTTAGCGAGGTTATGGTAGTGCTTAAGGCATATGTTACAAGAGTAGGATCCGGTCCTCTAGTGGGTGAACTAGGGCAAGAAGAAACTACTTTAAAAGGATGGACTGAATATGGTAGTGTCACGGGGCGGCTAAGAAGAGCTTCTCCTTTTAATTTTGAGTTAGCCAAGCGTTCGATAATGTTGAACAGCGCAACACAGGTAGCGTTAACAAAACTCGATATTGTTTTTCCTGCTGACGCGGGAAAGAAGGAGTTTAACGGTCTGTCCCCGGAGGCCAAAAAATTTGTTAATAAGATAGAGGAAGAGATAGGACTGAAAGTAGCTGTAATTGGAACCGGGCAAGAAATTGATCACATTATAGATCGCAAATAATAATCCAAATCGGCAAATGTCTATTGCTAAGTTTTAAGCACGCAGCTTCGTTTAAAATATGGCCTCGACAATACTTGTTGCTATTTCATAGCTGATAAGAGTCTATATTTAGTGCCCAAAACCAGTGTAGATATTTACGGTTCAATTTACTTAGTTCCTATCTTCAAATCGCCATGAATTAGGGAATACGTTTTCTCCTTCCATGGAGGTGAAGGATGATATCTTGGAGCAAATATGGAAACGCCCATTTTAGTATTCATCACGGAAGCATTGCGCGTTTATTCACATGCTTTTAATATGATCTGTGATGAATCTATTTGAAATTGCGGATAAAATCACCATGGTATGTTGAGCTTTCTGGATTGAGGGACTTTGGCAGGCTTGTTTGTGCTCTGGAACGTGTTCCTCTTCCTTCCTTTGCCCTTTCGTTGAATGGAGCTCCGGCCTTGGCAGTTCAGGTTGATTTCGTGAACGGGAGACCAGTCATCTTCTTCGTCAAGAATGAGTTTGAGAGAGTTGGGGAGTATCTAGCGTATCGAATAGTAGGCGAGGTGGAAGAAGTGACCCTGGTCGATTATGTATCAAATCCGACCTTTGTCTATTCTCCAATCGTAAGGATCGCTAAGTCTCCGAAAAGCTTTTCGAGATCAAGCAATGTCTCTACTACGTTTGAGTATGTAGCCATCAGGCTAATGAATCTCGCAAGTTTGGCGAAAGTGTGTGCCTATAAGACCATCTACGAAGAACCACCTTTACCTCTTTTAGTATTTGAACAAAAAATCGAAAATCAAATAAGGTATGTCGTAGGAGCGCCAATGAGCGTAAGTGAGAGTGACACCTTCTCTTATTTCTACTATGTTGTTTTGGACAAATGCCCAGAAACATTTTTCTTAAGATATTCGAGTCAGAAATCCGAAGCTACATCATTTTATAACAGGATTGATGAGCATGGCTATATATATCTCAAGTTAATACGGCTTGCGAAGCCACATCCATTAGTGAGATCTCTTGAGCATAAGTGATGATTTCTCCTCTCGAATTCGAGATTCTTCGAAGAGTAAGCAAAGCAACATCATATTGGCACTCGACCCTATCCGAAGAAATGACCTCTCCGAGTACTTGTATGAAACTATTCGTCGTCTAGAATCTGGTCTATGCGCTATCAAATTAAACCTTCACGTTCTTTTACCTTTCGGTAGAGATGAAATAACCAAAATTACACAAATGTGCCATTCGTATGGTATACAAGTTATAGCCGACATTAAACTTAATGATATCCCTTCAACTAATGAGGTCGCCTTGGAATGCCTACTTGAAGAGGGTTTTGACGCGGTAATCGCGAATCCCATTATCGGTAGACTGGAGATAATTGAGTTAACGAAAAAAGCCCACTCATCAGGAATGGGCATTTTGGCGCTAATATACATGAGCCATCCTGGCGCCTCCCAAACATACGGAATCCAGGTTTATGATAATGATGAAGAGAATGGAAACGGAATAGTGCCATTGTATAAAATCCTTTTAAGATATGCCAATGAAGCAAGGGTGGATGGATTAGTTGTAGGAGCTACACAGTCCAATATAATAAAGGAAGTTTCATCAGCATTTTCAGTACCTATATTCTCACCCGGCTTAGGGCATCAGGGAGGAAGCATATCAGAAGCCTCGAAGTCTGGAGTAGATTATTTCATCATTGGGAGAAGTATAATTCAAAGCGCAGAACCGCTGAAGACGATGAATATGCTTAGGAATCACCTGAAAAAATGCTAAGACCGAATTCAAAATGTATGCATGCCATCGACAAACTTGTTTACTGAAATGAGAACATCTCTAGCCGATTTATATGTTAGAGTAGCTAAGGCTGAACAGTAATCCAGCCAGCGAAAAGCCTGATGTTCATTTGATAGCCTAATATTTATGGTTGATGTGTGGGCAAGATAAAAACTGACCCTCTTTTGCACCAATTGCCCATCTCGTCTGTAATTATAAAATATTGTTTGGCTAAATCCTTCCACGAATCTTACATCGGTTATTCCAGTTTCTTCTAATATTTCCCTTCTCGCCGCCTCTATTTCAGTCTCCCCAGCTTCTACATTTCCCTTTGGGAAGTCCCAATGGCCTGACGTATAGTGTAGTAACAAGAACTTTCTTTCATCGTTTGAGAAATTTCCAAAAAGAACAGCTCCTGCTGAATGCTCATCAAACATTTTTTAGTGTGGCCCTAATCACCAAATAACTAGTTTCAGTCACCATCTCAACCTACAGAAAAAACTATGAACACCTAACCTATGGACTAAATCCATTCTTAGCCGATGATATCTTTCATTAGGCGACATGGAATTGATGTTCCATTTATCCACAAAATCATACCTCACTGGATGATATCTACAGCATAATTTTTTAAAGACCATATTTTCTTACTCTGTTCTGATATATTCTTATTGCTCTCATAAAATCAATTTTCCTGAATTGAGGCCAAAAAACATCCATGAATACAATTTCGCTATATGCGCTCTGCCAGAGGAGGAATCCACTGAGACGCTTTTCTCCAGATGTCCGCAGAACGAGATCAGGCTCCGGTTGCGGTAAATGAGAAGTGTAGAGGCACGATTCAATGGTTTTTTCGTTGATATCCTCCACTTTAATATCGCCCATGACGGCCATTCCAGCTATTCGCCTAATTGCATCAACAAGTTCCTTTTGACCACCGTACGCCACTGCTATATTTAAAAACATCGAGTTATATTCGCTAGTTGCTTTTTCTAACTCGTATAGAATCTTTTGTAACTTAGGAGGTACTAACTTTAGGTTCCCTATGGCCTTTATCTTCATTTTTCTTTTATGAATGCGCGAATCATTGTAAAGCCTTTGTAATTTTACACAGAGAAGGTCATAGATTTTGTTAATTTCGTCATCATTTCTGTTGAGGTTTTCAGTAGAGAGGATATACAAGGTCGTAATTCGAATTCCGATGTCATGGATCCAGCTAAGAAGCTCTTCAGCTTTGTCTGCGCCCACAAAATGTCCCTTATCCACGTTAAGGAGGTTTAGTCTCGCCCAACGCCTATTTCCGTCTAGAATAATCGCAACGTGATTCGGTAACGGATTGTGTAAAATGTGTGATTGGAGTTTCCTCTCATAATACTGATAAAGCCCGCTCAGTTGGAGAAGCGTTTCAGCAAATGCCTTCCCGTTCTCAATTGTCTGCATTTAGTCTATGCGAATTAGCAGGCCTCTTCTGCGATTTTATTGTTTGGAGCTAATTTAGAATTAGCTAACTCAGTGTTTCAGGACTTCTCCGCCTTTTCTATTTCTAAAGTACTGGAACAAAAATGTAGCCGCAATAAGTGTAACCGCCAAGCCAATCAAGATAGATGATATAAGACTGAATGGATTTGCTCTTTCGGTAAGAATCGAAGTGAACTGAAGGACGGGAATATAAAGCAACGCCAGGACTACCAATCGGAGAATATCTGACATTGTCCTGATACTACCCTTAAACCAATTGGAGAGCAGCGAACCAACAAATATAGTAGCAATACCTATCCACAGAAGCGTAATTGTGCCTTGGATAAAGGACCCAACTATCATTCTATTCGTAATTATTGTAGTGATGCCAGAATTAGGTTCGATAAGATTGGCGGGAATACTTGAGAATCCATTAACTATCGCAACAAGAATTATGAGTATACCAGAGAAAACCGAAAATATCCTAATGAAACCCGAAGGGGTAGGCCTCCCTAATGATCCAATTGCTTTATCTAAATCAAAGGCTCGTATAATGAAGGCGATACCGAGAATGCTCAGTGCAAGAGCAACTGCTTCCTTAGTAAGTCCGAAAACAGTAGAAATCCCTGTTGCTACCAACAATGCTCCGGGAACTCCCAGAAAGAATTTGGAGTATCTCGGATCATAGACTAGCATTTTTATATATCTGCCTAAAACCGCGTAAGAATACTCCACACTCCTACTATGCTTAATTATTATCCGTTGCAATGAAATAATAGGTATTAGTGTCTGCAAAACAGGGACTACGGCTTCGTCATCCTCTCCGTCAGATACTAAAACAACTGCATCTGCCTGGTACGAATTAATAATTAATTGAACTTCTGAATAAATTTTTTCATCAGCTTCTATGCCCCTGTCATATCTTCCAGCTACTAGTGCGACCTCAGCATTATGTCCTTTTGAAACAAGCTCTTCATATGTTTTCACCGCTCCGAAGATTGCATTAGCATCAGCGTCTTCAGGGTCTTCGATTGCCAGGCGTATCCCTGCATTTATGCATGAACTTCGCCCAACAACAGGCGTCTGCAGTCCTCCCTTAGATCCAATATCGTCGTCTCTGTCGACACATAGGACAAGAATCTTGTTATGTGACGCAGGTTTCTTCAGGATTTCCTCTGAAGATGATAGCAGACTCTTTGGATATCCCTTACTTTTACCAATCACATCTGGCATTTAGAGGAACCTTACAAATTACAAGAAGGTTGAACCTCCTAATTAATCTGATCGATTAGAAAAGAATATGTAAGCAACATGAAAATCGACGATACTAGCATCTCACCAGTACCTGACGGATTTGCTTCATGAGTAAATAGTTTATTTATTATCATATGACTTTGATACATGAAATCAATGCGCGGAGATATCCAAATCTATGCCGCAAGAACAACAAGATATAGCGACTCTTTAATGATAAACGTTTGTGATGCCGATCTGGTTGGCAAGACCTTAAGTGAGGGAGAACTGGTCATTTCCCTGTCTCGAGATTATTTTCAGGAAGAAGTAATTGAAAATGAGAAAGCCGCTGACCTCCTGAAGAAGTGTTCAATTGCCAATCTTGTTGGCGAGAAGATTGTCGCATTGGCCATCACTATGGGACTTGCAAAAGAGGTTAGTGTGAAACGAATCTGCGGCATCCCTTTCTTAATGATTTTCAAATTCTATCACAGGTAGAATGATTGTTCGATTTTTTTCAATTTTTACGGCTGTTACTTTAATATAACTAACTTGGCACAATGAAGGAACAGGGACATAGAAGGATTGAGTACGGAAGATAACTTGAGAGCGTCTACGAATGAATCAAAAGTCTCTCAGCAGTTCATCAAGGTTCCTGGAGAAAGGATTGGGGTTCTGATAGGAAGAAAGGGTGCAGTAATTGAAAAAATAAAGCAGGAATGTAGGGTAAACGTTGACGTTGAAAGCGAATCCGGGAATGTGATAGTTGGATACGATTCCAGTTCCTTAATCGAAGGTAATCCTTTCAAAGCGCTGGAGATAATCTCTGCAATTGCTAGAGGCTTTTCACCGGAGCGAGCATTCAAATTGCTCCACGAAGACGTCGTTTTTCAACTGCTTGATATCAGGGACTATGTAGGGAACTCTCAGAGTTCAATGAATAGATTAAAAGGCAGAATCATCGGTGAACGAGGGAAGTCAAGACGCACCATCGAAGAGTTAAGTGGTGCCGATGTTTCAGTTTACGGACATACTGTTGGCTTTATTGGAATTTTTGAGGCTATTAAGGTTGCAGTTGAGGCGATAGTTCTATTGACGAAAGGAAGTTCTCACAGGACTGTCTATGCAATGTTACAGAACTACAGACGAAAACTAAAACAGGAAAAAATGTCCTTATGGGAGGAACAGTTAACTTCCGGTGAGAATGAGGCTAGGACTTCATCAGTATGAATGAAGCCATTAATTCGCCTGTGCCTTCAAATCTTTGATCAAAGGCATTCTAATTTTTTCTATCCACACTTCGAGCCCATCTCTTGAAGGCATTATTTGGGATTCGGAACTGATCTAGGACCTTGCCGACAATGTGGTTCACTAGGTCATCAACAGATTCCGGTTTATGGTAGAAGCCAGGCATGGCAGGCAGCAATACGGCACCAGCCTTACTCAATCGAAGCATGTTGACAAGATGAATTCTGGATAGTGGCGTTTCGCGGGGAACTATTACTAATCTTCGTGTCTCTTTCAAGCAAACGTCTGCAGCACGTGAAATTAGATTATCATCATAGCCATTAGCTATGCTCGACAGTGTTTTCATGCTACATGGTATTATCACCATTCCATCGGAGATAAATGACCCACTGGATATTTCCGATGCCATGTTATGGGGGTCGTAATTTACCGATGCAAGCGATCTAACGTATTCAATCGTGAAATTTGTTTCAATCCTAATGGTTTTTTCCCCCCATTCGCTAATAATCAAATGACTCTTAATACCCAATTCAAAAAGTGCTTCTAGAAGTTTTATCCCATAGATAACCCCGGAGCCTCCAGTGATCCCTACTATGAGTTTCATATTCTATCTTAGTAAAAGACAATTCCTATTTATTCCTGATGACCTAGGAGAATTCTACAGATGCACTTAACAGTATTTGGAAGTCTTGCATTGGATACTACCAGAACTCCATTTAGAACGGAAGTGGAGATAATGGGGGGGGCCGCTACTTATGCAGCTTTTTCCGCCAGCAAGTTTGTTCAAACAGAAATCCTTGGAGTCATTGGATCTGATTTTCCAAAAAAATATCTGGAAATTTTGCGATCAAAAGTTGGAACAGCTGGTCTAGCGTTGAAATTTGGTAAGAGAACGTTTCGATATGATTCTTCATTTAATTACGATCTTTCGCACAGGACTACTAACAAGACAGACCTCAATGTAATAGCAGAATATGAACCGGCAGTACCAGATCAGCTTAAGGATTCACAATATATCTATTTGGCAAACAACGATCCGATCCAGAACATGAAGATGCTCAAACAATTCATGAATCCGAAATTGGTAGTCTGTGATACTATAGAATTTTGGATTCAGACCAAGCCCGATGCAGTAAAAAAGATGTTCGGAATGGTCCACGGTGTAATTATAAACGATCAAGAAGCAAAAATGCTTTGTGGGGTGTCTAATCTAATTAAATGTGCCAAAGAGATGCTCTCATGGGGTCCGGAATTTGTTATCATCAAGAAGGGGGAACACGGTTCGGTCTTGGTGCGACCTGATATGATTTTTGTTGCTCCTGCTTACCCATTGGAAGAAGTTGTCGATCCTACCGGAGCCGGGGATTCCTTTGCTGGAGGATTTATGGGGTACTTGGCCTCAATTGAGGCTAACGATGTGAAAGACTTTAAATCTGCAGTAGTATACGGCAACGTCATGGGGTCGTTTGCAGTAGAAGATTTTGGATTAACCAGACTTATAAGCATCGGCAACGAAGAGATTGTCAAAAGATTCCATCTTTATCGTGCACTAACTCAGCTTTAGACTTGGAAGGTTTTTTAAGCTTTTTGGAGATAGGAGGAAAAGCATTCAGCAATGACGATCGAACCTCTTAGTCATGTAACAGCTTGTTTAGGCCGTACGTTCTACGAAAGGGATACCAGCGAGGTAGCAAAATCACTCTTAGGAAAGCTCTTTGTACGGAAATTGGCAGTTAGAGGTAGTATAATAGGATTAGCCGGATATATTATCGAAACTGAAGCATATGGTTACCAAGATGACCCTGCTAGTCATGCATTCAGAGGTAATAAACCAAGAAGCTCTATTATGTTCGGGGACGTAGGCTTTTTATATGTATATTTTATTTATGGTAAGCATTTTTGTGCTAACGTCACCGCAAGAAGGAACGATACTCAAGCTGGTGCCGTACTAATTAGATCTCTTCTGCCCTTGGCAGGGCAAAATATAATGAGGAAGGGAAGGAAGAATTCTAAGAATTTGACATTGGGTCCTGGTCGGGTTACAGAGGCTATGTCGATATCGTTGGCTCACAACGGCTTAGACGTTACTCAGGAAAACTCCCCAATCTCTCTCTATCAAGGGCTAGAGATTGCAGACTTTATAACAAGCACAAGAATAGGGATATCAAAAGCCATCGACAGACCTTGGCGATATATTGCTACTAGGTTTGCTTCTGGCTTGAAGATCGAAACCCTTCCGAGGTTTTATCATACAACCTACCTATGGAAGGATTCAGATAATCCTCCTGAAAAAGTTGCTTAAGTCGCACTGGTAGGGGAGCAACACTTTTTTCCTGGATTCATTATGTTCTTTTTGTCAAAAATCTCCTTTACTTGAACAAAAAGTCGGTATATATCAGCACCAAACATTCCTTTTATGTAACGAGATCGCGCCAACCCATCCCCATGTTCCGCACTTATGCTTCCTCTGAGCTCCTTCACTTTTGAAAAAACCTCTCTAGCAAGCTGATCGGCGACCAGTTCAGCCTGATTAGTCTGGGCATCAATTAGAGGCCTAGTGTGAATATTCCCATTACCTATATGACCGTACATCACATAATCCAATCTATATCTATCATAAATTCTCTGAACGAACGGAATGAATTCTTCTAACAGGGAAGGATTAACGATAGTATCCTCAATGATCCCTATAGCCTTCTTATTACCGTCACCAATTCGAAGGATCTTATTTAATGAGTTTCTTCTTTCATCCCATGCAGCATGACAGCTATTTGTGTCAGACAGGATCTCGATCGAAATGCATCTCTGTTGAAGCGCGGATTTACATCGATCAACCTGCAGTTCTAGTTTTGTTAGGGACTCTCCACAGAACTCCACATAGACTGTTGGGAAATCTGTCAATTCTGTCTCATTATACTGAATCTTCTCAGAATCAAGGTGTCCGAAACCAAGGAGCTCTACAGCAGAAGGATGAAATGATAGTATTTTTGGAATGGATTGCAATAAACTTTTCAAATCCAAGAATTCGCACACAAGTAAAGTCTCAAATTGCGGAATTTCTATCGTTCTCAGCTTAGTTTTGGTTACTATTCCGAGAGTACCCTCTGCTCCTGCAAAAATTCTTTGGGGAAAATATGACCCGCTTTGAACTAAAGCGTCAAGCCTAAACCCAGAGGAGTTTTTAGAGGTATCTGGATAAGAAGAGGCAATCAACCCTAACTTTGTCAGGACTAGCGGTAGTATTGACCCACAGCGATAATCAAGCTGAATTGACGAGCCAATTGTACTCATTGATCCGTCACAGTAGACCACGTCCAATTCTTCAATGTAATCAATAGTACTGCCGTATCTTAAGGTGTGAGCTCCACTCGAATTATTGGCAATCATGCCACCAATCGTGCAAAAATTACTGCTTGAAGGATCGGGGGGTAGGAATCTTCCCTTTTTCTTTAGCTCTTTGTCCAATACAGTTTTTACAACTCCCGGTTCTAGCGTCACATAACTTTCTCCGATTTCGAATATCCTGTTGAAATGTTTGCTCATGTCAACTACTATTCCTTGCGTTAGTGCTTGTCCTAGCAGACCCGTCCCACCTCCTCTGGGAGTCAACGGAATTTCTCTTTCATATGCGTATTGACAAATATTGATGACATCAGTCATATCCTCGGGGATAAAAACCAGAGAGGGATGGACCTGAAAATTGCTGGCATCGCGTGAATAAGTGAGCCTCGTCCATTGGTCCGCGTATATCTTGTCTGCTATTTTCCACCAAGCGACGTCGTCTGGCATCCCGAGTAAAATAAACCGAACAACGATATAAGCAAGCAGCGATTCTGAAGATCTCCATATGGTGGTCCGCATGCGAAATCCGTCTGTCGGTTTGACGCAAGGTATTTTATCATCTAACGCACCACCGGATAGCCCGATGGTCCTATTGCGGCTTTGATGTTGACTTGGACACAGGTAAGTCTAGCAATGAAATTATTCTTTTTACCCATCTCTGAGCTTCCGGTTTCAGGCTTGTCACAAATATGCTACAGTTGTGTCATAGTAATCTTTTATAATGAAGTACTATGGACTCGCTCGGATTAGCACTATAAGGAGAAGAAGGGAGCATTAAGTATCATTTGCAACAGAGGACGGTCGGAAAAATATCTATATCTAGATTTGTACCTTGATTCCATTGTGAACAGGGGAAAATTATTCTTCATCTATGTTGCTAAAGAATCAGAATGGAAGGACAGAGAAGGTCAAGATTGGAGCTATGTTCTGTCGATGGTACGCTTCTTCAACTGGTGGATGAAAAGGAACTTCAATATCAGTTTCACCATAGATGCTGATATATTGCCTGTTATTCCAGGTCATCTCTTTGACCGAATGTCTATCGGCTACTTATCAAGAGATCACAAAGAACGAGGCTCGTCCACGTATCACTTCTATTTGGCCTATTTTAAACCAATTTGGACTGATTGTAAGATTGAGGGATATTCAGCCGAGAATTTCTCGATGGTTTACTGGAGAAGGCCAGAGCACAATGTAATGGGATACGATAGAGCCAGATTCTTCGCAGAAAACAACTGTACAAAGATTTCTCACCTTCTTACCCATGAATGTTTGAGGCTCTTAGGAAGACATAGAAAGGAGTATTTTTCATTGGTACATGAGCTGTGGGAGAGCCATATAAGAGGCTCCATTCCCTTTGTGTACCATAATGATAGGTTTGCCCGAGTTTTAGAAGATTCGCCATACTATTACAAGGTAATAGATGTCAAACGATTATCCCATCTTTGACAGCAGATCTATGGAGAATAAGTGAGCGAACAATGGATGGTGTTGAAGACGTCTTGGTCAAGTGTGGGGCAATTTCCTCGGTAATTGGGGTTGCCATTTTAACGACTTTAATTATTATTCTTTTGGCTTATCCAGTCTCAAAGTACTGTAACGATTCCAAGGACAATTGTGAATTCATTTCTCAGTCTCCCGAGCCACTTAGAGGTATAGTCCAACCAATTACCTTGATTATATCGTTGGCAGGTATAGCCGCTGGGATATTAATGCTAAGATTAGGAATGTGGCGTAGAACTAGAAAAATCGCAGGTTGATTCTATTGAGCTGCAAAGACCATTCACATTTAATCCTCATTACATAACCCCTAGGGCAATCAATTATAGCTTGACTGCCATCTGAGGTACGAGCCTTAAAATTGATGACATGAAGGATGGGGCCGAAGGGATGTGTTCTACGTGCACAATCAAGTGTCAGTAATTGAACCCTTGATCCACGGGTTTCTGCCCAATTACGATTTAGGGATGTAAGATCTGGAGCCCGTTGCGATCCCTGGCTTCGCTACGACCCCACCCAGCAACGGCTGTAAATATTAAAGCGTAATATCTGCGTATCTCTAAACTGAACAATTCAGGCAAGCTACTTATTAAGGAAAGAGATAAATAATTTTGGAGGATACCCAACAATATTGACCGGAGAGACGCAGCTGCGGGCAAGACGAACTAGAATTAAGATCTTGAGAGCAATTGCGGAAAAAAGAGGAGCTGCAAGGTTCTCCGACATCAAGAATTCTACGGGACTTTCTACCGGCTCTATATATTATCATTTAGAAAGAATGGTTGATTATGTAAGGAAAGATTCGAAGGAGTACACCCTTACTGAACAAGGACTTCGGTTTCTTCAAGAAATCGACCATAATTACATAGATAGTCGACCAGATCCGATCTCTGTCTCTCAAAAGGCCGTGGAGGATCTGATGCCATCCAGGAAAAACATAGCTAGCCAATCACTTAAGGAGTTTATGTGGATAATTCCTTATGCGTGCATAGTTGCCGTGATAGTATCTGTGTTGCAGCTTAATTTGGCTTTGGGCCTCCCTGGCTTGGACTTGGACAAGATGATCGCCAATGCAAGTTTAGTATCATCTTTATCGATAACAGGTATTCTCGCTGCAGCTTTCTTGATTATGTTCAGAAGGGAGATTATCCCTAGGGGGATTAACGGTATCATTTTGGCGACTATTACTGTAGCATCAGTACTAGCCGTGAATTTAGTAGTATTCTCCGGGCTTAATACACAGATAGGTGTAGTATCTAGCGTTTCTTATGCAACTGAAATAATCGCCAATGCAAGTTTAGTATCATCTTTATCGATAACAGGTATTCTCGCTGCAGCTTTCTTGATTATGTTCAGAAGGAAGATAGTTCCAGGGGGGATCAGGGAATTGACATTTCCAGCGCTGATTGTAACTTCGGTGATAATTGTAAATGTTCTTGTGTTCTCTGGGCTGGGAGAACAGGTAACGATGAATCAAGTAGTATATTAGATTACTTAACGATTGAATTAATGCCCGTCAGCTAGCTGTTATACCTTAATAAAGGCAAATGCAAACTACAGCTTACTGTCGTGGTCGCGCCCCGCCGAAATTGTGAATATACGCTGAGATCGATTTTAGGTCTGGATCCAAATGAAGCCCAACTTTTCTTGCTAGTTGTACATTCGGGGAAGATGACTGTCTCCAAAATAGCGGAGACTTGTAAATGGACTGTGGAAAAGGCGAAGCTCTATTCGTCTATGTTGATGGATAAAGGAATGCTTATCGAGATTCAAGCCGATGAATTCGAATCGCTCCATCCGCGATTCGCACTATCAAATAGGTATAGAAAAAGATGCGGTGAGCTAGGAATCGAATATGGCAGGAATGATCAAGTGGATAGCCTTGGGGTTTATTTAGAGAAGTACTATGATTTAGCAAGAACCAAATAAATATACCGATGGTTAAATAAGGACGAATTGATTGACATCGGATGCGGGTAATTCAAATACTGTTGCGGGAGTTGTATATTTCGGGGTTATAAACATGAATGAAGGACATAAAAATATTGGTTCTGTTGATATTTGGCGAAGCGTGATGACCAAAGAGTTCTTTTGTGAGGAAAAAAGAATCGGTGTTTTGGATATTTCAGAGAAGATTGGGCTGCATAGAATTGACAAAAGTAAGAAATGGGCCGTAGCGGTCAATAGAAAAAGAAGAGGAACTAACAGATGGAAGCTTCTAGATCTTGTTGAAAAGGGCATTCAACGATTCATAGATCCAGATGATGAATCAGTTGTAGAAGTTACTATTGATAATTTTGAGATTGTTGATGTTGACTGGTGGAGTTTCTTAGTAGAGCGCAATGTAAATCGAACAATAAACCTTTCCGAGGAACTTTCTGGAAATGTTGCCAGATAGAGTTCCAGAATTCCACCACCCTTATACTGTGGTGATAACAACCTCTAGAGGAGGCAACATTGCGAGTAAGCTGAGAGGTTATATACTGATAGACGGAAAGAAATTTCATTTCAGTGCGCTAGCGTTTGGCAGGATCGGTGGGCATAACGTTAGCCTCAATCTTTCAAAGAAGACTATTGCAGAAGTGACAAGAATGGGCCTAGACTACGAACAGCTTTCACTAAATCTCCAGAGGAGGCTTATTGAAGGAGACGTAATTTTGAAACCTAAGAGTCGAGCGAATATAGATAAAGCTATTGCCTAAACTAGTGCATCTCTAAGTGAAGTTTCACAGTTGCACCCTCTTCTGCTTCTAGGTATCTCCATAATTAAATCCTTAATTAGAGTTCTAATCTTACCTATATTTTCCTGCAATTGGGTCAAAATACCTTGAGAGCTAACTGGGTGTTGAGCCCAGACATCGAAATCTGTTATCGTTGCCAACGATACATAGCAAATTTCTGCTTCTCTGGCCAACACACATTCAGGAACCAGGGTCATACCGATTATTTGTGCACCTACCACTTCGCGGTAATATCTGGATTCCGCCCTAGTCGAGAACCGTGGACCTTCGATGCATAAATAAGTTGCCTGATCATGACAAGGGAACGAATGTTTTCTAGCCAGTTTGACAGTTATATCTCTAAGCTCCGGACAAAATGGATCAGCCACGGAAATATGACAAACTCTTCCGCCTGGGTAAAAGGTTTGTTCCCTCTTTTTAGTAAAGTCTATAAATTGGTCAGGTATGATGATGTCCCCTGGAACAAGAGACCTATCAAGGCTTCCGACGGCGGAGGGAGAAATTATTCTGGAAACTCCAATCTCCTTTAATGCCCAAATATTTGCTCTATAGTTGATGCCATGAGGAGGTATTGTATGATTCCTCCCATGTCGCGGCAAAAATGCTACCTTCACACCTTCTAACTCACCTATAGTGATGAGATCAGAAGGAAGACCAAATGGTGTACTTATCTTCGCTTCAGCTATATTTGTGAGTATGGTGCTATCGTACATCCCTGTTCCTCCGACAATAGCAATGTCTGCAGCTAGTCCTGTCGCCATTTTCGGTTAATATACTATTAATGACTGAGTATTATATCCTAATTCCCTCAAAGATGCTCCACCTCTCAGGTCGTTTAGTTCTATCAAAAATGCGAATCCAGAAATATTTGCCCCCTCTTCCCTCAATAACCTTTCAGCTGCCAAGGCAGTTCCGCCTGTTGCTATCAAATCGTCAGCAACTATGACATTCTGTCCAGGTAGAAGACTGTCTTGCTGGATTTCCATCTCCGCTGTACCGTATTCAATCTGATATGATTGTCGGCTGGTCCTGCCTGGCAATTTTCCAGCTTTTCTAATCATTATAACACCTACCCCAAATCTAATTGCTATACAAGTCGCAATGATAAAGCCTCTGGATTCAATTCCTGCAATTACCGCAGGCCTTTCTGCACTAAACCTGCGGTGGAATTCTTCTGAGATATAATTTAAGGCCTCTCCGTCACTGAGTAGAGGATTAATATCTCTGAATAATATTCCTTGTTTTGGGAAATCGGGATAATTCCTTATTAGCTTCTTCAGATCTAGTTGGTTCGTGGTCAACAAATCCCTACGGAAGTCCAGCAGATAAAAAACCTTTCTAAACTAGATGTGAAGGTATCCACCACATAATGTGTCTAAATTATTTGCATAGTCGCATTTCCATACTTTAAATAGTAACACTGCTGAGCATCAAGGCATTAAATTGGAATTTTTGAGCAAGGCACACGCATTCTAGTAAAAGAACTCTGCAGAATAACCCACAGCTACATGATTTTCTATTCAAGAATTAGATGCTTTTCCAGTCCATTGGTGTACTATAGCTGTTGCATAGGTATTTCCCGTATAAGACGAAAGTTTTATTTCAATTTCGTGAAATAATTCTATTATAGCAATAGTACTTGTCAAAAAGTTGAAAAGAAGATATAAATAATATCAAAGATAATATTAGATAACCATGCCTATTCGCAATGGGGCGGAGTATATACAGAGTCTTAGAGGACGAAATCTAGAGGTATATCTATTTGGAGAGCTTGTAAATGAACCTGTTGATCATCCTATGATACGACCCTCAATTAATGCTGTTGCTGAAACCTATGAATTGGCTGAGAAGGACCCTGAGCTAGCCTCGGTTCATTCATCCTTATCTGAAACAAGCGTGAATAGATTTCTGCACATTACTGAAAGTGCCGCGGATTTAGTCAATCAAAATCGTATGCAGCGAAAATTAGGACAACTTACTGCCACTTGTTTTCAGAGGTGTGTTGGAATGGATGCCTTGAATTCTTTGTATTCTACTACTTATGAAATAGACAGGAAGTATAATACCGAATATCATGCTCGACTCAAAGAATATATAAAATTTATTCAAACGGAAAATTTGGTTATTGGTGGAGCAATGACTGACGTAAAGGGTGATCGAAGTCTTTCTCCCAGCCAACAGGACGACCCGGATATGTTTGTCCACATCTCAAAAAGAGATGACAATGGTGTGTATGTGACCGGTGCCAAAGCACACCAAACGGGCTGCATTAATTCACATTGGATCATAGTAATGCCTACCATGAGATTGCGATCCGAAGATAGGGATTATGGAATAGTGGGTGCAATACCTGTGGATGCTCCTGGAATAACATACATTTATGGCAGACAATCATGCGATACTCGGAGCATGGAAGGTGGAGAAATTGATTCCGGAAATTCACAGTTTTCTGGTCAAGAGGCCATGATAATTTTCAAAGACGTATTCATTCCAAAAGAACGGATTTTCATGGATGGCGAAGTTGAGTTCGCCTCGATGCTTGTTGAGCGCTTTACGTGCTATCATAGACGCAGCTATGTTTGTAAGACAGGTCTAGGCGACGTCTTAATCGGTGCTGCTGCTGCGATAGCTGATTACAATGGGGTGGCAAACGCTTCTCATATCAAGGATAAGCTAGTAGAAATGACTCATTTGAACGAGACTATTTTTGCAGCAGGGATTGCCTCATCATACCAGTCCCAACAGACTGCTTCTGGTAATTTCCAAAATGACGATATGCTCGCTAATGTCTGCAAGCACAATGTAACTAGATTTCCTTATGAGCTAAGCAGAATCGCACAGGATGTGGCAGGAGGTTTAATGGTGACTATGCCCTCGGAGAAGGACTTTAAGAGCCCAAAAATTGGACCTTTGCTTGAAAAATATCTAAAGGGAAGAAAAGGTGTATCGACCGAAAACCGTGTTAGGATATTGAGGTTAATTGAAAACATGACACTTGGTAGGAACGCAGTGGGATATCTTACTGAATCTATGCATGGAGCCGGTTCACCTCAGGCCCAACGCATTCAAATTGCAAGACAAATGCAATTGGGATACAAAAAGAAATTGGCAAAGAAATTAGCAAATGTCCACGAAGGTGAAACAGAAGAACTAAGCCATGAACAGGCAGATTACTTTAATAAGATTTTTGGAAAGGATGATTCAAAGCACTTCGCTTGAGCAAATACAGTATTTACAAGCCTAAACTTTGGTGCATTCGATTCAGAAAGAATCGTGGCTGAAATATAGCTTATAGCTTTGAAGTTAGTAGTACGACCGATATATACGGCGTACGAAATGCTTGATTGTCAGTCCTTATTCCCTTTTGAAAGAATTCCCATATCTAGACCATCAGTTTTCAATTTCACTTAGACCACTTGATTCAAACGTGCTAAGTGTATTCTAATTGTCGCAAGACATGCAACAAGCTTCAGTACCATGTGTACATGACAAAGTAGCCACAGAATAAGCTAACGCTAAGGTAACTTCAATGAAGAAGTCGCACGCACAACTAGAAAATATTACCATCTAATCGTTGGCACAGGTATTATTGCGAAAGGATATTCAGTTGATGAACTTCAAATTTCAATCGAAAGAATTTACTTAAAAGCTTTCGCTTAGTTCAACTCAAATCTCTCGGATAGTAAACACTACACAGCTATAGAAATTTTAGGCATCGCCTCGAAGTGAGCTCGTTTCCGGAATAAAGTATCATGATTTCCATATTGATATGGTAATAACGACTGTAATGGGTCTAAGTCAGGAGCTATTCTTATATTTAAGCAGGATAGATTACTTGTAGTTGGCAACACAAGCGTATTGTGTAAAATGTAAGGCGAAGCGAGATATGGAAGATGAAAAGCAGATAACGATGAAAAATGGTCAAAGGGCTTTGTCGGGAACTTGTCCTGTATGTAGTACAAAAATGTTCAAAATAGGTGGTGGTAGGGTCAAGACTGCAGCTGCTCCTAAGGCTAAGGCGGGCAAGAAAAAAGCAGCAAAGAAATCTAGCTCCAAGGCTAAAGTTAAGGCTAAGACGAAATCAAAAACTAAAAGAAAGTGAAAAAATGGTCTGCACTTGAGTACGGAAGCAAGTGTTAGATAACAATTTTTTATTCTTGTATCCGCATACTTTACCTCAGTTTTGTGTATTCGATCGATAAAACAAACTTCTGTAGAACTTCAATAGAAAAAGCAACTTAAAAAGGCATCAAGGGGACATTATCACCATGCGTGGTATTGATGCTGAAGTTCTATTACGACTGATATTAATGTCGTATGCTAAAGGTTCGTTCGACTCTTAGTAGTTTCTCCTCCTCGCCACACTCTCGTATGAGCTCGCGAAGGATCGCGCGAGCATTTCCATTTTTTATGTTATTTCTTGCTAATTCTATTCCTTCGCTCAGCTTGTCTACCAAATCCCCTATTAGCAGAGCAGCAGCTGCATTTAACACTACTGCATCTTGTATTTGCTCAGAAGCATAGCCATAGATAGCCTCCAGTGTTATTCTAACGCATTCCTTTTTTGAACTTATTGTAAGATCATCTCTCTTAGAGAGAGTCATATCATATTCTTGTGGGTGGATGAGAAGTGTACTTAACTCGCCTTGATTGAAGTAAATAACTTTACTATCGCAAGTATTAGTCAATTCGTCAAATCCATCCTGTGAATATGCTACCATAAACCTATTAAGAGTTGAGTTTTTCATTACATTCGATATTTGTGTTACCAAGGATTCTTTGGACACGCCAATTAGCTGACCACTCAAATTAATGCAAGGATTGCAAAGTGGACCTACAATATTTAAGATTGTTCTTATTCCCAACGCCTTCCGAATGATGGAGATGTTTCTCATCAAAGGATGAAAATTGGGTGCAAACAGAAATGTAATCCCCACGTTATCAAGCGAACGCAACAACCTCTCGTTAGGCGAAAGTAGATCAAATCCTATTGCCTCAAGGAAATCTGCACTCCCACAAGGACCAGACATAGAACGATTACCATGTTTTGCAACTCGGCAGCCCGAAGCAGCAGCGACAATAGCGGCAGCAGTGCTTATATTAAAGGTTTTCAATGCATCCCCGCCTGTGCCACATATATCAATGGATGGTCCTAATGCAGGTCCAAACGCGTTTTCTTTCTTTCTAACTGCTTCGTACGTTCCCAATATCTCTTCATCCGATTCACCCTTCACAGCCAACGCAGTTAGAAACGAAGCAATTGCTATGTCGGATTCGCTTCCATTAAACATACAATTGAAAGCGAAAACTGTTTCTGCCTTGCTAAGATTAGCCTTTTCGGTGACTACTCTTTCAATCAGTACTTGCAGTGGAGATCTGGCAGATTTCATCTTTTTATCATATTCAAGAAATTTAAAAGAATCTGGGGGCCTTGCTTTGTCATTACAGATTCCGGGTGGAATTGTACCCCTTCAATTAGATGCCTTTTGTGCTTCACCGCCATTATCTCATGATCGTCCTTCGATACTGCTGTAACTTCTAGGCAATCTGGCATCTTGGAAGGGTCCGCGACTAGAGAATGATATCGTGTCGCTACAAATGGATTGTCAATATTGATGAACAACTCACTGGAACAGTACTTTATCTCACTTACTTTTCCATGCCTGATCTCCTTAGCATTGATTATCCTTCCACCAAACGAGCTGACAATGCCTTGATGTCCTAGACAAATACCTAGTATAGGAATCGAAGGGCCCAGCTCGCTGATAACGCTGCCGCATACCCCAAAATCGCGCTTCTCTGTAGGAGTTCCTGGCCCCGGCGATATCACGATGCCATCCGGGTTCATTTCCCTAATTTCTTTTACAGATTTTTCGTCATTTCGCATCACTGTCGGCTTGTATCCTATCTTGCCAATCAGTTGAGCTACATTATAAACAAAAGAGTCATAGTTGTCGATAATAAGGATTTTCAAGTTGAAATGTCGCCTCCCTGTGAAATTTCCCCTACGCCAGCTTCCTGTCGTTGAAGCGGAAGTGAATAGAGCACGAGTATCTCTATTAAATTCGTTTAACCTATAAAAATCTAATTGATACTAGGATAGTTACTCTTCCATCAATTAACTACAGTATATAAAAGCAAACCATCTGCTTGTAATTCTATGGCGAAGCAAACGGTTAAGGTATTCATTAATGGATATGGGAATATAGGAAGGAGACTCGCTTCTGCCCTATCAAAAGACAATGAAATTGGTTTGCTAGGAATTGCTAAATATAGCATGGACGAGCAGATATTAAATGATCTCAAGAATAAATTTGATATTTACGTCCCTGAAAACCTGGTTCGCAGATACAAGAACTCGATAACTGGCTCCATAAATGAGGCCGTAGCTAAATGTGACCTAGTTTTAGATGCAGCTAAGGAAGGCGACGGGTACAGCAATAAGATTAAACTCTATGAACCTCTAGGAAAACCAGCTATCTTCCAAGGAGGAGAAGAACGACATGGCTACAAAGCAGTCGCAAAAATGATTCATAATTCTAGAGTAAATTATGATAGTGCCCCAGGAAAACAATATGTAATTCAAGGCAGCTGTAATGTATCAGGAATGGGAAAAGTCATGCAGCCACTGATAGAAAGGTTCGGAGATGAGATTCAACGTTTTGATGTCACGTTGGTTAGAAGGTGGGCTGACCTAGAAGATTCCAAGGAAGTGAAGGATTCCATCCAGTGGGACAAGAGTCCCCATCATCAAGAGGATGTGAAGGACTTTATTCCTCACGCCAATCTTTTTGTTGAGGCTTTTAAAGTGCCTACTAGAATGATGCATCTTCACCAGATGATTGTCCGATTCCGATCAAAATCACCTAATAAGGACCAAATTTTAGACCTATTCAATAATGAATTTGCCATCGCCGTTTTAAATTCTGCAAAGGGAACTGCGGATGTGAGAATGAAAGCAATTGAGCTCGGATTTGAACATGGAGATACAAATATGGTTCATATTCATCAGGACATGCTACGCGTCCAAGATGACACATTAAAGATTGTGTATTCAGACGACCAAACAGGCTTGGTAATCCCAGAGAACCATCTTCTTCTCCAGTCAATGATTATGCGAAGACCTAGGTCAGAAGCAGTGAAAAAAACAGACGAATTGTTTCGAATCAGCGAGAAGAAAGAAATACTAGAAAAGGAATTCAGTTGATTCTGAAACAAGCTTATCCATAATTGACAATTCATATATCATATCTTCTTCAGGGCCTTGCGTGATATCGATCCATGAGAGCATTATAGTTTGATGTCCAATGTTTAGCCTGGTTATGTGCAATACCTTTATCCTTATGATTTTGCTAGTTTTGAACTGACATCGTCCTATTTAGTCATCCTATATTAGGACAATATGGGAACGACCGAAAAATTTAGAAATGTATGTGATCTGGGCTTGGATTTTCCACCCAAATTGAATTAACGAGTGATGATGTCCACATGATCAATCTTGGGGATTATAGTGTGTTCGGACTGAGTGACGATCTGGCCTTGAGCCTCAACCAAGATAGGGTAGGCATGAATGTTTTTCTTTGCGATTAGAAGGTTTATTGAGGTGAGCACCTCAGCGGCTTTATAGCTATCCATTAACCATCTAGCTGCAAATGGTAAGGTCTTATAGGTGTTCCATACTGTTTCCAAGATATTATCCGCCATTTTGTCTTTGGAAGGTTTTCTGGATCGAATTGCAAAGATGTTTCTTGTTTTCCCCTCGAATACAACACCTTGACCATTCTTGGTGGTCACGAAGGGTTCGATTGCGTAAGCCTGGTTTTCCATTAACCCAAATGAGGGTCCTATAGTACGTATATTTGGTATCGATTTCCCTGCGTGAATCGTGTATTTTTCTAAGGAATGGCCACTCAAGTTCTGGATGGGTTTGAAGCCAAATTTAGCTATAGTGCCTTCAATAACCTTACCTATCTCATTAGCGCGGGCATTAGCAGTGGCATATCTTACTGCTTCTGTTAATGCGGCCTCCGACGCTCTTACTAGAGGTTCATACTTTGCATCGTAGCAAACAGTTACCGCCGTGTCGGCTATATATCCGTCAATTTGCACACCTATGTCAATCTTAAGTACGTCGCCGTCATTTACTTCAGTTTCATCATACGGTTCGGCCGTATAGTGTGCAGCCACATCATTTAGGCTGACATTGACAGGGAAGGCGGGAAGCCCCCCAAGCACTCTAATTTTATCTTCCAAGGTATTACAAATGTCCAAAAGTCTTTTTCCGATGTAGTTCGTGCTTCTTGCAGTCTCCCTAACTTCGGACGCTATTTGACCTGCCTTCTGATAGCACTGCAAATAATCCATGGAATAGGAGATTCTGCTTATTATGATATATATAGAGCTAACTTGTCAAAAGAGGGAACTGAATTGACCGGGGTCGTTGTCTAGCTTGGTATGATGCCAGCCTTGGGCGCTGGAGGCCGCCGGTTCGAATCCGGCCGATCCCATCATTACTTGATCTATAATGGTTAATTGGCCTCTTAAGGCATCCAGAGCTGATAGTAGATAGATATCCTAATAAAGTGTAGTCGGACAAGTGTAACGTGAAATCAATACTCATAGAGGATTCAACATTTAAAAGACTATCTAGCGTCCTCACTGAAACTATGCATCTCTCCAAGCGAGATCTTACCTACGATGATCTTGTCAATGAACTGATCGATGTTTATCAGGAACACAACTGGGGAGCTATTGGTGGTGGTGCCGCAGGTGGAGGTTAGCTTTTTCCTCCTATATTACATCTCGACATTTCCCAAATCATGAATTGAACTACCTAGTGAAAACTATGATAAAACAATTATAGTGAAGAAGTGTAGTTAAGGCTAGAATCGAGAATATTTAACGTAACTCTTTTAATATGAAAAAACAAGAAGGCTTTGACAATGGTCAAAAAAGAGTTCATTATGGTAGTTAATGATACCCAGATCCCAGTTCTGGGCCATACTCATAGGAATGTTGCTGTGAAGTACCTCATGAAAAGAAGAAGATCCCTTTTAATGACCCGAGATCCTGCAAAGGTAGAAAACTTGTACTCGAGTCTGCCAACACAAATAATGGTAAAGAGCAAGAGGGTGAGTCATGCATATGATATAAACTGGGAGTGGGTTGGTACTGAAAATTTTGAGGGTTCTAGATTCCCATTTACAATTTCAGAAAACGATCGTGTTCAGACCTAAATTTTTGGTGTAATTATCCTAGAATATTAACTTAAGTCTAATAGAATCATCTCATAGCAAATTCGCGTCGTGCATTCAAAGTCTCTCACCTTGACGAGATAATGATGAGGAAAGGTCCATTTAGCATTCTCATCTATTTTTTACTTACCATTTTAATTCTTAATTCAAGTGCTTCTCAAAATATATAGGCAGGTATCTTCTATATGCTAGTTAAGAGGATTTGAGTTTATCTGGAGGTTACTGGTGAATGTCAGGTGATTTTAAGGCAATGGTTGAGATCCTGCTCGAAAAAAAACCAGAAATCAGCGCAGAAGAGATCAAAAATCTTGTAGATGAAAAAAAACGTAAGATTGGGGCGGGTTATCTGACCGATCAGGGGGCCTTATTTCTCGTTGCCGCTGACTTGGGTGTTTCACTTGACCGAAATCAGTCAAGTCTTCAGAAGCTAAAGGATCTTTATGTGGGCGCAAGAGATATCAACGTTGTTGGTAGAGTTATATCCATCTATCCCACGCGTACTTTCATGAGAAAGGATAGTAATGAAGAATTGCGCAACAGGACCATTACGATTCTTGACGGGGATACTGCTATCAGACTCAAACTTTGGGAGAAGGGAGTGGAATTTCCAGAGGAATCCGGTTTACGTCCGGGAGATCTTATCAAGTTGACCAAAGGCTACGTCAAATCAGGTCTAGACGGAAAACCCCTCCTCAACGTTGGAGATATGAGTACTATTGAGGTCGTTAAGGAAGGTACTCTAGATATACCAACTCTGGACCATCTTGCATGTGATATTTCAAAAGTTTCCAGCCAGACAGAGAACGCCATAATTTCTGGAAAGATTGCCTCATCACCCAGAATTATGGAATACAAGAACATTAGAGGTCAGGACAGCAAGGCTCTTCAGTTGACTTTATCAAATAATGAAGGCACAAAGACAATGCGAACAATTATCTGGAATATAGATGAATCGAGGCTTCCCAAGGTTTTGGCAGTAGGCTCGAATATAAACCTCGTAGGTGTAAGAATTAAGCAAGGAAGTGCACAGTATGGAAACTCGGAATATGAAATACACGGCGATGAAGGAACTTCGTTGGATATATCTAACTCTGGAACGGAACCAGATGTACTCCCCCTCAAAATGATCTCTATCGGAATGGATTTAGGAACGGGTTATTTGGAATGCCTAGCTTTACAAAAAGATGGGAAGATTATCACCCTTAAAATTGATTCTAAATTGTTGAAAACCTCGATCAATCCAGGTACGATAATTCAATGCGTACCGAGCACGATTCTTGGTAATCAAATAACCCTATCTAGTGATGATTCCTATGTTAGCGAGATCGAAGATGATTCATCATTCCCATCAATCGAAATGCTCGAAACGAAAATTGAAGACATTACCAATTCTGACCGTCCCTATCTGGTTGAAGGGATCGTTCTTCAAACACCATCAATCAATACGGTTACTACAAGGAATGGCGAGAATATCTCTCTGGCCGAGACTATGTTAGGTGATGATACTGCTGAGATAGCCCTTTTGGGCTGGAGAGGTCTATCTTCGCTTGTAACCGATCTTAAGGTTGGCGAAAGAATAAAAATTAGAGGGGTTGTCACTAGCACTAGCAGGGACGGCAAACTTCAAATTTCGTTAAAATCTTACTCTAGCGTTCATAAAGTTGGGTAGTATCAACAGTGACACAGGCTACTTTGGCTTACTAATCATTCCAGAAGCCTCGGGTAAGTACGTACTGTCTTTCTGCTTCGTATATGCTTCTATACAACGTCGACTCATCGATACTGTTGCGAAGAACTCTAGCAGCGGTGTCTGCCCCGATACCATGACCTGATAATACTGTAATTGCCCTCATCCCAAAATTATTTATTAATGAAGCAATTTTCCATGCACGATCAAACTTTCGGCTATCATCTGCTGAGATTTTAGCCCCTTTGAGCTTTTTGACTATTATACTAGGAAGTTCAAGATCCGAGATATAGGTAGCGGTAATTAGGCGGGATCTGCACTTCTTACAATGAATTTGGTCAGGTACATCTTTTGTTTCAAAAACTCTCTCCCATTCTCCACAGCGGATACAGATTAATCTATGCTTAGTCCTTAGTAGTCTTTCCTTAACGAGCTCGATGATCCCTGTTTCTAGACTCAATGGTGCAGCAGAAAACCTTTGGTAGCGATCCACAATGGGCTTGGCTAATTCACTAAATTCTTCAACTTCGACCCATTGAAGCCTAATCGTGTCACTCGCAAACTCGTGAAGAATCCGGTTTGTATTAAACACATCATATTTTTCATGTATGAGCTCGCGTATCGCTTCAGCACTAACAGGGGTCTTCATATATCTATCATACAGCAACCTAGCGATTTTCTTGTCGTACACTGACTCTTTCGAAACAATCCCAAACCTCCTCCCTACTGTCCACACCTTCCAATTCATGACGTAAGTACCAGTGAATGAGGCAACTAGTATGGGTTCGCAGTCAATTAATTCACTGAATATCCGTTCAATGTGTGCCCTCCCTATTCTTGTTGCAGCCGATGTAAGCAAAATCCTATATGCGTCAGATCTGCTTTCAATTACGTATCCCAATTGAGAAGAGAGAAGCGTAGACAGAACTGACGCAAAGGTGTTATTTGCCTTTGTTCCAAACGGCATATGCAAAATCAGGGTATTGTTCTTTCGACTATTTTCAATCAAAATCAGCTTCGCGTCAGGCAGCCTCTTTAGCAAGACCAAACTATTTGTCACAGTTTCCCTACTGAAGAATGCATCAGAATTGACAGTATGTCTTCTGCTTTCAGCTACCCTGGCAGCTGTTAGGTAGTCTACTGGTATCGTTTCTCCTGCCCAATAGGGCACATTCATGGTGACCCCACGTAGAGGCTCAACATTCACTACTAGTCGCTTTTCATCAATTGATACAATTTTCCACTGCAGCCCCTTTAAAACAAATACGTTTCCTCTTTCTCCATAATCACCAACAAATTGTTGGTCCAGCATTCCTATTTTCCTTTTAGCAACTATATCTATGACCTCGAATTTCTGAACGAAGGGAATCATTGAGAGGTTACTAAAAT
This sequence comes from Nitrososphaeraceae archaeon, assembly GCA_035641095.1. Taxonomy (GTDB): domain Archaea; phylum Thermoproteota; class Nitrososphaeria; order Nitrososphaerales; family Nitrososphaeraceae; genus TH5896. The sequence continues at coordinate 50,988 of DASQUV010000040.1, forward strand.
AATACTTGTATGATCTCAACGTATATCTATATGAGTTTCCTGTGATATCTATTCTTATTAAGCCGATATCGGCTAGGATCTTGAGCGACATAATCAAATCTGATAACTGAAGGTTTCGAAAGGGGTACGACTTTCTGATCAGTTGAAACGCCTCGCTTATTTGAATAGATTTTCTCGCTTGCAGAGAGATACCCACCAGATGGTGAGCCATGACGTCGAGTGGCATCTGATGTATTTCTTGTTCCTCCATTTCCCCCTTTCTCGTTCGATACAAGATAGCATGGGCTTCAAGTTCATCATCATGGGTGTTGGTAATAATCAATCCCCTTGCCGACTTACGATTATTATGTCTACTTCGACCAATCCTCTGAACAAGTTTGGATATCTGCCTTGGCGACCCATAATGGACAACCAGATCAATTGAACCAATATCCAATCCCAATTCTAACGATGATGTGCAAACGACTAGTCCAGCAGAACCTTCGCGCAATTTCTTCTCTGTCTCTTCCCTGCTAGTCTTTGAAAGGGAACCGTGGTGAACATCCACCCCGAAACTGGCACGCGATTTTAGTATGGTTCCTATGTATTCTGCTTCATCTCTAGTGTTGGTAAAGACTAAGATCGATTTACCTTGGTCTATCATGGGTTCTACATATGTAAGAATTAACTGGCATGCGTCATTTATCGAACCGTTTACGTATTTGATGTCTATATCGTATTCCCTCATAGACCTGTCCATCAGTACCGCGATATTCCTATCCGAGCCGGCCACAAATTTTCCCGCCACGAGTGGATCTGAAACGCTAGCAGAGAGACCTATTCTGGATGGTCGTTTCTTGGCAACTTTTTCAAGTCGTTCTAGACTCACCGAAAGGTGAGATCCCCTTTCGTTTGGAAGCAGTTCATGGACTTCATCGATAATAATCCATTGTACTGATGCCAGATGTCCAATGAGTATGCTATTAGTTAATATAATGCCCAAAGTCTCAGGAGTAGTTATCAATACGTCTGGGGGATTGTCAGACATCTTTTTCTTTTTAACTGCACTAGTATCTCCGTGTCTGATTTCTAGGCGCAATCCCAGGCAGCTCGCATATTTCTCAATCCTTCTAAAGACATCATTGTTCAACGACCGAAGTGGAGTAATATACAAAGCCTTAATTCCTTTAGACTTTTCGACATTGCAATCCCTGATCATGGTTAACACCGGGAGGATCGCTGCTTCAGTTTTACCCGAACCGGTTGGCGCGATAAGTATCGAATCTATTTCTCTACAAACAACTGGCAGAGATTTGGCTTGAATATTTGTAAGGTTAGTAAAACCCTGGTTCCGATAGAATTCTCTTGTCCTCGCCTCAATATCCAAGTACCTACGACCCGATGTCGGAAGGGTTTTTTGGGTTTCTTGTTGAATGCTGTCGTGCCTCCGACTTTTCATAGAATAGTACGCCAATTATGCCCAGCACGAATAACCCAACAGCTACCCAGGCATACGAGTCGAAATTTGATATTGCTTCTACAGTCATTCGCTATCAAAATTTCGAGTCTCCAATATAATCGTTGGTCACGCACAGGTAGAATGAGTCATCTTCCTTCGAGTTCATTTTCTATGTACAATGCAAAATCACGTGAGCTTAAGATCCCAAGAGGCTCATTTTGTTTATCGCCATCCACAACCAAAAGATGTCTAACATTATTCTGTTTCATTACATCTGCTGCAGCTTCAACTGGAGAATAGGGATCAATTGTAACGATCGGAGTCGACATTATGTCTTGGACGAGGATACTGTTACAAGGAACGTCTTCAATACATGTGCTCCTTACCAGGTCTCTACGAGTAACAACTCCTACTGGAGTCTCGCTAGAATCCAACACAACCAACGCAGAGGCGTTGTCCTCGTCCATTTTCAAGGCCGCCTCCTGTCCTGTACTGGATTGAAGTATAAATGATAATTTATCTGTCATGACTTTTCCTATCGAATTTTTCATGTTCTATATTCTATTTTCCATCCTATAAACGATATACCTAGGTTTATATCACAAGGTAGAATTCCAGTGCAATTCAAATCCTCTAGAGGCAAACGATATAATACCCATTCCTAGGAACCATTAGCATCAATGTCATCTTCTTCCAAAGAAGCTTCAAAAAAACCTTCAAGCTCGAAGAAACCAAAAGCAGTCGTGCTACTTTCAGGTGGGCTGGATAGCAATCTCTCCACAAGAATTGTGCTGGACCAGGAAATCGAAGTTGAGGCAGTAGCAGTAAAAACTCCATTCTGTGATTTTGATTGTGGAAAGGGATGCGGCCACAGAGTAAAGGAAGTTGCAGACTCACTTGGGATTAAGTTAAAAACAGTTTATTTTGGAGATGAATATCTTGCAATGCTCAAGAATCCGAAACATGGTTTCGGATCGGGCATGAATCCCTGCATTGATTGTAGGGCAATGATGTATAAGGCTGCCAAGGATCATATGGAAACCATCGGAGCTTCGTACTTGGTGACGGGGGAAGTATTGTCCCAGAGGCCTATGAGCCAACACCGCCATGCCCTCCAAACGATTGAGGAGGAATCCGATTTGGTCGGCAAAGTAATTAGGCCTCTTTCAGCAAGAAAGCTTCCTCCATCTGATGCGGAAGAAGTGGGTTTTATCGACAGAAGTAAGCTACATTCTATCATAGGTCGATCTCGAAAAGAACAGTTAAAATTGGCGAAGAAATTTGGAATTCAAGACCCACCAAATTCTGCTGGTGGGTGTCTTCTTACCGATCCATGCTTCTCAAAGCGCGTTTATGATCTATTCGAACACACTGATGGAGTTCCTACCCTTAACGACGTCGAACTTCTCAAAGTGGGAAGGCATTTCCGGCTATCGACTGAGGCAAAGCTTATAGTTGGTCGAAACCAGAGCGAAAATGAAATCATGAAATTTCTCTGTCTTGACAGTGACTATTCTCTTGAATCTACTGAATTTGCAGGACCGTTAGGGATATTGAGAATCAAGAAAGATTCTGATCTTAGGAACGATCTAATGACAGTGGCGGGAGGAATAGTGGGACGGTACAGCGATGCTCCAAGGGGTCAAATCGTTAAGTTGGCCGTCCTTCATCAGCAAAAAGAATCTAGGACAGAATGTCCGATGTTGGATAGTGAGAACATTAAGTATATGATCTAACCTTCCTGGTCAATATCTTTTGACCAGAATAACTATTTGATTATCTCTGAAATTCATACAACGGATAAGAGATAATTTAATGCAAGCGCATGAGCCACAGGTTTATTTGAAAGCAATAACTCTTCGCGATCCTACTGAAGTTCCATTAATTAAAGAAGATTTGAAAAAGCAAATGATCGTGATCATTAGGGTAACTCCATTGGCTCAAAAGAGCGTCGACGAGTTGCGAAGAGTCATCGATGATTTATACAAGTTTGTTCAATCCGTAGGCGGAGATATAGCAAGATTGGGCGAAGAACGGGTTGTAATTACCCCAGCAAAAGTAAAAATTTGGAGGGGTTCATACAGACTTCCCTAGTGGTTTTTTGTAAGAAAAAAATTATCCATTGGAACATTATGGTATACTGTCAATAAGTACACAATATATAACAGTAAATGCAACTCAGGCATTCAGACTAATTTCACCGCCTCTCCTACAAGAGGATGCTGTGTGTGAATCCTGAGAATTCGATTAATCGACGCGGCCAAGTTCTGAGCTTTGTTCTTGTCTCCATGATTTACGATTACCTTCCGTAACTTTTGCCTCATCCTCTTTATATAGGCTAGGATTTGCCCATAATCTGAATGATTAGTAAAATCAGTAAAGCTTTCTACTTTACATTCTACATTAACCCTTTTACCTTCGATCTCTATCTCTTTCCTGCCTTCTATTAATCTACGTGCTGGAGTGTTCAAAAAGGGCTGGGACGTTAAAATAAGGGCGCTCATCGGATCACCACATATCTGATGGAAGTAACGGACGGACGGGCCATGAGTTAGCATCGATGAAGGTGAAACTATTAGATGGGAACCTTTCCTTAGTTTCTTAGATTCAACTATTTGAGACTTTGGTGGAGTGAACATGTCTACAGAATAACCATCAATTTCCTGCTTGATTTCCTTTGAGAGATATTCCATATAGCTCTCGTAAATCGAACTGGCCTTACATATCGATTTCTCAATGCAAATTCTTTCAGAAAGCAAACCTGTCTTGACAAAATTGCTCAAAGTCAAGACCAGTTCTTGAGTTTGTCCCAAGACAGGAACAGGAAAAAGCACATTCCCACCTCGGGATAGACAGCTTTTAATCAGTTCGAGTAGTTTTTGATTCATTTCATCTCTTGATTGAAGGATGTCTTCCTTGCCGCCCAGAGTAGATTCGACTAGGAGTGTCTCTACACGTTGGAAGTTCCAGTGAGCGTTCTCCAGCGCTAATGATTTGCCAAATTTAAAGTCTCCCGTATATACTAAATTATGGTCGCCATTTCCGAAATGTAAATGGGCAATTGAGGACCCCAAAATATGACCTGCATTCGCAAGCGTTACCCTAACATCCGGGGTAATATCTGTGACTACAGCATAGGGTAATGGTATCATATGAGCAATGACCTCTTCGATCTCATCTGAAGTGGGATTCATGAAGCCGACCTTTCCCACATGCTGCAGGCAACTTTTAAGGAGCAAATACGTCAGAGGGATAGTAGGCTCAGAGCAGTAAATTGGGCCCTTGTAACCATGCTTGAGGAGCATAGGCAGGAAACCTGCGTGATCTAAATGGGCGTGGCTCAGTACCACACAATCAATATCGTCTATATTAAGGCCAGTAACATCAAATCTCGGCGCGAAAGTCAGAGAGTCACTGGCAAATGAATTGATACCACAATCAAGAAGGACATTACTTTCATTGGTAGTCACTAATATACAAGATCTACCAATTTCATTGAATCCACCCAACATGACTAGACTTACCTCAGTTCTCTTGTTTAGTCTTGGACGAAAGATCTTTTCACCCACTTCCTTATAGAATCGAATTCGTTCATTGGCCCTCCTCGCCATTATGGAATTAATCTGTTCTAACAATTCAGGATCCTTTGGGGAACGTCTGATCAAGAACTTCCAACCAGTCTTTTCAGATAATATGGCATTGTCTTGATCACTTATTGAGTAGTCCCTTATCAAACCCTCTACCAATGCCGTAACTTCTCCAACTGCAGGGTCAAATAGTAATTTTGAAATCCTAAAATTATTTGGAAGCACCGCGCGTAACACCTCAGCGCATTCTGCCTCTGATTTCCTGATTGACTCATCAGTTCGAATGATAATCCTCTTCTTCACTGTGTTAACCATGTTTGAAACGACGTTACTGTTTAGGATAAAATAGGAGGGGTTAGTAGTGAACAAAGCGATTCTTGGTCCCTCATATTCTATTCTCTTGAGCCCAGATTCCGAGGGTAATGTGTTGAGTATTCTAACCATAAAATTTTGTCCGGTCTGTTCACGAATCATAGGCTAAGATCGTTCGCAATCTATGCATATATATGCTTGGCGTCAACGCATTCGGTACACTACGTTAATCAGCCACCAACAATTAGAAGTATTTCCACTGTAACTAGGGGTGAGCTTGACTTGTATCAGCATTAATTACGTTTTACTTCCGGATGTTAGACTAATGTACATTTAATGAGCCCATTGGATGAAGAACGCTTTGATTTACGCGTCGCAGATCATTGAAAAAATCTCTGGAAGGTGGAGCTTGTTGCATGCGCGTTGCTAACATAGCAATAAATTCTACAAAGCCAATGATTATAAAGACGAGTTGCTAGGATCCGCTTAATAGAATCCAAACGTTGAATGTTCATAGTCCTGGGATTCAATATTGGTTAGATTAGGGCCTGTAGAATCTGGCAGATTCAGTTTGGTTCAAATTTCGTCTTTAGTGACCTTCTGAGCGATCTGATCCTTTGGTACAATAGCGATCTTCGATTGGGAACGTAATTCTTGGAAATCAACGAAGGTCTAACCAATCTGGCTGTCCGCCAGCCGAACCAATTTCCCCCACTACATGATTCCTGTAATTCAAACCTATTAACCGAAGGAAATTTCCTTAGATACGGTTATAGATAGGAGAGAGCGATGGTATAGTAGCCTTGTGATAATTTGCACTTGACTCAGGAATCGCATTTGATGGAATTACCCAGGAAGATACTGATAGGATCAGCTGTCATAGCGGGATTGGGTGATTTCATTCAGCAGCTTGACCGCAATTTTTTAAGAATAGCATTCATCAGTGGGGAGATTGTGAGAGGGAGGACCCAAGTAAGTTGCCAAAAATCCATGATAGATGCAGGTTTAAGCGAATACAAATGGTTTATAGCTGCTGACGCTACTGTCAACGAAGCACAGAAATTGGCTAGAGCACTCAAACGATTCGCCCCTGACGTAATAATTGGACAAGGAGGTGGGCGCTCGGTCGACCTCGCCAAGATGACAGCGTATAATTTGGGTAAACCTTTCATAAGTGTCCCAACTTCTGCATCGCATGACGGAATCTCAAGTCCTTTCGTTTCAATGAGAGGATCGGACAAGCCATATTCGGTAAAGGCAAAAACCCCTATTGGTGTTCTAGCAGATGTCGAACTGATGTCGAAAGCTCCGCGTCGCTTGATGATAAGCGGGTGTGGAGACCTTGTTGGTAAGATAACCGCTGTTAAAGACTGGGAACTTGCAAGGGACGAAGTAAATGAATATTATGGGACATATGCTGCGAATCTTGCATACTTAAGCGCAAAAATAATTCTTGACGAAGGCCGGAATCTTGTGAAGGATTATTTGTATGGATTAAGAACCATTGTAGAGGCTCTAATAAGCGCTGGGGTTGCATCCTGCATCGCAGGTAGCAGCAGGCCTTGCTCTGGCTCGGAACATCTTTTTAGTCACGCCGTAGAATATATAGCAGGCAAGAATTCTGGGCTTCACGGAGAGCGAGTCGGCATTGGGACAATCTTGATGGCTAAGTTACACGGGTTAGACTGGGAAAGGATAGCCGAGACTTTAGCTTTATTTGGAGCACCAACAAGAGGAAAACAGATAAATTTGACTGAAGATGAAGTGGTTCAGTCGCTGGTATTAGCCGGCTCTTTACGACCTGAAAGATTTACTATTCTCAGTAAAGAAAAATTAAACAAAAATAAGGCAGCTAGTCTTGCAAGAGCGGTAAAAGTGATTTGAACCGCCAGAGTTGAGTAGCCTATACTAAAGGTAGCTTAGCTTTTACTTCCTTCCTTGCTCTTCGACTTTCTTGCTTCCTTGCTCTTCATTATTGTTGTCTTTCTTAACATTCTCTCGACTGGCATATTCTTCAACAAATCTGACAGTTGTTATCGAAGGTACGTACTTAAAAATTTCATTTGAGAGTGCGCCCTTTACAATTTGTATTCCATCCAAAAGGAATGTTTCCTCTGGTAGGACCAGCTCAAGAATTGGAACCTCCATTTCGAATTTGATCTTATCTTCTTTTAGGGGTATCCACCTTCTAGTCAATGATTTTACTTTATCATCGTCAGTCTGGATTTTCTTTACCACATTGATATTGTAAAGTATGACTCTGCCAGCAAACCTATGATTGAAATCCAATTGAACTCTGCCTGAGCCTACATACCTTACTATGCCCTTTCGTTTCTCTATCTCGATTTCATCCCCAATAGAGACCTCATCTGCCTTATCACCAAGCTTCCTTTGAGGGATCATACGAATTTTGCTAGGGTCTCTTTCGCCAAAGCCCTTATCAGGCGAAACTTCTACATCCATCTTATCACTTTCATTTGCTGTTAATAGGGCTTCATCAAGTCCCTTCAAGACCCAACCATCACCTACCGAGATTAATTTGGGCTCATATCTATGAGAAGGATCATGAGTACCAGATTTTCTTGCATCTTCTTCAATGGTGGTCTCTATTACATTGCCAGTATCCTTAATCTTAGCTGTGTAATCTAAAAGTATGAGTGAACCTTTTTCTAAGGGCATACATGTCGCTATCGAAGTACCATATATTAAGTTTGAGTGTTCCTTGGAGGAGATTGTATTCAAACATTCAAGGCTTGCATCGCGACAGGTATGGGCTCAGATTTTGTTTCAATACCCATTATTTTCATGGTTGATGCAATAGCAGACAGAGTTCGTATTACATGATACCGATCTACCTCACCCATGGAGCCTATCCTAAAAACCTTTCCCTTCAACTCTCCGAAACCACCTGCAATTAGAACACGAAAATGTTCGCTAAGGATTTTTCTGAAGATCTTATCTTCAATACCAGGTACGTAATTAAAGGCTATCACCACGTTGCTCCTTGCTTCGGGATGAGCGAAGGGAGTAAACCCTAGCTCAGTCAGACCGGTGTAAAATGCATTGGCACATCGTCTATGGCGTTCAACTCTCTTTTCCAGTCCCTCTTCCAATACCATCTCCAAAGCTTCTCTGTAAGCAAACAACAGTGGTAACGCCGGAGTGAAGGGAGTTTCACCACTGTCTCCAAAATATTTGAAATATCTTTTTAAGTTGAAGTACTGGGTTGGCGGCGGACTCTCGATCATGTGTTTTTTTGCCCTGGCGCTAATGGATATCGGCGCAACACCGGGTGGTGCGGCGAGAGCCTTTTGAGAAGCAGTCATACACACGTCTATTCCCCATTTGTCGACCGGCAGCTCATCTCCACCTAGAATCGAGACTGCGTCTACAATGAAAAGGGATCCATACCTTGAGCACAGTTCTCCAAGCTTTTCCAAATATCTTAGGGTTGTTCCGGTTGAAGTCTCATTATACACCGCATAGAGTGCTTTTACGTCCTTATTTGCTTCAAATGCTTCCTCGACTTGCTCAAGTGGAGGGTTCTCACCAAATTTTGATTTAATCCGAATGGAATTACCACCCCAATTTTCGATGAGATCGGCTAGTCTACCGCCAAATTCCCCATTTACAGGAATCACGATATTATCACCCTTCTTGACTAAATTAATAACTGATGCTTCTACCGCACCTGTGCCTGAAGCAGTAAGGACGACCACATCATTTGAGGTTTGAAACACGCGCTGGGTTTTATCTACTACTTCTCTGTAGAGTCTTCGAAAGTCGTCGCTTCTGTGATTAATTATTGGGGAAAGCATGGCATTCATTACTCTGCCTGGCACATTTGTGGGCCCAGGGAGCATTACCAGATATTCCATTTAGATCTCAATACCGTGGGGCATTATCCGTTATTTATACAATTACGTTTATTACCTGATTCCTTATTGAGATACTTAACAGTATATCTATGCTGGTCAAGGACCATAGAAGGCGAGTATTGGATCACGCGCAGAAGATAAACTGTAGTACAGTGGTATCCTTTACTCCTGAAAACACATACTATTTGACTGGTTTTTGGGGAGAATCGGTGAGCATTTGTTCCAATGAAAGCACCAAGATTATCACTGCCGCTCTCGAAGCACAGAGAGCTGAAGAACTTGCTCTTTCATGTGAAGTAATATCTGCAGAAAGAGGGAAAGACATGCTTTTACGGGTGATAGACGAATTGGCAGGGAAGTCGGTATGTACAGATAGTACTGATTTTCATACTATTAGCTTCCTAACTGAAAGACTTGGTAAAGGAAATGTAAAAGTGAATAACAAACCCTTAACCAGGAGTCGAATCATAAAGGATCTTGATGAACAGGAAAATATTTCTAATGCTGCAAGAATTATTGATCGTTTATTCAATTTAAGCACTGAACAAATCAGAGAAAATACAACGGAAACCGAATTATTGGCATTACTTGTATCTGAAACTTATCTTCTTGGAGGAACGCTAGCCTCATATAAGAGTACTCGTTATCCTTTTATTATTGCAGGGGGTCCTAATGCGGCCTTTCCCCATTCTGAAATCACCACACGCCCTTTTGCAAACGGGGATACGGTGATTGTTGATCTAGTAGTTCAATACAGGGGCTACGTGGCAGATGCTACGCGGACATTTGTCATTGGTCATGCGACTGCCGAGATAAAGCAAGTCTATGAATGTGTAAGGAAAGCACAAGAGATCGGTTTGGATTCGCTGCGGTCGGCGGCAAATTTTGGACAGGTTGATCGCGCATGCAGAGATCGAATTATTGATAGAGGATACGGTAGTAAATTCATACACTCCACAGGCCATGGAATAGGATTGGAAGTTCATGAACAGCCTTGGATAAGCAAAATCGGAAAAGAGAAGGTAAAACCAGGGATGTGTGTCACAGTAGAACCCGGTATATATCTAAGGGGAAGGTTCGGTGTGCGAATTGAGGACAGCATCATAATCAAAAATATGGACGGCAAAGGTGACAGTCCCAATCTTAGAAACGCAATTACTAACCTAAATAGCTTTCCTAAGGACCTGATTTGTTTAGGTTAGTTGCTTCGGAGGGAAGATATTTTCTCTCGATTAAATCCAAAATTTGCATCGCTATCATATCTTTAGATTGAATCGGGAAGTGTACAGAATTCCTATGTCTGTCGATTACGTAGACTTCATTTTTGTCTGATCCAAATCCTGTGTTCCTTTTTCCGACATCATTTGCTACAATAAGATCTGCTCCCGAATCCATAAGTTTAGAGTGAGCCTTTTCAATAAGGACTTTCGACTCTACATTATGCTCTGCCTTAAATCCAACCAAGAACACATCATATTTACATACCTTCTTCACTTTTGAGATAATTTTGTCAATTGGTACAAGAGTGATCTGCACTTTTCCTAGAGAACTTTCTATTTTGCTCTTCCATTTCTTTTCAACAGAAAAATCTGAAGTGGCCGATGTGAGAAAAACTACATCAAACCTTTTCTCCGACAATTTGGTCATCACCGATTCACACATCTCTTGAGCTGTAACCACTTTTTGAATTTCCAGGCCTGGCAATTGAAGGGAAGTGGCAGGATCCACTGATCCATGTCCATAAACTAGGCTCACCTTTGCCCCCCTATTGCATGCTTCCTTTGCAAGTGATATGCCCATTTTTCCAGAACTCATATTCATTATAGCTCGAATTGGGTCGATGTATTCAGCAGTACTCCCAGCAGTAATCAAGAAGCTCCTTCCTGCCAATTTTTTGTTGTTGCCAAATTGATTCTCTTGAACGTACCGAAGAAGTTCATTGGCAGAAACGAGTTTCGCTTTCCCTTGTTCAATCCGAGGCTCCAGAAATTCTACTCCGTTTTTTCTGAGCTTGTTTATATTCTCTTGTATAATCTTATTGCAATACATTGCTTCATGCATGGCAGGACAGACAACAATAGGGATTCTCGATCCGAGCGCCACAGTTAGGATAGAAGTCACAATTGTGTCATCTATTCCATTAGCTAGTTTTCCTAGTGTATTTGCGGTACAAGGGTAAACTATAACCATATCGGTAGCATCTCTGCTACCCAAGGAAATATGTTCCAGATTACCGGTCAATGTAGTAACGACATCATTTCCTGTTGCCCATTTCATCATCTCATCGGAAATGAATGTCCTTGATGTTCCCTTATTCATCACTGCAGTGACCTCTGCTCCGTGCTTAATTAGCAATCTGGCGACGTCGACGGCCCTGTATGCCGCAACGCTGCCAGTAATACAAAGTACTAGGCGGGTGCCTACTAGCTCCTCTCCCTCAGTGCAATAAATGTCACTAGTTGGACGATACGAATTCTTTTTCATTTGCTAATCCTAAGACCGCGTTCTTTCATCAATTCTTCATACTCCTTAGAATCCATGTGAATAACATTCTCATTGCTTGGAAATATCCCTGATTTTACCTCTCTTGAATAAGTTTGAACAGAAGCAGCAATCAATTGATTTAGATCCTGATACCTCTTTACAAATCTTGGCTTCCAGTTCTGATTTATTCCAAGCATGTCATAAGTTACTAATACTTGACCATCACAAACTGGTCCTGAGCCTATTCCTATAGTTGGTATCGATAAATTCTTGGTAATTATCTCAGCGGCTTCAGCAGTTACCATTTCAAGTACAATACTAAAAGCCCCTGCCTTTTCAACAGACTTTGCATCGTTCAAGAGTCTCAAAGCTGATTCCTTAGTTTTTCCAGTGGCTTTTGAAGTATTCCAGATACTCGAGGTCTGGGGTTTGTATCCAATATGTCCCATAACCGGTATTCCTATTTCAACTAAAGCTTTTATTCGATCAAAAATTTCATAACCGCCTTCGACCTTAACTGAATCTGCCCCAGCTTTGATCAATCTGACTGCGTTGGAGATGGTCGTAGCAACTCCGTTCTGGTATGACCCAAAAGGCATGTCCACAGTTATCATTGCTTTCGTTGCGGCATTGGACACAGCCTTACAAAATAGTAGCATCTCTTCCATAGTTACCGGTCTTGTGTTTGGGTATCCCAGCATTACCATACCTGCACTATCGCCCACCAGTATTATGTCAATGTCATTGGTGTCTATGATTTGGGCAATTGAAAAGTCATATGCGGTTAAAACGGCGAGTTTTTTGCCATTTTTCTTTGTGTTTACAATTTCGAACACTGTTTTCTTCCTAATTTGATTGCTATGTGGTTGCACTAATTTCAGAACCTCCAAGACGTATGAGTCTTAGGCTTTCATTCAAATTCCTAATGTTGTCAAAACTATTAAGGATGTTTGTTAAAAAATCTCTGTTGCTACTTTTAAGCTCCAATATCCTCTGAATTAAAATAGGAATTACCCTAACGACATTATCAACTATGCATATAGTAGCACGGACTGCGGTCCTCGAAAGTGGATTCAGATCTACAGCTACGACCTGTTTACCCATTCTTATCAAGGCGTCAGTCCTGTCCCCATCTTCCAACGGGACAAAAACTGTGTCAGCGACAGCTATACCCCTCGGATCAACTCGCTTTCGTTCACCGTTCAAGTTGGGAATAATTGCGGTCCTATCTCTGCCTACTCCTAGAATATCTGTTGCTCCTAATCTTTGAAGATGATTCTTTATTGCGCGCTCTCTGCGCATAGAATGATAAAATATATTTACCTCAACCTGTGCCCCGCATGCTCTATTTAGCTCTATTATTTCTTTTCCACACAGAGCAGCAAAATTCCCATTCACAGAAATGATGGGATGACTCGAGGTAAGGAACATGGCCGCAGCAGCGTTGATGGCAACGATGGCACTTGGTGTTGTTTTCTCGCCTATTAGATAATCAAAGGCCTCTCCCCTGCCATGTGCGATTAGACCTTCTTCAGCAACAAGTCCTAGTTTTAACCCATCCACGAGCATTTCCCTTATTCGTAGTGAAGTTGCTCTCGGATGATCCTTTGGAATACTAATTCGCATTTTTACATTCGCAGATCATTCTAGCACCTGTCAAATCAATGTTAGCTTCAATAATCGTTCCACCAAATTTATTCAAACATGCACGCACCTCTTCTGCTCTTTCGCGTCGAATAATCGTGAAAACAGTTTCACCGAATAATGCAACACTGCATTTGAATCCTTCAGATTTCAGAGCCTTAATTGGACCATTACAAACGCCATCGGTCAAACCCAACGAATTGGCAAGAGTAAATGAAGCATCTAGAAATTCATCTATGTCATCCATTGATTTCAATCTATTCAACAACTCTCTAGAGCAGTATTTTTTACCACCTTTATTCGTTACCTGTTTACTTAATATTGTCTTGGTCAATAGCGGTGAAATACATAAAATAGTTGCAACGTAGTTCTCAAGTTCCTTTCTGAACATCAGTCCCTTCCCTGGGGCACCTGGTTTCAACCGGATTTCATATCCACCCACGTATAATGCGGCAACCGTACCCAGCCCTGTTTTGCATACAATCTCTGCACAATGAGCTACTTGGGCCGCCTGCACCTTACTGAAGCCCATCTTCAGGGAATCGTTTAGGGCATAAGAGAGACTTAATGCTGCGGCACCACTGGAACCCAGACCAAATCCAATAGGTATCTTAGTACTGTGGTTGATTTGCAGAAAAATAGGCTTATCAATCAGATTGAGATAGTACCCTGCAACATAAGACGAGACAGGTGCATTTTGTACTCGAATACCGTCAACGGAGATACTGAAGCCTTTGAGCTTAGCTTCATAGGCTCTAGCAGTAGTTGTAATCCCGCTAGAAATAGAAAAACCAGCACCTATAGACCCCCTCCTAAGAATATTCTTCTCTGGCCCTGCAGGAGCAAATATACCAGTCACATGCCCAGGACTAAACGCCGTAGACGTAGCGACGATATCTGAGAGTAGGGTTGCCATCACTTATTAGGGATTTTCTGATAATATAAGAATAATGTTTAATTAGTTTATATATGTTTAAATTTAAATGGCATCTTACGCTCGTCGCCTTCAGAAAATAGGGAGTAGTACTCTTATATCGCTGCCAGCGAATTGGGTTCGTCAGAATCAACTCAAGAAAGGCGATACCATTCGAATGGAACTTGGCAATGATAATTCAATCGCCATTATTCCATCAAATGATGGGAATGGCGTCATCCGGGGATTTAGGATAGATTACCCGGCCAGGGTGGTAGATATCCTCATTAACCAGCTATTCGGAGCGTATCTTTTGGGATTCGATAACATCACGATCAAAGCTAGAACCCCAATAGATTATGAAGATCGAGAGAAAATCCTTACCGCCTCAAATAAGCTGGTAGGCCTTGAAATTGTAGACGAGGATAGCCTAAACATCAACTTTCAGTTCCTTATTGACGTTGGTTCACTTGAGGCCGCGAAAATCCTTCGTAGAATGAACGCGATAATAAAAGGAATGATGAGAGATGGGCTTAAGGCGATAGCGGATAAAGATACGAAGCTGATAAAGCTCATAGTAAGAAGAGACGACGAAATCGATAGACAGTATTTCTTGTTAGTTCGTCTTATCAGAAGTGCAATGCTAAATCAGAGAATTGCACGGAAACTTAATCTGAGTAATATTGACATACTCGATTACAGGGTAGCGGCAAGCTATCTAGAAAGTGCTGGTGATTATATCTCAGAATTTTCGTCATCGATACCCAAATTGTGGGGCACTGGATTTGAGAATGAAATCGTGGAAGCAGGCACGATCGTCGACAATATGCAACACAGAGCTATAAGCGCATTTATAGCCAAAGACGGTTTGCTGAGCGAGGAAATAGTAAGGATGTACGGAAAATTTTCAAATCTGTCTGTTTCTATAAAAGAGAAATCAACCAAGGGCGCGAGACCTGATCCCAACATTTCTATTCTTAACTGCATCTACTCTATGGACCGGATTGCTAAATGTTGGGTCGACATTGCGGATCTTGTGAAACCTGGATATTCAAAATCACAAATTTAATGAAAGTCTAATCGAATTTTTTCCCTATGGTGAAGATGAGGATCCGATGTATACAGACTTAAACGATTGGTTTTCTTTTTCTTTATTTGAGCAAATGAGGGGGGTCTGAAGTATCATGATGATTATGGAGGCAACGTATAAAGTATTTGATTCTCTGAAGGTGGTCATTCCAGGTCCTAATCCATTTCTGGTCAGGGTTTGCAACTGTATCCTTTCTTCTAGTATCCAGAAATTCGATGATATCCTGCTTTCTATCTACGCCAGTGAGTTCCTTATCTCCTAGATACCTCGCATAAGATGATAAATAGGGTATCATTCTGATGTCTGTGATATGTCTGTGCTTTTCATAAAGTCCACAAACTTTTGGATTGACTGCTTGTTTTTGTTATTGGATAACGACTCACTCCTCTTAATGACGGTAACAAGACTAGACGGCATTGCAAGTTTACTCCAGACCAGGCACATATTGTTATTGGCAAAGAAATTGTATGCAAGATCCTGAAACCAGGATCTATGTCTTACTTCCACCGCATACCTAAAACGTTTGTCAAGATAAGGAATAATTTTTCGTAAGGCATCTAGGCCTTCAACAATTTGTATCCTCGGGGGTAACTGGATCAATAATGCCAGTAATTTCTCTTTTAATTCAGAAATTGATTCGAAGAAGTAATTTAGTTGATCCTCATTGAAATCCAAGAGTCTCTTGTCATGAGTTATAACTTTAGGGAATTTTTGCAGTAAACCGAAACGAATCAGGAGTCCGCCTGTACCAATTCTTGACCATGAATTTGTTGGGAATTCTATAGAATGATGAGTCTATTTTAACATAGTTAAAGACCTTCGACTAATATCTTAACCATTTAGAATTTTCAATACCCTTTGGATAGAAAGGTCCCTGCCAAGATGAATAGGACCATCCAGAACATCCGATATAATACTGCAAATTCTTTGGTAGGTACTCATGAACACTATCGGATAATAGTTTTATGTGGTTGACCAGTTATACACGCACAAAAACGATAACATACTTTAGAACGGGTCTGTGAATCTATAACTGATGTATCAGGTGGTGGTTCTATGTTGACTGCGTATTTGCGCGCAAAAACTTAAGAGATAACACACCATCTCAGAAATTAGACGTCGGTGGTATAGGGTTCAATTTTCCCCAGTAAAGAGACTTCCTCACAAAAACCTTTGTTTCACTTTTTCGAGTCATTAAATCACAATGGTTCAGTATCATTAAATCAAAATTTCAGTCGAAGTTGGTCTCCTCGATATTAGACGATTCTATAATTTTGGTAAAAAACCTAAATCTATTATATAATATAAACCTCAAATGGAGAATGCAATGAGGCGAATACTATGATGGATTCATAGATGGAACCATGGATGCAGATAATTCAAGAGAGGTATTCGAATCTGCAACTGATGCATAAGGTGTGTGGAATCACATAAAATTTGTGCGCAAAAACACAAATTTTCTCACATGTGACACTATATGATCTAATAACGAAATGGTCATAAATGTCGAATTCCGTGTAATAAATGAAGACCTTAACCGAGGGAAATAACCATAAAGGTGGGCGACCATATCGGCCACACTATCTAACTGGTCGCCTGCCTTTTCAATTCACATTCATATAATCGTGAAAATTTGCGCGCAGAATTATTCTTAATATACATTGATAAATAATTTAGTATTCGAATTCTCTTTTTCTTAGGCCGAACTTCATTTGGGTGAAATTTTAAAATAGTATAAACAAATTTTGCATGCAAAAAATGGCACAAGTTTATTCTAAAAATTCTATTTGGGTTAAGTCCATGTATACACCTGCTGCTGCTCGTACTCCTTCAGCAGCGGCGATAATTATTTGAGCAGGAGCAATTACAGAAGCATCACCTGCTGCATATATTCCTTGTATGTTTGTTCTACCAAATGAGTCTACAGCAATACCACCAAGTGGATTATATTCACATCCTAATTGTTTACCAAAATCAGATGATTGTATCAATTGGGGCATAACAAAACCGCCTTTTCTTGATACACTCTCTCCAATTTCAAAGGTTATTTTTTCCATCTGTCCATATTTTCAGACAAAGTTTTTAATTTTGTTATCTATTATTTTTATTCCCTTATTCTGAAGCAAACCTTTTTGCGCAGAATTTTGAAAGGCAATGCCATTTGTGCATACAATCAAGTCTTTAGACCAATTATAAATAGTCTGAATGAAATGAAAACCCTGATCTTGTTGTTCACCTATAATTACAACCAAAGGTTTGTCTCGTAATTCCCATCCGTCACAGTAAGGACAATGAAACAAACTGCTGCCATAGTAGTCAGAAATATTATCTATACTTGGTAAAACATCTTTTAAACCTGTAGAGATAATTATGGTCTTGGATTGATATCGTTCATTCTCTAACGTTACCAATTCAAACAATGGCTTATTTTTGATTACTGAAGTTACTTCAACAATCCCAGGAATGCCGTTACACAGGAATCTCATGGATTTATTACGCGGGATGGAATAAAACCTAAAGAATTTAGAGAACTTGCTCATAAGGAAATAGATAGATACCCTTCTGTTATATGTGCGAAAAGAGGACGTAAGGATAATCGATCTGGTAATGAAACACACGACAGTTGCATGACTTAAGCAGGACATGGAACAGTTTGTCCGAAGTAGTTTGCTGAGCAGAAAATAGACCTCCAGAAAACATATTATAATAATTTTTCCAAACTAGTTTAGTCTTGGAAAATCAATTTTTTACATAACATGACGAATAGACAAACAATCGCGATCCGATATGGATATAACCTATCAAAGAACGTTCTCCTACACGTTGATCATCTCATCAAAACCTGCTGAGAGTTTTATGAAGAGTTACCGTAAATGATGATACTGCTGGACATGCCGTAGGATGGGATCCTGACAGTGTTAATCCCTAAGCGAAACAGACGTATCTACTGGTAAGAGTGCATACTAGACGTTCCTGATGTGGCACTGACTCTCATACGAATTGAAGAATAGATACATAGCAGATCATGGTAAAGGGCTTCGTGACAAGTATTACACAGGAATTTCACATAAAGCATCATCTACTAAGAGAACATTTGACTTTTTCAGTAACTGGAAACACACTCCTCGAGTGTCTGGAAGCAGCAAAGCAATATGCTCGAGAGTACAGTAATTTGATAGAGATGGGATGATACACCCGAAGTGGGGTTTGGTTCGGGTAAGCTCTGACATTATAAGACACAAGGGCTGAATCTTAACCTACTTAGCTATCACTCCCCTTGATGCAAAGCTATTTTAAAGTAAAATGACTTTTCGATAGTGATGTCACAAG
>DASQUV010000041.1:0-6264 GCA_035641095.1 Nitrososphaeraceae archaeon
AGTTGCTGTTACTAGTCAAGAATTGTTTTTGAACTGAGAATGTTCTCTGAATTGCATTCCTGAGTGCGTCGATGTACTCTTGTTGTAAATTGGAGATCGCTTGAGCATATTGCGGTTGCACCTTTGAAGTTTCATTCACTAGTTTTGTAACGTTTTCGTTCGCGGTCTCTACTATTTGATATATGTTCAAAGATACATTTGTACCTGCGGTGGTGGTTGTCGTCGCGCTATCTTTTGATTTTCTATTTTCTGATGACATGATTGACTGTAAGGTTTATCAGGTATATATATGTTGGTAATAAATGGTATGGATAACCAATTATAGCCGCCAAGGTACTTGGTGACTCTAATTTACACTTAGCATGAGTTATAACTCGCTATTTTTTAGGTCAATAATTATCACGTTGAAATTAACGGAGGCCATTCAAAACTACGGACAAACAGTAGAACCATATGTATTCATTCAATATCGTGTACGAGGGGTGATAAAGACCTATCAGGAGATACAGAACTCTATGTTTATGCAATGCTATTCGATTACCTTCTTTGATTGCCAATTGAAAATGTATAAGCAGCCAAGTGAAATTTTTTAATTGGCTGTGAAGACGAATGGAAAGCAAAAGCAGCTAACGTAAGAAATCAATCCGAAGATAGTATAGAGCTATGATCGCACTAATTACCCAGGCAACAAGTAGTAGTATGGTAATTAGTTTACCTTTATTTTGCAAATTTATGCTTAACCTAATACTACGTTGTACTCGTTCAATTAAACTTATTGAGAACATATTCCTCATATCAGTTAGATAACGTTACTTTGAAATCTTATAGATAAAGTATGCAGTAGAATGTACATTAAAACACAGACATTCATTTTTTAAACAGTAAGTCTAACATATAAGGAGAAGACAGGAAGGCGATACATATCAACGTCTTAGAATACTTGAAAATATCAAAGGAGATAGATAGGAGAGGCTTTTTCATTCGCTGTTTTCTGATTGGTGCTGTATCGGTAGTTCTTGTGCTCAAGGTATACCTCTTGCTGTTCGTAATGGACTTTGTTTTAGGGCTTTATACTTTCTTTTCAAGTTTTATTTTGTTGAATATTCTAGTCTTCTCGTACTGGAAGTACCGAGACCCGAACTTTGATTTACCCACATCCTTTCAAGACTCGCAAACAACTATGGAAAGCTCTCCTTTCTTTTCGATTGTAGTACCGGTAAAGAACGAGGAGGAAAATATTAGGAATTGCGTTGAGTCATGCATAAATCAGACGTATAAAAACAGAGAGGTCATAATTGTAAATGACGGAAGTACTGATAACACACCGAAAATACTTGATTCCATCAAGAGGGAAAATCCCCAGGTAAAAAATTTCTACATTCTTCATATAAATAAAAGTGTAGGCAAGAAAAGAGCAGTCGAAGCCGCGAGTCAGATTGCTAGAGGCGAAATTTATGTTTTTATGGATAGCGATTGTGACATGGATCTTGAGGCTGTGGAGATTGCTGCCAAAATCTTTATGGCGGATAGGAATCTAGGTGCGCTTACGGGTCATGTAACTGTCCGAAATGCTACCAAAGGTAACATTTACGAGAAGATGCAGGCAGTGTACGCCGATGCAGCATGTAGAGGCTTTAAGGGGGCTGAAAGCTCTTTTGACTCTGTCACCTGTTGTTCAGGGGCCCTTAGCTTCTATAAGCGTGAATGTGTTCAGGAATTCATTCATGAATGGGCGCATGACAAATTTCTTGGTATGGATTTCAAATTCTGTACTGATCGGAGGATGACAGCATATGTTCTTACTACACCTAAAAGGAAAATTGGATCCCCTGTGAGCATTATTCAAGCTAGCGGTGTTAGTTCAACAAACAGAGCAGAATTAATACACAATGACTATGGACATGGAAGTCAGCCACTGGTATACCCTGATGGGGGCTACAATAACTATTCTACATTGCCTATTTTATCTTCTTCCTCTGCATTCTCCGCGGGGGATCAGGAAGACAAAAAGTCTTCCCGGGAGCAAGAATATTGGAACGTCAAATACAGCTATAGTATCAAGGTGCATGTGGGTGTTCCAAACACCATGCAATCATTGATAAAGCAGCAGATTAGGTGGAAAAAGAGCTTTATCAGAAGTCTGTCCACCACGGGAGGAAGCTACTGGAGGAGACCAGCTTACATTGCGATGATATACTACATAATGACGGTAATGAAGTTCGTACGTCCCTACGTAGTATTTCATGCAGTCTTCATGCTACCATTAGTAGGTGAATTAAGCTCTACTATGCTGTGGTTTGCAGGAATATTGTTTACTTCAATGATCTACGGAGTAGATTTTAAGGTCAGAAATCCAGAGAGTAAGCTTTGGTTATATAGACCCGCCTTTACACTTCTCACCACCTTCGTTTATACATGGTTGTTGCCAGTAGCCATGGTAAATATTAGAAGCAAAGCATGGAGATAAGGAAAGAAGATTTTGGCTAAGGAAGATAGAGATATCTGGTTCAATTCCGATATTATCATATCATATTAAGTTAGTGTATTACCTCCCACTCAGGTGAGCTTATCTAGCCAACACAATCAAACACATAGTAGATCAAAAAAATCCCAAATACACTTGCTAATCTAGTTCTATTACTAGTAACATAACGCATACTACTTCCTAATACATTGGCAACGATTAATGGAACAGAAGAATATGACAATGTTCGATATCAAAAGCTGCTCGTTCGTCGAATGAGGACCCAATATAAAACACCTAATCTGAGTATTGGTCAGCCGAAGGAAGATGGACAATTGAGTAAATTGGGCATCGGCAGGAGCTATGGAGTGGAGATTGCCTTAACCAGTTTGAAGTGGATGGCCTAACCTGTAAAGTATATATGCGTCATTCAACTTGTGCAAAGACTCAGAAGTGCTGCATTTATTATAGAAGATTTAGCCATAATTTACTTGGGTTTAAAATAAGTATATATATTCACTATATCAAATTAGAATAAGATGCCTAAACTGCTCCGACACAGATCTAGAACAGAGATAATTTCCTCTATCCTACAAGTCACAAATGGCAATAGGGCCAGAGTAACAGAGATACAGTACAAAACGTACCTTTCCTATAACATCTTAAAGGAATATCTTGTTCACCTCCTTGAAAACGATTTAGTGGAGTATAAAGAGGGGGAAAGAGCATTCAAAACCACCCCCAAGGGCATGCAATTTCTGCAAGTCTATAATAGAATGGACGAACTGTTTGTGTCCACGCCCATACCAAACGGGCAGTAGTCCAATACCGTCTTACCCCTTTACCTTGTTGCCAGAAGAAAATTGGTCAGACATCTAGTCAGGGGGGAGAGACTCGTACCCCTTAACACGATGGCAATCGAAAATTGTAGACGACTTCAAACAGCAATTGAAGCTAAATTCCTTACTTATAACAAATTAATTCAATTATAAACCTCCATCAGGCATGAATATTGATCATATGATAACCGGTTGAACCGTCTGGAAACGGCTCGGTAACCTTAGAGGTCTGGACATTGCCGGCCTTATATGCGGCCCTTACTGTCAACTTATATTCCTTGGACTGAATATTGGGCAAATTCAATTCTGCCGCCCATATAACCCACGAATATGCCGACAATGGTTCCTTGATAGATGCTTCCTTCCAAGTTGAGCCGTCGTCGAAGCTTACTTGTACATCGGATATTCCTCTAGATCCTGCGAACGCTATGCCTCCTACAGTGACAACTCATCCAGGAGACGTAGAAAGAGATGAAGTTGTGCCATTACTCGGGGTGGTTAGAATTCTCGAGTTCTCAGGCAAGAAACCTCCGAACCTAGTTCTGATCGATGCGCCGCCAGGTATCACTAGAAGATAAAGTATTGATTCTTGCGGTATTACTCCATCCTTTGCGCTACCAGAACCCTTCATAAACATAATCAACAATCTCAATTTCGGTTATCCATTTGGCGTTCATCATTCCATAAATATCGGGGACAATAGCTCTAACGGGATAACCGTGTGCTGGAGTTAGTGTCACCCTATTCATCTCGTAAGCTAGAATCGTACCCTCTTTGAGTGCTTTCGTCAAAGGGATTCCCACGTTATATCCATCAAAGCACCTAAAAACTACATATTCTGCTCCTCCCTTCATATGAGCCTGATCTAGAAGATTCTTTAGCGATATCCCATTCCATATCGCATTGCTAACCAAATCAAATTATGGAATGGTCCATTTTTTAGTATTCGGCCTGTTACTCCGCTACAAGGACAGTTTCATATATCAAGGTGAGAGGCATTGACGATGATTGATTCTTATTATCATATGATAGCTCTACTAGTAGGAGATAGTCACCCGCAGCTGGCACATTGACTTGCAATGAATTCTTATTCATCGTAGGTTCTTCTAACGTCTCGTCGTAAAGAACAGGGACCTGCCCTATCCTGGGTCCTACTGTTGTGATCTCCGCCAGTGTCCCGTTCCTATCAACTGAAGCGGGAATAATCTCTGCCTGCATTTGGTCAGGAACACTACCGCCGCTAATCTCGATTCCAAGTGACTGATTCTGCTGAATATCTAACATGTTGAGTGCAACCGTTCTACCCGTCCCCCTAGAAAAATTCCCCAGAAAGTAATCTTCTGATAGAACACCGAGGAGCTCGGTCCCTTTCTCTGTTATCCAAGACAGACTGCCCTCCGTTGCACTTGTTACCGTCTCATTTTTCAGTAAGTCGACACTGGGTATAGTCAGGCCTGTCAAATTAGTGGAAGTTGTGCTTGCATAACTTGTTGAATCCAGTATACAATTACATTCCCCCGAGGGTACAGTTTGAGCAACAACCCATGGAATTTGATATGACGACGATGACGCAAAGAGAGCTAGGGCCAATGGTGTCAGTACAGATAGCAGCACACCAATTATCAGTATCATCTCGTATTCAGAGATCTTGCCATATATATAAGAAATTCGAAAAGGAAACAGTCCATCAAAGCAGAAAGGAGCAATGATTTTGCGGCTTACTATGTACTCAAAGCATTGGGATTAAGTACTCAGAATATGGGAAATGCATCCACATACATTCTTACATGTATCCCATTTCTTTATTCATATATCAGCGTATATGCCTGATTGAGGATCAAACAAGCGTTAACCAGGATACCCCACTCATGCTATGCGCCATCCGGAATTAGGGTGCATGGACTTTATAAATCGCACCTTGGCCGAAGGAAAGGACAAATAGATTACCATCTGGCCCTATCGCAAGATCAGTTATGGCGCCAAATTCCGACCCGAATATTAATTGCTCCACTTCGGCGTTCGTATCTGCTACTTTATCCGCGATAGAACCATTCAACACTAGGCCTGTCCTATTCTCATTCAAATTGAAATCATAAATTCTTCCGAAATGAACATCAGCTACAAACATATCGTTTACATATTCATCACCAAGTTTGTCTGAATTAAAAAACAGGACATCGGTAGGTCCTACTGTATCAACCCAGGTGAATTCTGGGTCCCGGTACACACCCTCACCCCCAAAGTTGACTAGCCGCTGATAATCAAAATCAACAGGCGCCTTACCCTGAACTGGCAGCCAACCACTATTGAAGCCAGGTACGACAAGATTGATTTCATCATTTGACCCAGGTCCATTTTCGGTATCCCAAAGGTTGCCTGTTAAAGGATCAAAGCCAATACCAAAACTGTTTCTGACTCCATATGCAAAGTACTTGTTGTTAGGACTCTGCTCCCCAATGATACTCTGTACTGGTTTTCCGTCCTGGGTTATCCTGAAAATACCTCCGGTTCCATCTGGCTTACCCCCATTGTGAACATTTTGCGCTTCAGTAGTATGACCATCGACATCTCCAACTGCTACATATAGGTTATTATCCGGGCCAATACTGATGGAACCGCCATTATGGCGAGGTCCAGGGATGGCCGGAAGATCCAGGAGAAGTTTCGGGTTTACCAAATGGTTGTCAGCCAGTTCGTATCTATAGACACGGTTACTGATGGAGGTACCGTCGTGAGCTGACACAGCTTCGGTATAATACAGGAATACGTATGGCCCTCTTATAGATGTATGATTGTTATAACCAACATTGGTCTGATTTGTAGCATTGGAAACTGCAATACCCAGCATCCCTCTTTCTACTTCAGAAGCAACGTTGACTTGTAACAGAGGATCAGCCAACATTACCCCATTTACAATCCTATTTACGGTTCCTTTCGATTTCTCCAGTACTAAGAAATCAT
>DASQUV010000042.1:0-63088 GCA_035641095.1 Nitrososphaeraceae archaeon
AGGAGTATCCCTTAGTCTACCTAACCCAGCCAATAGGTTTACCTATTTCTTCATAAGCGATATAATTGGCTCCCAGTCCAACTGCTGGAATGAAACAGGATCTTTAAGAGGATACTTTACCCATCCTTTCACGACCATGAACTTGTAGCCCTTCGTATCTTCATTTTCAACAAACTTTAGCTTAAGTACGGTTCCCCATCTTTTCTTTTCTTGCTCGATTTTGACTATTCTGCTGAAGGGGATATCTAAGTTCTTGTCACTTTCGTCCAAATCGTTTTGAAGATCAATTTCATTGTATCGTTCTACCGTCTGTAAGACGGATTCACCATCTTTAAACCGCCTTAGCTGCCTCAGCGAATATTCTTGATGTACGTTATACTTCATTTTTGTCTTTGTTATGAATGCGATGCGCAAATTCGTTATCACAAGCATTCCCTCCTTGCCTCGCTTCATGAACCCATCTTCTTGGCCCCAAATCCAAAAAAGATGATACTTTATGTTCTCTAACATTTTTGACCGATTACGTAATTAAAAAATCATTTTGCAATTAGGTCCCTCAGGACGTATTCGGAGAAACAAAACTTCACGTAAACCTTGATGTCGCTCGAGATCAGAAATAAATTTGGAAAAAAAAAATTTAGGCCAATTACGATTCTTTTTTAACCTTCTTCCCAGCCCTTTGTGAATATTGCATTCTTCTTGAGTGGAATCGGTTGACCTGGAGTATATTCCATTGGTCTCATCCAGAAGATTGCCTTTGTTGGACAAACGCCTATACAGGCCCCATCAGAGATACATCTTTCAGGATAAAAGACGAATGCTTTTCCTCTCTTCCATCCTTCAACTGGTTTTACTCTTAAGACATCAGGACCTAGCGCTGTACATATTTCTACGCAAAGAGCACATCCAATACAGTGTTGTTCGCTAATATCTGGAATTATTGCGACTGGCATCTATATCACTAGATGTGGTTTCATGCTGAAACTATTTAAACACTATGCCAAATGTATAACACCGATATAAAGTGAAATTGTAAGGGTTTTCATGTTTAGGAAGCAATAGTCTCAATATTGGCATGTGGTCTTGGCACAATTATATTAGTAGGTCGCATGAGTAACATATATTCGATAGATTTGCCCGTGGAAATGACTATAGGCGAGCATCTTGACGAATTACGCCTCAGATTGATACGTATAGCAGTGGTCATGCTTGTCGTAACTGCATTCTGCCTTAGTTTCGGGCTGACTACTGTTCATTTGTCATATGCACCAAGCTCTGGAATGATTGCTCTAAGTGAATCACCTAGCAATGGTGGCAATCAGGTCGACACAGAGTCAATTGATATCACCATTTACTATCCATACTATAATCCTCTTGACAATATTGCTATACAGCTCACGACATTTATGAAAGTCACCCTTCTCCCTCCTGAAGTTTCCTTAATCCAAACTGCACCGGGACAGGCATTTTTCTCTCAAGTGTTTATTGCAGTTTTGTTGAGTATTTTGATTTCAATGCCTCTGATAATAAGAGAAATGTATTCATTCATATCCCCTGCCTTGGGCCAATCCACCAAGAGGGTAATACCGGTCAAGACCTTTGTTCCGACAATCGTTCTCTTTATTATTGGAGTAATCTTCTCCTATGTCATCGTTATTCCGTTTATCCTAAATTTTCTCTACGCGTATGGTGAATCTATAGGAGTCGCCACCTTCTTTAATATAAATGAGTTTTTCCCTTTTGTGCTTCAGCTTTTAGTGGCGTTCGGAATAGCTTTTGAGCTCCCTGCCATAATGTATGCTCTCTCCTTGACTGGAGTTGTCGACGCGGCATTTTGGAAAAGGAATTTTAGGTATGCAATAATAGTTTTCGTAATATTTGGGGCAATTATCACCCCAGATGGTGGTGGAATTAGTATGTGGTTAGTAGTGGCTCCTATGACTGTTCTCTATTTGGCCGGCTTAGCAATAGTCAATAGATCTAGAAGCGAAAACAAACGTCTTACCAATTCCGGAGCAGAAGCTAACCCAAAACTCTGACTATGGCAGTTATGTCACCCAGAATTAACATTTAAATGCTAAAGGGTGGGAAGGTTACTTAACCTGATGAGCGCTTCAAGCCTGTTGATGCAAGCATTTGGAGTTGGAGGTTTGGAATGGGTCATTATTATAGTCGTTGTGGTTCTTTTGTTCTTCGGGGTAAAGAAGATCCCGGAAATTGCACGATCTGTTGGAAGGGCTTCTTCTGAATATGAGAAGGCCAAAATTCAGGCAAAGCGGGAGTTGAACCAGATAAATGCGAATGACGTTACTGATGAATCATCAGTGGATAGAAAGAAGCTCGAGTCTATCGCAGACACTTTAGGAATTGATTCAACAGACAAGAATGACGAGGAGCTGCGTAAGGCTATAGACCTTGCAATCAGCAAGGGAAATCACAAAGTATGACAACGGATGAAGAGATAACGATTCTTCCCAATATTAGTATAATTAGGATATTGGTCTTTAGAGCCAATAAAAACGCTTTTAAGGGATTGAAAGTAAACTATCATGACTGGAACTGAATTAGCTCCTAGCGTCATGTTTTGGAACTGAGTCGGTCCTCGTCGATTTAGTGATAATAATATGTGTGGGATAGTTGGTGTTTTAAGCAAGACGGGAGAAAATGTAGTGCCGTTAGTGGAATCGATGCTTTCATGCATAGCGTGTAGAGGTCCAGATGGAGCAGCGATTGCCGCAGCGGAGCAAATAGTTCAAACCGATTCGATAAGCGACCTTAGGAAACATCCTATCTCGGACAGTTGCTCTGCTTTGGGACATGTGAGACTAGCGATTGTAGGAGGAACTCGTGGACAGCAGCCATTTAGAAGTTGTGATGGCAGGTTTATTGTAGAGCATAATGGCGAAATCTACAATTACAAAAAGCTAAGGAGCAAACTTGAAAGATCACACAGATTCGTTTCTCAAACTGATAGCGAAGTGATAGCACATATTTTTGAGGACAATTATGCTAAAACTGGAGATCTTCAGGGTGCCATAAAAAAGACGGTCTCTGATTTGGATGGAGTGTATGCTATCGTAATAAGAGATGAGGAAACTGGTGAGATTGCTTTGGTTAGAGATGTTATGGGTGTTCGGCAGCTCTACTACGCCCAAAATTCACAATTAACGGCCTTTGCATCTGAAAGAAAAGCGCTGTGGAAGATTGGCCTAAAGGAACCCACCCTCAGAATTCATCCTGGATCAGCTTTGATAATTACGCCTGATGGTTCATTTGGGGAGCAACAGAAGGTTACACAGAACCCTGTAAGAAATGAAAAGATTCGATACAAGACGTTAAGCTCGGCACTTAGAGCGTACAAAAGGACTTTAGTATCATCTATGAGAAAGCGTACTCAGGATTTTGATCGCATAGGCATCATATTTTCAGGGGGAATTGATAGCGTAATCATTGCTTGGCTTGCTAAGAGAATGGTTCCTGAAGTTATATGCTATACAGGTGGAGTCGAAGGATCAAGTGATATAGCATTTGCTAGAAAGATTGCCAAAAAACTTAACTTGAAATTGAGAGTCAATGAGTTAACCCACAGTGAGGTAGAAGAAATGATTCCTGAAGTAATTAATACAATTGAACATACAAATGCAGGTCAGGTGGAAGTTGCTATCCCTGTATACGCTGCTGTAAAGTTAGCTCATGAAGATGGCATCAAAGTAATGTTTTCTGGGCAAGCAGCCGATGAGCTATTTGGAGGGTATTCATGGTACGGTAAAATAGTAAAAGATGGTGGAGGGTATGCTGGTTTACGTCATTACATGAATGAGGACATTCAACTGCTGTATAAGGAGACACTGGAAAGAGAGGACAAAATTACCATGGCTCACAGTATTGAAATGCGAGAGCCATTTCTAGACTTGAAACTGATCAGACTAAGTATGAAAATTGATTTACGTTTGAATGTCAAAGGTATATCAGATGCATTTGGCAAGCACGTACATAGAAAGCTCGCCCAAGAGTTAGGCATTCCCAGGGATATCGCATATCGTTCCAAGGAAGCAGCTCAACATGGATCAGGAATTCATCAAGTGATTGACTTGATAGCACGGAAACACGGCTTTGACGAATCAACCATATCTGCTAAGTACCTGGACGTACTGAAATCTCGAGAGAGGATAGGCAGTTCTCAGAGATACGGATATCTGTTTGAAGACGAGAAGAAAAATATGTGGATCGCAGAACCTCATGTTCAGATGTATCTTGACAGTATTTCTAAGGTACTGCCAACACTAGAACAAAATGTTGTCGCCAAAAGGAAATCCCTATAGACTAACAGGCTCGTTATATAATGTGAATCTGGGGCATACATATACACAAGAATTTAAGATTGTGATGCAATGGTGGCATCCCGACTAGCGTTCACGAAGTATAGCATACTCGGTATATGTATTACTGTAGATTAAGTCAGTTATCCTCTAGCTTTGTATGATGTTCTGAAAATGACTAATCCATTTGCTGACGTTTCCAGTTTGCCCCGACAGAATTAGCTCTGAAACTGCAAGTGAAATCATCTTTCAATAATTTAGAAGCGATAAATGGCGATACTAGTAGAATTGGGATACTTATTAAAAGGAATAGTGTCTGAAACGGAGCTAAGGTTGCTATAGCTACCCCTGATCCTAATCCAACAAACAGCGAAATAAGGCTTCCTGCACACGTTGGGCATCCTACAAAGAGGCCAGCGCTAATTCCTATTGCACTCACTGCTGAAAGTTTCTTGTTTTTATTCTGGCTTCTAGACATACTAAAGAAAGAGACCATCAATGATAGATTAAACCCTACCATTGCTGCTATAGCGATTGAAAGCGCAAAATTAGTTGGAATTATTAACATCGTGAAATAGTTGGTTATATACACAGACAACATAGGAACGTATCCAGGGAGGTTGCAGCAAGGCGTAACCCTTATGGCAGGAGGCACAATTTTATCGTCAGTGATTGGCATATTAGGTTCATATAGCAGTATTTGTGACAAGAACGCAAAGCCGATCCAATAAAGCACAGAAGATATTACCATAATTCTCCAATATTTGATATTAGTGAACGTACCTATCAAGTAAGAGCCTAGTGGGCTCCCACTTGAGTACGCTCTAGAAATTTCGGCCTTAAGAGTAAGATAAATTCCGTAAATACAGATAGGAATGGATAGAAAAAACCAAAACAACACAATGTTTGCAAGGTTTACGAGTGTAGAGCTCACTTGAAACGATTGAATGTCTTGTGAGCTGGTTAAGCTACTGTAAATCACAAATATTGATATCACCGATAAAACACTCAACAAAGCCACCCTAATCCCTCGATTTCGTAGCTCTGCGTAATTCTTGACGTTATACGTCATAGAAGGAATTCAATCCCGTGACATTAATCTGTATCGACATTAATCAACGAACCTAATTTTATGAGAATCTCAACTTCCACCACCTAAACTCAACACGAGGAAACTGTAAATACAGATATCGAATATAATCATCCTATAGTGTTTGCGCCACGTTAGACTCACAAACCCTATTTTTCATTACATCTTTCGATCGAATGTTATGAACACATTCATCCTTCAAGAATAGAAACTCAAAAGTTATCCCCAAAATTACGTGTGTGATCATATACTTCCTCTTGTGGCGTCGTTTTCTTATTATGCTTGTCCAAGTTTTTGTGCAATCTATAGTCTACGATCTTTTCATGCTCTTGTCTTTCGTGATGCAACCTATCCTTTTCATGTATGAAATCTTTTCCACAAGTATGGCATTTTACAATTGGATGGTGATGAACATGTCTGGCATGTTGTATGAGATCATCATAGGTCTTGAATTTCTCTCCATCTTGATCGCATTCGTATTTCGTGTGGTGAAATAGGTTCATACGGTATGAGTTTACTAACATCTGATTGATGTATTAATTGCTTTTGGTAATTATTTCCACCTTGTTTCATTAGTTCCTAGCACCAGGACCCAAGGACTTGAATTCAAGCCTTGAAGTCTTATTCAACCATAAATTGAATTTCATATTAAACAAAAAGTGGTAACGTGTTGACATTTACTCTGAATTTCTGGTCGGCTATTCTTGAAAGGATTTTCCAGCCCAACTAATGGGACTTCGTGGCTTTTGCCACCTCTTTATTATAAATCAAATCTTGTATTATCCTTCCAATCTTATCTGCGATTTCATTTCGAGAAGAAGAATCAAGGTCACCATTTTTTTCTAAGATTATGTCAGTCTCCCACTTGTTTTCTGCACGGCGTAGTTTTTTTGTTGAATCATCCAGAAAATACATCTGACGAATAGCAATGTGAGAAAACTCTTCCTTCGAGGCCGCTCCATGAAAGTGCATCTTAAATGCAGGAATTCGCACAATGTCTCCCTCTTTGCTCATTGTAACTGTTTCAATATCCTCAATCCCAAAATTTGAGATGGAGTCGCTATTTATTATACCTACAATGCCATATCCTTTTGTAGCAATAAGGACCTGATCCGTCTCGTGGTAATGCACGGTAGTAGTTGCTCCGTTCTCGAAGGTTACATGGTAGATTTCGAGTTCTTTCGAATTTTCTTCACCAAGCACCTGCTGCAGGATCACGTTTCCTCTAAAGTACGAGGGGTCAACCCGTTTCACTGGCGAATAATAGATGTTCTCTTTGATCACAGCCCACCATGTAATCTCACCTGAATAAAAAGTCTTTGCGGTTCATATATAGAATCATCTCAATCCTTGCAACCCTAGCGTCTTAATTTAGTGATGACGCAGTTCGATCGGTGGTGATAGTAATGTCATGACATCAAGCTCTCGCGTCATGGCATACCTTAAAAATAAAGCACGTTCGGGGAAAAATTAGGAAAGCCTTTTATTTTTATAAGACATTCGTGATAAATTCTATTTTCAGGTAAATTTTTAACTCCACCTACGTGTATGCGTAATGACCTTCTAATCCCATGACCTACTGAAAACGGATGGGCGAAAAAATACGACCAGTATTCTCCCGTGCTTCGCCTCAGTAAGTATAGGCATGCTAAAGACGACGAGTTGTTGTTATATCAATAGTACTTTGTTTCCTTTCTACCAAGGCAGGGACTAGACCAGTGTAATCTTTAATTCCTAGGATTGTATATCTTTAGTAAAATGTCCTCCAATTTGCCTACAGGTGAAGATGACTACATAGTTGCCAAGATCAGCTATGTTGGATTCGCAGACCAATTGGGCCTAGAGGGAATAGTTATACTTAAGACATTTGACGGGAAGGAATTTCCTATGCGGGCCTTCTCTGGAGAGGTTGCTAGGCACATCTCGAGATTCCAAGATGGTGATAAGAATACCATTCCTACAATCTATAACCTTGTGGAAGAGCTAGCAGTGACCCAAGATCTGTTGCTTTTAGAGGTACGGGTGTATCAAAGCGGCTCAGTTCTTAGGGCAAATCTATACTTTAAGAATCGGAATGAAAACATTATCATGAGGAATTATCGAGCTTCAGATGCTATAGCCCTGGCAGCGTACTACGATATCCCAATACGTGTCAGAAAAAACCTGTTTGAAGAGACAATAGAACAATGAGATTTTCGCATTGTCATTGGTATCAAGCTAAGTAATTATTTCGTTGATTCTATTGTTCTTTAGTGCTTCATCAACTTCCATTGCTATTCGTCTGCCTACACCTAGAACATAACCATGCGAATACTTTGTATATGGACTCGTAGTAGCCATTATAGGATTACCAGGAACTCTTAGGGAAACGTCATAAACAACAAGCTCAAGATCACGAGTCACCACACTCTGCAATGAAATGGGTCCGATTAGACCAGGAGTATATTTTGAGTTCACAAAATTTGCAAACTTATCGCCAATAATAAAGACCATTTCTAGAAGAGATTCCCTAATGCTAGCAGGCATATGGCCAACCTCAATATTTTGTAAATCGATATCTATTTCCATCTGTTCCTTTGCAGGGATTGATGTGGTAAAATCGTGAAGGTTTGTCTGTAACCTTCTTTCTATTCCTAGAAATTCCATCTCTTTTTTAAGAGGAGAATAGAAGAAGTTGAAATTGAAATAGGTGCCAATCACATACTCTTCTATGACCGCATTCTTAAGATCGTCTCTAGTTATAACACCTTTTTCAATCCTTTTTTCTGACTTCTGTATGAAGTCATCATATGATGAAACAATGAAGAAAGCTCTTTCCAGTTTTCGCGTTGCTTCTGGTATTTTTACAATTGCTAGACCTCTTATCTCAGAGGGATCCTTAAAAATGGTTGGGTGTCGGATGTTGGACTGTTCAAGTAGATTGTATTGGTTGTATTCCTCTCCCCGTTCTTCCGCACGAAGTAGCGACCTATTACCAAATAGTGGTACCAAGAATATTTTCTCTATATTCTCATAGCCAAGGTATGCAGTGAACGCCCTGTTGGTGACAAAGATTGTATTTAGGTCGATCAGTTTTTGGATATTTTCCTTGTAAAGGATATCTGAAAATTTGTCAAGCAATAGAACCTCGTCAGCAAGTCGTCTAAACCTCAAATAGGGAGTTTCTCGTCCTTTTTGACATACACAAACTGTCTTAAGCCCTTCGTCTTTGCATCCATCCATTATCTCCAAGGCTGAATGACTTCCAATTGTTCCAACACTTACATTCTTCAGGTCATAACCTTCTACTATATCAATAACCTGACTCCTTGAAATCATAATTGTCCTCAGAGGTTCTTTTATCCACAATTATATATTTTGTTTTATTGGCATGTGCTATTGCGCAGCATCATCGTCATCTTATATTTTCACCTTCAATTAGTGCATTGATTTGTAGAGGACTGTTGGTGCTTCTCAGATTGACGAAGAAACAATTTTTCATTTTTTATTGAGCTGGCCTTGCAAATTCCTCATTCCAGAGTATAGTACGATACTATCCTGATATAAGGCGAAACTGAAGTAAAGTTCATTCATTCACACTTGATCGTAATGGAACGAATATAGTTGAATCCCATTGTTTGTTACTTGGTGTATCCAGATATGAAAAATGTAACAAGATAGACGTTCAAAATCCTTCAGTCGCATCTGACCCTGAGAATATCCTGACTATTGCTCAATTCGGTCTCTTTCTGCGGTATATATCTTAAGTGTATTCTGGAACCCTCTTTTTTCATGGAATAACCATCTTTTGCTGCAGATTGAACAGCTTATAGAATTATCTCCTGTAGAGTACTGTAATTCGAAATGACTACAGCGTACTTGATATTCGTGCTTTAGCGCTTCCATTTCCCTAATTGCGTCGATATTTCTGACAGAATTTTCTGTCAATATACCTACACTTCGGAATTCCAGTTTATCAACTTTGTCAAACCAATCGCAAGTACAAACCAAAGACCTCAAAAATAATTATCTCCTCTTGCTTGATTGCTTTTGGTGAATTGCTGTTCACGATAACCCAAATTTAAGATTAGTGTACTCTCAACTGCCGTTCTTTATTTCGTTTGTAATTAGGTAACACTCGTTACATATTGAGTTAGAAAATAGGAAGTTGATCCTGTGAAATTTTACCTTGTTACATAAAAGGCATTCCTTCAATCTTTAAGATTGCTAAGTCATGTAATAATAATTTTGCCAGAACACGGCCAAATGATTTCCATATTCTTTTATTTTCCGGTCCAAGTTCTCCTTGCTATAATTCATTCCAGATTGTAACATATACGTAGCAAATAGATTCTGACATTTTGCAATCATTACGGTCAGAACATTATTCTTATTAGGAGACATGATACTACAAATTAATTCAGATCGCATGAGAGTGATTAAGGATCCTAATCGACGTTTAGATGGAGGGGAGAGCATAGACTTACATAAAATTTTGAATATACTGGGATATTCTGAGTTGTATCCTCCACAAGAATTGGCACTGTCAAAAGGTGTCGCAGAAGGCAAGAATCTGTTAATTGTAACCCCAACTGCAAGCGGAAAAACATTAACTGCGATGATTGCCGCAATCCCTGTTCTCCAACGAGGTTTAAAGGTGATATATCTCACTCCTCTGCGTGCACTAACGTCAGAGAAATACCGTGACTTTAAGCTATTTGAAAAGCATTCTCTGGTAGGCAAGCCGGTCAAAGTTAAGATAGCAAGTGGAGATTATAATTCCCCTGGAAGCGGATTGTCTGATGCTGATATTATTATTGCAACAAACGAAAAGATGGAATCCCTGCTTCGCCGGCGAATTGGCTGGCTGCAGAACGTAGGACTTTTCATAACTGATGAATTCCATTTGCTGTCGGATCCTGAGAGAGGCCCGACTCTGGAAATGTTACTTACTAAGATCCGTAAGAGGTATTCGAGTGCTCAAATTCTAGCACTTAGTGCTACCGTAGCCAATTCTAGTGAGTTGGCAGAATGGCTCAATTGTGACTTGGTCATGAGTACTTGGAGACCTACAAAATTGGTAGAAGGAATATTTGAAGATGGTAAAGTATCCATGAATGACGGAAGTCGATTTACAGTCAAGGTTTCCGCCAAGACCTCAGCCGCTATCGACGTTGGTCTTGATTGTGTTGCAAAAGGTGGCCAATCATTAATTTTCGCGGAAACTAGGAAGCGAAGTGTTTCCCTCGCTGTTAGTGCTGCTGATAGTGTTCATCAGATGCTATCGCAGAAAGATGTTGTGATGGCAGCTGAGGCGTCGTCTAAGCTATTGAAGAAGGGAGATGATACAGACTTGACAAAGACATTAGTAAAGCTGGTTAGCAAAGGTGTTGCATTTCATCATGCAGGCTTGTCCCGGGAATGCAGGGAAGTGGTGGAGACAGCTTACACGAAGGGAATCGTCAAGCTTATAGTGGCCACTCCCACTTTGGCATCAGGTGTCAATCTTCCTGCAAGAAGAGTAATACTCTCAAGCGTAATGAGGTATGATCTGGAGCAGGGCGGATATGCTCCAATTGGAATTATGGAGTACAAACAATTATGCGGTCGGGCGGGGCGACCCCAGTATGACGAAAAAGGAGAGGGTATAATCGTCGCAAACGACAATGCTGTAGGGCAGGATCTATATGATTATTATATCAATGGAACTCCAGAACCGATAAAGTCTAATTTAATGAACGGAAGGTCTCTCCGGTCACACGTTCTGAGCACTGTAGCAGAAGTTCCGGGCATCAGGAGATCAGAAATTCATGAATTATTTGCAAATACTCTATGTGCATTTTATCATGGTGAGTCATTGTTATTGAGTAAGGTCGATGAAACGCTATACTATCTTAAGGAACAAGAACTGATCAAGTCCAAGAATGATAGATATATAACAACTTCATTTGGCAAAACCATCTCTTTATTATATATGGATCCGTTTACTGGAGTTCAATTTAGAAACTTCATTGGTATGATAAAGAGGGAAGGAAGCGCCTCTCAAAGTACTCACGAACTTGCCTATCTTCAAGCAATTACATCTTGTGCGGATTTTTTTCCAAAACTTCATTTAAGGAAGAAAGATCTAGAAACCATACTAGATCTCCTGAGTAAGAACGAAAAGAGGCTAGTAATTCCGCTGGACGAATTCGCATGCAATAGAAGCCTTCTGGCATTATATAATTGGATCGATGAAGAAAGTATAAGACAAATTTCTGTAGACCTGGGAGTAGAACCTGGAGACTTACACAGGATAGTTGAAGCTGGTGAGCGCCTAGCTTCATGCTTTTATGAGATAGCCAAACTAAGTAAAAGGGAAGATCTTCTGGTTGAAGTTGATATGCTTAGAAAACGAATTAAATACGGAGCCAAGCCCGAGTTGCTATCGGTATTAAGACTAACAGGCATTGGTAGAGTTAGAGCAAGGTCTCTATTTGATGCAGGTGTGGCCTCCGTGAAAGATCTTATAGAAGTAGACGAACAACACATTGCAAGAATCCCAAAGATAGGCACTGCAATGGCAAGAAAATTAAAGAAGGAGACTACTAAACTTATGTAGCACCGCAGTGATATACCACTATCATGCTAAACCCAGATACCACCCTATATTATAGGCGCTTAAATTAACTAAATTTATCAAGTTAACTCATCCATGTTATATGGTACTCGGTACCGTTCAATACTTCGAGTAGAAATGAAAGTATTATGGCCTGAGCTTGACTCATTAGATTCCAATACCGTATTCCCGTATTCTATCACAGATTAAATTTATAATAGGCCTTACATATCTTGCAGAACCGATCTTGACCGTCATTGATGCGATATCTGATGCTTTTTACCCTATCTGTGCGATAATTGTATCGTTGGTTTCTTTTGGAATTATTTATTTCCTCATGCCTAAGTTTATTACATCGCTGAAATTGAAGGGAAGGGTAGTAAAAGACTTTCATAAACCTGGAAAACCCGATGTACCCAGGCCTGCTGGCCCAATCTTGTTATTAGGAATAGGATCGGCTGAAGCGATACTGTATATGTTGACCTTCAATAGTGGCGTGCTTGCTATCCTGATAACCACTGTGATTGGTTTTATAATTGGTTTAGTAGACGATAAAAAAATAATGCCAGGTTGGTTTAAACCTTTGGCACTGGTGGCAGCAGCCATTCCAATAATCTTGCTGGGTGCACATGGCAACTATCTTAACTTAATATTTGGAAGCGCGTTTATCCCGATTCTTTACATTCCCTTAATTTTAGTTATAATACCAGTCGTAGGGAACACTATTAATTCAATTGATGTTTTGAATGGCGTAGCGAGTACTTCAGTGATCATTGCATTAATACCAATACTAGCAAGTGTTCTGTTATTTGGCAATGTCCATGTGTTCTTGGCCGGACTGCCCTTACTAGCCGGAACCATAGCTTTTTACAAGTATCACAAGTACCCGAGCAGGATATTTCCTGGAGACTCTGGCACATTGTTAGTGGGGACAATGCTTGGCGCGATTGCCATTGCAGGTAAGTCTGAAATCATTGCTGTGATAGCGCTATTGCCGGCGGTCATGAACTCATTTCTTTTCCTTTCAAGTATGAAAAGAATAGTGGAACACAGGGAGGTAAAAGTTCGACCCACAAGATTAACTGATGATTTCAAATTGATCGCATCAAAGGATAAGAGAGCCCCGGTGACACTTCTAAGATTGATATTGGCAGACGGCCCATCGACAGAAAAAGAAATCATTAAACAGGTAACAAAGCTCGCAATTTTTTCCTCGGCCCTAGCGTTCATATCCATTTACGTTCAATCCTTATTTATATAACAGGAGTTTAGGATTGGCTTTACTAGGATTATTTGGGTTTATTGTAGTTATGTGGGCTATAGTCCTAACTGCATGTGGATTTTTGATTATATTTGTTGCGCCGCTGGATAAGTTGCTCGGTATTCATAATAGGATAATAACTTCACCGATTCAGGCTCTAATAGCAATTCTGTTGGCGGTCGGGCTAGTCATGATATTGGATCGCATCAAAAAGTTGTACATATGGAGAAAACTCAAAATATGAGCATTTCAAGGGCCCTGTATTGCAGGTTGGCCAGATAGAAACTTTCAGTTGTCATCTGGGGACGATTGCTTTATGGAGATATGTAAGCTTTGTTTGCAGGTCACGTTAAATAATGTATCTAGCTACACTTGAGTAGAATTACAATTCACAAGTAGTAGTTTAAGAGCACAAATCTCAGGGAGCAAGGTACAACCCGATCATCTATCCAATGTGCTCTACTATTCTCATTTGGAAGGTTCTTTTAGCTTCTACTTTGCCTGGTGCCGCATGTTTTACAGAATTTGGAATTTAAATTTAAATTAGCACCACATTGAATGCAATGTTTTTTCTCTTCAACTTCTTCACCGCCGGGTTGATTGTCTCCTCTTATATTTGATATGTCTCTTCCGTACATCTCAGTGACAGCGCCTGAAGGTCGAAAGGTTTCGTCAATGTCCGGGACAGTAACCTGGCTCGATGAATCAGACTTCTTATCTTGAAGAAAGAGTGTCAACCTAGGCACAGTTTCATTACTCCCCGGCGAGGTAACTTGTTCTCCTAGCCAGAGTGCAAATTTCTTTAGTGTCATCTCGGGAGTAGAAAATGTAAGGGTATGAGTCGACATATATTCCTCGGTGGCCGTTCGGGCATTGAATAGTTTCATCGCTACTAACTTTCACTAGTAACGCTTTTAATTATTGCGTTCACCAGCTATGGAATTAATTAAATAATCTCATGGGGAGACAAGACTGGACTGTTAAAAATTCAAAAGGCTACGATGCACATACCAATTAGCTTGACAATCATTCCCCAATCACGCAGCTTAAGCATATAAATAAGACATCATAGAACTCCCATGTAATCTAGAGCTGATTATTATGAAATGGACCAAAAACGAAAGGTTTCCTAATGATAAAGTTGGTATCATAAAGGATGAGATTTCCGACAAGGTGAAGGGAGTAGGGGCACATCTTGAAGGATTCATCACTGATGAGTCCCGTGGCGAGAACAGCGAAGACTCAAAACGAAGGGGTAGAGTGGATATGGTCGGAAGTGAGCATTTACCTAAAAAAGTCGTTATTGACACTGATAAAGTAAATCACGGTACGGGACAGGAAGAATCAACGATCCTTGACAAGGAAATTGTTTTAACTCCCGAATCCATTGGCGAAAGTATCGTAAGCCAAGCCATAGCAAATACTAGTACTCCCGAATATACTCCTTTGGAGATAGGATCGCTCCAGTTAGAGAAGAATTCTTACTACAGTCACTTTTTCTCTTTGACACCTGTACTAGTGACCAACCGTGGATGTATTCAGGTTAGAGGTAAGAACTTTGACTATATCCAAATTATCCAACGGAATTGAAATTTTCCATATTTGGTTTGATGAGACGTCCAATCTTTCTGAAATCATGTATTTTCTTCGACCCCCATTCGCGTTAGAACCCCTACATGATGAATTGTATCTACAACCACACAGATGTACTAATTCCATCCCAAAGAATATCTATATTGAAGAGTGCCAAACATCAGAGAGAAGTTTCATAACACAAGATCCGGCCTCACCTAGACCTTATAAATATCTTTTTTCACCAGGGAACATCCTTAATCAGATTTTCGTGCGCAGAACTAACCTGTATATGACTGCATATCCAATGGAGGGGATGGGATTCGAACCCATGACCACCTGCGTGTAAGGCAGGTATCCTAACCAGTCTAGACAACCCCTCCGCGAGTGCTTTAGCCGGACTTCAAATCCGTTATTCGATATTAATGTGTTTTATCAAGGTATTGAAACATCGCTTTAGTCTTACTAATAAAATAAAACAGCTTTTCGACCTGGCATATTGAAAATGTATAGATGGCATCAATAGGATATATTAGTCGTAGAAAATAGGTGTATTATGGTGTCGGAGGGTTCTTCTAAGGGCAGTTTAGGCGAACTAGGAGAGCAGCTACAGAAAGTGCTGGAAGAAGTACAAGATAAGTATGAATCATTCATAGATGATGCTCAGCTTTATAAGAAAGGTAAGATTGATGATATTAATTTTTTTTACAAGTTAAGCAATTATCTACTAGATCTTACCAGAGCAAACTCTTTGGAGGCTAGGGTTGTTCTCGAGTTAAAGAGCATCCTGGAAACTAGAGGGGGTAAATTGCAAGTTGAGCCACATAGGTTGAGTGTTTCAGACAACACCACTGTCCCGGATATATCTAGCGGAGACAAAGAAGGAAGTCCACTCAAACGAACATGCAACGGTTGTGGTGCAGAGATCAACCCTAAGGCCAAATTTTGCAGGTCGTGTGGAAAATCGCAGTCATAACAAGATTTCTCTCTTAATTCCAGCCGGGAAAGCCCTTCTCACCCTCAATTTGGTACCTTGTGTTGGCACCCTAGACTCGAGTGGTTAGAGCACGATTTTCAAATTTTATTTTTTCTCCCACGGACCCCGAAGTTCAACTCTACTCCCCTTCGTTCAGTAATCTCGAAAGTGAATGATTCGTTATCAAGAATCGGAAAACTCGAAACAAGTGATTCCTCGCAAATAATACACCCATTTTCTATGGTATCCAATCTCGACTTGTCAATAAACGTCGAAGCCCAGTGACAATTGTCACAAAGTACAAAAATGGCTTCTTTTGCCTTTCGATTTGATTCATTGTTTGTCGACGCTAGTACATTTGACGTAGAGGGTGTAGTACTGTCAATTGAACCATTCATGCTAATCCAAATTCATGCATTCTAATACAGAGGAACAATATAAATTCTGTCATAATATATTTAGTAAAAATGTGGAGGCAAGCAAAACGGTTAGTTCTCATCGGATTAGGCAGATCTAACGCATATCGCAAGAGGAAGCCCCAAATTCTGGACTAATTCTGGGATAGACTTTGTTCTAATTTACTTTCAAGAATGGAACTTACCGTTTTTCCATCTACCCTGCCTCTAAGTAATGACATACTCCTACCCATCAGCGTTCCCAACGAATCTCTCCCTTTTTGTTTAATCAAGACCTTGTTATCAGTAATTATCCTGTCTATGATTTCATTTAGTTCACTTTCGCTAACTCGTTTAAGACCCAGAATTTGAATCGCCTGTTTTACATCATCAAGATCCTTCGTTAGCAGGGTCTCAAATATTACTGGTATCGATTCTTTCGCTATATCGCCTCCGTCCAGCAATTGAAATGTTTCCTTAATGGACTCATCGGAAAGGTTGTTTGGGTTAAGGCCCTTCCTCCTCAGGCTGGTGAGGTCTTCAGTTATTTTTGAGGCAACAAAAGTTGGCTGTACTTTTGTACTCTTGACTATGTCCTCAAAGAGTCTCAGGCGATCAGAGTCAAAAATCTCTAGAGCTAGTTTACGGTTCACCTGATATCTTTGCATTATATCCTTTACGTAACTTTCAAATGAATTAGGTACTGAGTCTTTCAATGAATCCAAAATCAAGTCATCTATTTTTATAGGAAGAATATCTGTCTCAGGATACATCCGGCTGGATCCAGGTCTCGGTCGAATGAAAATCGTCTTTCCATCCAAAGTCGCTGCCCTTGTCTCAGGTATAACACCTTGCGATGCCCTCTCCAACCTCTCAAGAATTGCATCAACTGCGAATCGAACACTATGCCTGTCTCCGCCAACTAAAATAAACGCATCATGTACACTTATCATACTCAATTTTTCCTTGATCGACGCAATTTCGGACTCTGTTATTCCATAATTAGGCAGTTCGTCAGAATGAAAAATTCCGCCTAATCCATAGAATCTTACTATTTCAGCTAACTGTCTGCCCAGCCTGACCCCCGGCTGAGGCTCGTATCCTAGGATTCCATCGAATTCCTGTGCCTTTATCGCCATAAATTGAGTGTTCTCTCTTTCTAGGATCCGGACTACTGCCTTAGAGGAGGAGTGTCTTAAAATGTCGGTCACATCTTCTACTGTAAATTCTTGAGTTTCATTTGTACTTTGTTCCGAGGGGTGTGAGGTACGTCTTTGAGCCAGTTCGGCTGCAATCTGGATCAAGCCCAGCTGTCTCGTTGTTTCAAATTCTATAACTTTGACTAACTGATCGAGTTGCTGTATTCCTTTAATTTCTACAACTGATCCCCCATTGACTGAAATATTGATATCTTGCCTTATAGTACCTATGCCCCTCTCTACTCTTTTGCTAGCTCTGAGCAGCCTCCCTAATGTTACTGCAACTTGTAACACTTCTTGAGGAGTTCCACTCATAGGTTCGAGTGCTACCTCAACCAAAGGAATGCCCAATCTGTCTAAGGAGTAATTTCTAGTAATATTATCGTCAGAAAGGAGTCGAGCTGCGTCCTCTTCCAGGCATATGCTTTGTACTCCTACACTCTTGTGTCCTTCTATTTCGAGGTACCCTCCTGTGCCAATCAACATGGTCCGCTGAAACCCTGACGTATTGGATCCGTCGATCACAATTTTTCTCATAACGTGGATCTCGTCAACTACATTTGAATGGAGCGCCAATGCAAGTACAAGCGCTGTTTCTAAAGATTCCCTATCAACGGAATGGGGAGGTTCTTCATCGGCCTCAACCAAACAACTCGTCGAGGGATGACCGTGATATATTATAGATTTCAGTTTTGTAGCTTCGAAGAGGGCTGCTGGATCAAAGCCACCTAGCTCACTATATGCAGGTCTAAGTTTACGCATAAATGTCAGGGTTGACTGTTCAGTCCCTTTGTTACTACATTCGCAGAAGAGCTTGCGCTGAGAAGCTAATTGCTGATGTATCTCCAAGCCTACCATTACATTGGCTCCTGTGATTTTCGGGTTCAATTCTGGAAGGGAATGTCTTGAACCAGTCCTAGGTGCTTTGCTTATCAAACTGTCTAATCCTTCCCCTAATATAGCAACCGTCTATTTATTGGCGACATCAAAGATATTTCATTGGCTATGTTTCTTTCCATCATTTGTGCTGCCTCTACATTATCATGCGAGTTTGCCATAACCCACATTGCCTTTACAACAGCCGTCTCTGAAGTCATATCCTCAAGTGGCAAAACTCCCAACTCGATCAGATCTCTGCCTGTATCATAGACTCTCATATTTGTTCTTCCCCAAATACACTGAGATGTCATGAATATCAACACACCAGATTTTATGGCTTTTGCAATTTCAAGGAAGAATTTTCTTCCTACGTGTCCTAATCCTGTTCCCTCAAAAATGATTGCTTTACAACCAGCCTTAACTGCAAGGCCGAATAGATTTGGATCCATTCCTGGATAATACTTAAAAAGGACAACCCTCGGATCAAATTTAGACCAGACCTCGAAATTATTCTCGAGTCTATTAGAAATGCTAGCTCCGGCATCAGTACGACGACTTGGAATCTCCATGTTAATAATTTGTGATTGTATCTCTACTTGTGCGTTTTTCACCGTGGCTATAGGTAATCTATCTATCGATTCAAATGCATCTCGTCGGCTTGTATGATTCTTCCTAACCCTAGTACCTAAATGGCAGGAGATAAAGTCATCGGAAGTGCTTCCGTGCATTGCAATAAATACTCCAGCAAAAGGTGATTTTGTCGCAAAAATCATGGCGCCTATCAGATTTAAGGCTCCGTCGGAAGAGGGCCTGTCCGATGATCTTTGAGAACCAACTAGAACAACCGGGATAGGGAGATTGTGAAGAGCAAAGCTTAGTGCAGCAGCTGTATAGTGCATAGTATCTGTACCATGCGAGACGACTATGCCTCGATAGCCCCCCTTCCTTAATTTCTCAGCAATCCTGTTGGCAATCTGAGTCCAATGATGAGGCTCAAGATTTTCACTATATTCATTGAACATGAAATCAGCATCTATAAATGCATATTTTCTAAGCTCAGGTACTGCATCATAGATCTCTGACGCAGACAATGCAGGGCTCACCCCTCCTGTCCGATAATCTACTTTACTGGCAATAGTGCCGCCGGTGCCAATAAGTGCAATTTTATGAACAGGCTGCAAATTCTCACTTTCTATCTGTAGCCTTGGCTTGCTGGTATTTACTGAATTCATAGCACGTCCAAAATTGTATTCAGATTTAGAGATGGACTTTACCTTAGAAGTTGAAACTCCTAAATTATAACCGCTCTTTAATTTTAGGACAACATGTTTCTTGTCTATTGACGCATACCTAGGCATGAGAGTGCCTTCAAACGTATCTCCGCTGTGAGTAGTTACGACTACCCAGTCTCCAGGTGAAATACTTCTGTCATTCATTTCATGCAAAGAATCGGGCACATTATTTTTCAGGTCCCTCATCGTATCTCGTCCACAATGGATTGAACTAATTCCTGCATCTTAAAGGGTATTAATTGTTTTGGGGACTATATAGCTGCTCGAATGAAAGGAAGTGGAATATCCTGCAAAGAAATCACATACGACAATAATCTCATCATGAGTTATTAGATCTTAAACCACAGTTAAATTAGAAATAATC
Source organism: Nitrososphaeraceae archaeon (assembly GCA_035641095.1). Classification (GTDB taxonomy): domain Archaea; phylum Thermoproteota; class Nitrososphaeria; order Nitrososphaerales; family Nitrososphaeraceae; genus TH5896. Next base: position 19,925 of record DASQUV010000042.1, read on the forward strand.
ACAATGAGCGCCAAGCCGGTCATGTACGATTTCCTTTGAGGTAAGAGAAACCACTGCTATGTGATTGAATTTGTCTCAAGCCCTAATGCGAATGTAAATTACATTGCTAGATGTTTAAGGTGCATCAGTAACCACTGATCTAATCCTGAATAATCTTGATGCTCCTGACTTCAAACAATTCAAGTATTGCGTTCTCTATATCTCTTGTCGTAATTTTTCCGTAGTCCCAAGCATCAACGAATTCCTTGAATTGTTTCTCGAGGCCTAGAGCTATATCCTGAAAGTCTATCATCTCATTTGATGTAATCGGAAGCTTATAGCCTTTGGCGATCATTATCGGACATCTCTGGTCAACCCCCATTGGATAATACCAGGCATTCCTTGCAAACTCATATGATCCTGTTGAAATAACATTGTACATGCGCATAAGCTCTTCGTTTGTCAGCTTGTTTAGATCTTCGAACCAAGGGCCATATGTAATTCTTTGTTGTCTCATCTTTGTTACTCCTTCTTTTCCCTTCTGGCGTACAGGAAACAATGATAGTAATGGATTGTTGACATATTAAAGTAAATTGGTTTTACTATCAATATTTTTGGTGCCTTAACCTCTATGATTAACTGAAATTTAGTCATATGTGAGGATGGGCGACCGGCGTTGATAAAATGGATCACAACTTTCCCTTCTTCATGTCTAATATGGCTAAATTTTAAGATCAAATCTAAAAGTAGTCCATCCACATAAATTCCAAACAAGAAATATTGATTCTAGTGCGTACGATCCATGTTCGAAAATCTTCGATATTTTAAGCCACAGAATTGCTCCAGTTCTCATTTGAACCCCTCTCCTCTATCCTAGATCCCATGATTGAAAGCCGATTCGAAGGAATAGCGATACATTCCTATGCCATGTATTTGTCAACTTATTTTTGATAACCTAATATTAGCTCTGTTCCTTTAAATTGAACCTTCATCTACGGGGGACTATGGCAGTAGCAAGAGGAATCCTTGTGGGAAGATTCCAACCATTCCACTTGGGCCATTTAATGGCTGTGAGAGATGCATCTACAGAAGTAGATGAATTGATAATAGTGATCGGAAGTTCTCAAAGAAGCCATGAATTTAGAAACCCATTTACGGCTGGTGAACGCATAGAGATGATCCGAGAGACTCTAATCGACGAGCAAAAAATTGATGAACATAGGATTTTGTTGATCCCAGTTCCAGACACCAATATTCATTATCTTTGGACATATCAGATGGATTCACTTGTGCCAAGATATGACAGGGTTTATACAAATGATCCCTTTACCAAATACCTTTTTACGGAGAGAGGGGTAAATGTGGTGCAGCCGCGACTTCATAGAAGAAAACGTTTCTCTGCCACTCAAGTTCGACGTCGAATGGTTATGGACGGGGACTGGCAGAGCCTGGTCTCTCATAGAACGGCTGAATTCATAGTCACTATAAACGGTGTGAATAGAATCAAATCTTTATTTCAGCAACGTGATTTGAATTCTCAAATTTACAAACACGAGCATAGGTTATAAATTCGAGTTTCTATCCTATATCTCGTTACAGTATAGTCTGAATCCACGTCAGGGCCAGAAGCCCTTTGATTTGCTTCGTTAACAAGTACCTATCAGCTGGCCACGCCTAATTATATCTAAATTTTTTATTTCTTATGTCTTGAATCTACTTAAATTTATTCGACAAATCGGACCCCATTCACGGGATTAATGAATCGATTGCGACGTGGGAACAAGAAAATTCCCGATTTTACTATGGCAAAAACATCGGCATCTCTCCAAATGCACAACTCTCAGAAGGAATTTATTACTACTCGCAAGCCCAAATATTCTTCAGTAATTTCAAGCGCCTTGTAAATTTCTTCTAGCTTACACCTGTGTGTAACAATAGATGAGAGGTTAATTCCTCGCTTTTCGGCCGCAAGTTCTATTGATTCATTAATCAATTTAGGTGTAGCACTGAAACTTCCAATAAGAGCAATCTGATTATAGTGAACCCAGTTAGGATCTAGTCGAAAATTCCGGTGCTTTGGCATACCTGCGAAGATATTGATAATCGAATTCTTTGAGGCGATTCCAGTAACTACCTCGAACGAGTCAGGATTTGGGGTGGCAATTATAGATATACCTGCCCCTTTCCCATCAGTTATGTCTAACACCTCTTTAATGGCAGAAGTAGCTGAATCTCTATTCTTGTCGAGCTTGATCACAAAATCGGCTCCCATCTGTCTTGCAGCTTTTAGTCGATGATTAACCTGTCCGACAACTATAACCCTAGCATGATACAGACGCTTTGCCAGCTGTAAGTGAATGAGCCCTATTGGTCCGTCTCCAAGTATCACAAATGTTTTATCTTCCAATCTTTCATTGACGAAAGAATTAATCCGTTTAAAGCCATTGAGGCAGCATGCCAGAGGTTCAATTAGAGTTGATTCTTCATTGGTAAGAGAATTAGGGAGTGGGATGAGTCCTCCAATTCTCAGAGTATTATTTGGAACGCGTACAAATTCTGCAAATCCTCCATCAATAGAAGATCCGATTTCACCAAGGTTTGAGCACAAGTTGTACTGCCTGCTATCACAGTAAATACAATTCAAACACGGTACGACAGGTGAAAGTACCACTCTTGCGCCTTCGACCAGATTAGGTTTGTAAATATCATCATAATCATCCGGTTGAGTACGTGATAATGATACGCTGGGGGGTTCTAAGAGCTCCCCGCATATCTCATGCCCTAGGACAACGGGAGCTCTGACCTTGATATGTCCATTTCTATAAACGTTAACATCATATCCGCAAACTGCGCATGCATTCATCCTCAACAAAACCCCCCCCTTTTGATTGGAACTGGCGGTATTTCCATGATCCCTTTCTTCTAATGAAATATTATTTGGAGAGTAGAAAACCGCAGCACGCATGTTGTAGCTTTTGATGATGAACCGAATCTCGTAATATAAAAGTTCCCGGTCTATAGGAATAACGCAAGAACTTAAGTCCTATAGTGATATTTCCTAGTCATAAGCTGACGCATTTTGAACGTTCCTCTTTGACAGCGAGATATTATTTGAGTAGAGGTCAATACCTACAAACCGTCTATTCAACTTTTTACAAATAATGCCTGTAGTTCCTCTACCTGAAAAAGGATCCAGCACCCAATCTCCTTTTTGTGTGGCAAATTTGACTATTCTCTCAACCAGCTCCTCAGGGAAAATTGCAAAGTGCTCATTTCCACGATGAGCCTTCGTCGAGATGTCCCACACATTTCCTGGATTCTTGCCTCTCAAATTGCACACTGCAAATATGGGATAATGCTTGTGATCTCCAATCCTATTCCTGGTGGCGTGACGTTTAAACTTTCGATAGCATGTAGGACAATATTTTTCGGGGTCGTAGCCATATGCTCTAGCAATTTCACTTGTCGACGGCAAGAATTCTGTGGTCGGAGTAGAGCTCCATTTACTTATTTTTTCCATTATGCGAGCAATCTTTTTCTTGTCTGGCCGAACCGGACCAAACTGTAACATATTATGTAGAGGCTCCTTATTTCGTCCTTCTTTTGCCTCGTTACCTTTGGTTCTTATCAAATCCATATTTGTAAAACAATTAATGCGTTTGGAAAAGAAAAGAACGTATTCATAAGCCTGGGAGAAGTTAATCTGAGATCCTGAAGCTATGTAGTTTCTTTTGTACCAAATTATGTCCTCCCGAAGAATATAACCTTCTTTGACTAAACCCGATGTGAGACGATGAGGGATCAAGAGCTTGCCATAATTTCGTCTACTGTCACCAATTACAACCCACAGACTTCCATCGTCACGTAAGAGTCTTTTGCATTTTGCAAATAACATGACAAGCCGTTCAACAAAAGCGCAATCAGATGATTCTCTACCCAGCTCCCTGACGTCATCGCCGTACTTTCGATGCTTATAGTAGGGAGGCGAAGTTACTATAAGCCTATATTTGTTCCTTTGATCAGGTAGTAGTGAAAGACGGTCGATAATAGCTTCAGCATCTCCTTCAATGAAATATGGATACCGCTCCATCAGAGTTTCTATTAATTTACCTAGAAAATCAAGTTATCCTTTCTTAGCCCCAGATCGATTGAATCGGCTATGCGTTCTCAAATTCGAGAGCGAACTTGGTAGTCTGTGGCGTCAACTAAATACGCGGAGATAGGTGGTCACACGGAAACCCACTTCGCAATAGCAGGAAGGAGGGGACTGCTAGTCTGGAAAAAGAAAAGAATAACAGCATTCTGTGATTTCGTTTGAGGGAACTCCAATACCGGACAGAAACTGCAGGTTTGAATAGTCTGCTTGACCACGATGAGGAACTTCATCCATCTTTCCCCTCGATTAGAATAACATCGTCATCAAGTACTTTAGACGCATTTTAAATTTCATATATATTCAGATTCTGTGATGTCTTGAATACAGTCATGCCTCTCAGCGGGCTTATAACAGGATTCTGCATAACTATGTCTACCTCATTTAGGTTCAAGGTGAATTGCTAGTGAAATATGCTCATAGACAATTCGCTAGAACCAATTATGAATACTAAGCTTTCTTCTTCTATTGATCTGTGAGACAAATAGAGATATATTATCTCATCTCTGATGCATTTTTAGCGGGGTGGGGAAGCCAGATTCTCGAAAGAGAAGGCTAGGTTATCCCGGCGGGCTCATAACCCGCAGAGCGGTTACTTGTTACGTTCAAACGTACATGCCGTAAGTTCAAATCAACCCCCCGCTATCTTTGATTCACGATTTAGGAATGATGTAATATTGACACCCCATACCGGTCTTCTCAGACCTCAATCGGCACTAAGTTTTGGAGAACCACGTCGACCAGAGATTTATTCCCGAGAAATTTTTCAGATTTTTCTCCATTCCATAGCGATGAATGGGTTTAGTTAAATGCCTGTGAGCTCTTGGAGTAGGAACAAAAAGGTTATTTTCTATCATTCGCGGTTTTGGAATCAAAATCTTCTTTGCTTTTCTATCGCGAAAACCGCACCTTCGACAACTGAATCCTTTATTAACTCCCTCCGATTTCATCCGCTTGTTGCAAGTTAAACAGAGGGGATTCATAGTTTCGAAGATTTCCGTTGTCTCTAACACCTGCAAATATTCTACATTTAGTACTCTGGGATGCTTTGAGCTGGCCTTCCTGACACCAAACCCTATCTTTATGACGTCACCAACTTCTAGTTTGGATGCGATGTTTACCATATCTGTCGGTTCATAAACCGCAGCATTAACAACCGCGCCAATTGAATCCTTAACGCTGAACATTGCATGGCCCCCCTCAATCACCGTAGGCCTTGAATTCACTCTGCATAGGCTGAAACCGGCTTTGTAACACTTAATGTCTGTGAATCCAGTCTCATTTTGAAGGTGTAGATTCGTTCCTTGATTTGTTCTAAATACCATATACCCTTCAAGTTTCTCTGCAATCTTTAACTTTCTGAGTGCCGAGCACACGATCTCTACGCTTTCCCCTCTTATTCCGCAGAAAACGGGATCAGGACCGTGAGGAAGAATTAGGACTCTATGATGAGCTTTGTCGTAGTTATTGAATGTATAGGGAAACGTTTCTGCGTCGTATCGAACCACCTGTGCACTATCAAGTTTCCTTACAGTTCCGCATTTTTCCCTTTTTCGATAGGCCACGGCTTCAAAAGTGTGGTCTTCTTGTAGAAGCGTCCCAATGGCTGCTATGGAGCCAACCAGCCCTTGTCCATTACCGTCTGTGAAAAAACGAATCTGATGATGTGTAGCTAATTTTTCTGCCGTCTTCCTGCTAACTATGTCGTATAACGCCCTACTGGCAAAATACTGAATAGTGTGTGGTACCGTGTCCCCATAGTAGACTGCTATTCCCGGATTAGCGCCAGTTGCTATTAGGTCTTCATTATGAATTAGCTCTACTATCCTGTCTAGGAGACCTTTGTGGTATGAAGTTCTGAATCTCAAGCATACCGCCCCATTGCCTCTAGTCTTCCAAGGAATGTTAGGATTCAACCTGATAAGTAGAGGATAATCAATAAATTCGACAGACTCTTCATTCAACAGGTAGTCAATAATCGTATACGCAGCATGGGTTGTGCATTTGCCTCGCGTTGAATCTGTGTCGTCTAGCCCGACATGAACTGTCTGTGCCTCTACAGAAGGCTTGGAAGAAACCTGCATTTTTATATACCCATGGAACCATTCTAATTCATCGTATTGCGATTTATATTTACTTCTGATTGTCCATGATGAAGTCAATAGAGATACTAAAATTGTGCCCGATATTTCACCGAAGACCTTTTGCAATAAAAGCAAATTCTTTGATTACTTATGAGAAAATCAGTGGTTTATGGTGATATTATAACAATTCGCTCAACAAAGTTTATAATTTGACTAACAAATTACGTCCCCAGCAAAGTTCAGTCCCACTAAACTTAGTGTTAGAGAGACTTATTTATACCACTATTAGATAATAGTTTGGTTCTTATGGGTATTGTAAGATGTCTTAAGTGCAGGGAATGTAGCAGAGAATATGAGCCAAGTTTTAGATATATCTGCGAAGATTGTTTTGGCCCTATAGATGTTGAGTACGAGATCCCTTCTGACCTAACAAGGGATCTATTTTCAAAGAGGCAGGAAAAGTCGTATTGGCGATATTTTGAACTCTTGCCGATTGCAAACAAAAGTAATATTATTAGTCTAGGCGCGGGATTCACTCCGCTTCAAGTAGCAGATAGGCTAGGAGAGGAAATTGGGAGCTTGAAAAATATATTCATAAAGAATGATTCTGTCAATCCCACATATTCATTCAAAGATAGACCGGCTGGCGTTGCGGTATCTAAAGCGAAAGAAATTCGGTTAAGTGCAGTCGGTTGTGCATCTACTGGCAATCTAGCTTCTGCAACAGCCGCGCATGCTGCCAAGGCTAAGTTGCCATGCTTTATTTTTGCACCTTCCGATATTGGGAGAGTAAAAATCTCTCAAGCATTATCATATGGTGCAGAATTTGTTGCAGTAGACGGAACCTATGATGACGCCAACAGAGTTGCATCTGTAATAGGTGATTCCAAAGGTATTGGAGTAGTCAATATCAATATGCGTCCATATTATGTTGAAGGTTCAAAGACGCTCGCCTTCGAGGTTGCAGAACAATTAGGTTGGCAAGTTCCAGACACTCTTATAATTCCGGTAGGTAGTGGGGCTATGCTAAATGCAATTTGTAAGGGATTTGAGGAACTAGAAAACTTGGGGTTGGTAGATAATGTGTCAAAAATGAAAATTATTGCAGCTCAGCCACATGGTTGCGCACCGATAGTCGACGCATTTAAAAACAAAAGCAATGAAGTCAGGCCAATAGAGAAGCCTGAAACGATAGCTAAAAGTCTGGCGATCGGCGATCCTGGCGATGGATTGTATGTACTTAAACGTCTCGCTCAGTATAACGGTATTGCAGAGGAGGTCACAGACGAAGAGATTGTAGATGGTATTCTGTCTCTTGCAAAGACAGAGGGAATCTTTACAGAACCGGCTGGAGGCGTATCTGTAGCGGCACTTAAAAAGTTGGTTCAGGATGGCAGAATTGATAAGGACGAAAATATTGTGTGCTATGTTACAGGTAACGGACTTAAAGCGACCGAAGCAATTGTGGACGTACTTCCAAAACTAGATGCTGTAAAGCCAGATATACAGGTAGTATCGGCGCTGATGAGATGAGTGGAGCTGATACCGAGAGTATGGTTCAGATTGAATTTATAATTCCGTCAGTCCTAAACAAAGGGGGAGGAGAACGTAAATTACCCATCGATGCTGAAAGTTTGAGTGACGCATTTCAAAAGGCGTCAGAGACAATGGGCGAAGATTTCAAGAGGAGAGTATTTGATTTCAATGGTAAGCCAAGGTCACTGATCAATATCTACCTAAATGGAAAAAACATAAGATTCAGTAGCGATGGCATGTCCACCTCACTGAACAAAGATGATACTATCTACATTCTTCCTGCAGTCGCAGGCGGGGGAGAACAGGAAGATGATGAGCAGTTTTCTGGGAAGGACATGCAGCGCTATTCAAGGCAGATCATGCTCGAAGAAATAGGTTTCACTGGCATGGAAAAACTACGAAAGGCTACCGTGTGCGTAGTCGGCGTCGGGGGAATAGGCAATCCTGTCACTACTATGCTCAGCGCTATGGGTGTGGGTAAACTCAGAATAATAGACAGGGATGTTATCGAAATTTCTAATCTTCACAGACAGCATTTGTATAGAGAGGACGATATCGGTAAAGTTAAGGTAGAGGTAGCTGCTGAGCGCCTGCAGAGATTAAATCTAACTGCCAAAATTGAGGCAATACCAATCTCCGTTACCAAATATAACGCAGAAAGCCTAGTGGAGGGTGCAGACATAGTTATTGATGCGCTTGACAGCGTAGATGCGAGATACGCGTTGAATGATGCATGTATAAAGCAAAAAATACCGTTCATATATGCTGGAGCTTTGGGGATGCTTGGTTCTGTGTGTACGATTCTTCCTGGCGAGTCAGCATGTCTGAGGTGTATGTTCCCTCAATTAGAAGAGGAAGACATGCCTACTTGTAGTACAGAAGGTGTTCATCCATCGATACTATACTTAGTTGCAGGAACACAAGTGTCTGAAGCCGTTAAAATAATCACCGGTCAAAGGCCATCGTTAGTTGATAAGCTCCTGTATATAGATCTGAACGAATTGACGATGGAAAAGGTACAAATATTACGACAAGAAGCTTGTCCATCATGTGGCCCAGCTGCTAATATCTCAAAGTCTCTCCAGGCTAAAGTAGTTGCAGGGGATCAATTATTTGTAGAAGAGTTATGTGGGCGAGATAGGGGTAAGAGAACTTATACAGTAGCACCGTTTGGACTCTCTTCCATTAGTCTCTCTATGATAATAAAAAATGCCGAGCATCTTGGGTACGATGTGACGTCTCGTGGAAATTTAGGGATTACCGCCTCAGGCAGTGGGGTCGAGGGAAATGTATCAATCAGTATCCTCACCAGTGGAGCTGCTACCATTGTGGGAGCAACAAGCGAAACTGATGCTCTAAAGATTTACCGGACCTTTGTGAATGGATCGATCGCAAGAAATTGATAACGGAGTATAATCAGTTTTTGAAAATAGTTGCTAACTAAAGTTTGTAGCTTCGGTTAGCATAATTCGCTACACGAGCTATCAGGCATACACTATTTTCTTTTAAAATAGATAGCGATACTAAATTATAAAATATGAACTAAAGTTTGAGTCTTTCTAACAATCTTCGACCTTCGTCATCTGACAAAGGTGCACTCAGCTCCTCGGTTCTGAGTACATACTCCGTTCTTACCTTTTCATCAGTTTCGTACCTCAAAATTAATTCTCCCTTTATTGGGCTCTTCTCGGACATATGTTGGATCAAAGGCGAAAATCCCACCGCAACAAGCTCAAGAAAAGACATTACAATGTCTTCGTAATATAGTAGCGTCTTGCTTAAATTACTTGAGCTCATTATCGCTTCCTTATCACCTACTCTAATTGAGTCTAGTTTCATGTGATGTGATACTGCAGACGTATTCGAGATTTCATTTATTTTATCTGCTAACATTTTTCCCATCATTACAATTCTGAGGATGTCTGTCGCCTGTTGAAATTCTTTCTGAGCGAGATCTATTTTCCTTCGTTCCTCCCTGTCAACGTAATTGAGTCTTGGCAATCTGCCCTCCGATTTGAGCCCATTGTAGTACGCTATTGTGGTAATACTGTTATTGCTACTAGCGTTGTTTTCTTGCGGTTGCAAGTCAGACAACTCATACTCGAGCTCGATTGATTTTTCGTCGCTTCTTGAAGGATCTCCTGAGAGCTTCACAGCCAACGTCTTGCCAGTATCCATTTTGACGTAGGTGATGTATAGACTACTAGCATGGATATACTCGATCTCTCTCTCAGAGGAGTCTTGATGGTCTTCTTGGTTTGATCCGAGCCTGAGGGACCGTCGTAGTTTTTCTGATATTGATTTCTTGAACCCGATTGGGATCAAAAGATCGTCTACTCCTAGATCAGATACTTTTCTTCGATGTTTCCAGAACTCAGAAAACTTGGAGTCAATCGTGAAGTGGTACGAAAATGTAGATGCTGGAAGCCTTTCGAGACCGTCAACATTGGCATCTGCAGAACTAGAGGAACCAGTGTAGTTGACGCCGATGATCTCATTCGAAGACGTAATATTATACGAATAAGGATCCCTGTCTATTTTTGCCGTCAGTACCTTATTTCGCCTTCCTAAGATAGTATCAGGAAGATTATAGCTGTCCTTCGAAAGCCAGAGCTGAAGTAGGGTAATGGCATTACTATACGAACCAATAATCCTTTCTTGTATTTCTTCTCTATATTCATTGGTGTACTTTGTAAATTGCTTTTCGATATCCCCTATTGAGTTAATTAAAGGAGCTCTCATTCTAAAAAAGGAAGACTCGGCTTCTTTCTTAACGTCGGGGGAACTCACAATTTTCTCGTGATACTTGGAATGAAATACGTCTAGCGACGCTTCTACTGAAATTTGCAAGCTCCCAATCTTTCTTATAATCTCGTCTTGAAAAAGATCAATATTCTCCAAAACGAACCGAAGGGTGCCTACTTTTTTGTGAATTTCAATTATATTTGCAGAAGTAGACACAAAGTCCTTCAACACATGGATAATATTCTTCTTCTCTTCCAACGGTGTATAATCTCCGTACAGATACCGTCCCTTGGTCTCTTCTTTAGTATAGCTACCTAACAAGTTTGAATGGGATTCATTTTTTGTGTCCATGGGGTTATACTCTTCTATCCTCTTGTATATGAATTGCAATATAAAAGATCGAGAACTTCATTCAATAACTACACTAGATGCCCCAGTGGCTCAGAGTTTAGGATTCACTTAACACTCGAGTAGGATAGGCGTTTGACCCCTACAGTTAACACCACCTGAACATATTTTTAGCATTCAAGGTTACGTGAAATTTCCCCTAGGTCAGATCCCTTACCACTTTCTTCCAGCGATATGTCTACCGTAATAGTATAGATATTGCTGGGCATAGCCTGCATAAATACCAAAATGCATCCTCATATAATTAGACAAATACAGATACCGCCTAGAACTCAGATGATGCTCATGGCTGTTAGTTCCAAATTGTTTTTCATTGATAGGAAATATATAATTCTGAGATATTATTCTCGCTATCCAAGTGTCTATAGGAAATGCTTCCAATTTTTCAAGTGAAAATAGCAGTATGCAATCAGCAGTCTTGTTGCCTATTCCATGTATATCTAGCAGAGCTCGTTTTGCGTCTTCGTAGCTCATGTGACGGATCTCGTCAGGAACGATCTCTCCATTAAATATTTTTGTTGCAAGCATCTTGATCGACTTCGCCCTGTAGCCCACACCACAAGCAACTAATTCGGATATGTTCGCTTCATGTAGATCTCTTGGTCTTGGAAATGTAAAGAATTGGTCCCCCTTAACGGTCATTTGTTTTCCGAACTGCCGGCATAAATTAAAAAGTACTGTGCGAATCCGCTGAATATTAATATTACTAGCACATAGGAACGAAAACATACATTGAATAGGATCCTGTCTCATGACTCTAAGGCCACGAAATGTCATTATAGAGCTGCGTACGAGTGGATCAAATGAAATAGTGTTTAGTATTTTGTCAATGTCGTCATCCATTCGAAATAGCTTCTTTTCCCATCCGTGATCCTGAGGATACGATTCATAACTTATGCGGCTCCTATCCTGATTATTATCTTGTCTTTCATAAGAAAGTTTCAACACACGATCGGTGTGAATTCCATACCATGCATCCCTTTTCTTTTGCCACAAAAACATCTGCCCACTATTAATTGTCAATTCTGGATCAAAATAGTCAGCTTTTATGGGCATATGACTCCCTATATTCCATACAAGGGTAAACCTGAGTAATCCATTTGATTTAATTATACTTCAATTCTTCCTTTATCTTACGAAGGTCCTGCTGTAGATTCTGAATTAGTTTAGGAATTTCTCTATCAGCACATCCGAGACAAAAATGTTGAAGCGATAGTGACATAGTAAAATATTTAGTATTTAGTGGAATTGAGTTTTTGCAAGACACGCACTTCTTTAACTTATATGGATCAGTATTCTTTGTGATCATTAAGAAATTTCATTACAAATGGAAATATATTCATATTCTTCAGTAAGTGTTTAGCAAGATACCATGTCAAACGAATAATCCCAAATCGTCTGCAATTGATAGGCATCCAGAAGAGACTTTTCATAATCGGATCAGAGAGTTTTCACAACAACAGTTAAAGCTGACCTGAGGACCTTATCCCTCTTGGGGATTGAGACTATCTTATTCGATTGGAACATTTGGCAGAGAAGCAGAGTACATAGTGGCTTTATACATGAGATTAATTGGTTGGCGGGTTTGTCTGTCAAAGAACAGTCGAGGGCCTGCCGACATAGTTGCAGGGATAGACTCTAAGAAAGAACAAAAAAAATGGCTTATACAGGTGAAATCATCAAGAAGGATACCAAGGGTAAAAGGGCACGAAATACTTCGACTTATTGCAGCCGCGTCTGATGCCAGAGGCGACCCAGTAGTTGCTGCGTTGCATCCCCCAATTGGAAAGGGCGCTGATCATTTCATACCTCTGTACAAGAATCATCATCCCGAATCGAAGTTAGCGTTTGGCGACATACGATTTTCGGTAACCTTTTTCTATTTACCTAATTGGAATATGATCAGACCAGAGATATTCAGGCCTATTTAAATAAGAGATTGAAGGTTCAAGGTCATTGATAATCATGAGGTAAACTCTGCTCGGAGGCATCTCTGCTAGTATTTATATAATATCAAAGACATTTTGCTCTCATTCCATGGATGACAATCACATTAAGAAGCATAATAGAAATGCCAATAGGTTGATTAACGAAACCAGCCCCTATCTTTTGCAGCATGCTTACAATCCAGTAGATTGGTATTCTTGGGGCGAGAAAGCACTTGAGAAGGCAAAAGTCGAAGATAAACCAATATTCTTGAGCATCGGTTACAGTTCATGTCATTGGTGTCATGTTATGGCACACGAATCGTTTGAAGATGAAGAGATTGCAAAAATTATGAATGAAAATTTTGTAAATATTAAAGTAGACAGAGAAGAAAGAGCTGACATCGACGATGTCTATCAACGTGTATGCCAACTAGCGGCAGGCACTGGGGGATGGCCACTATCTGTCTTCTTGACGCCTGATAAGAAGCCATTCTATATCGGAACATACTTCCCAAAGAATTCTAGATATGGAATGCCGGGCTTTATGTCTATCCTTAAACAGCTTGCCGATACATATGTTAACAATAAGAAGGAGGTACTTAGCGCTAGCTCTGAATTCATGAATGCACTATCAGGTGCTGCAGATGATATTTCTGGTAGTCGTCCACTTCAGGTAGAACCTGAACGCTCTATACTGGATGAAGCTGCAGTTAGCCTCTTGCATTTTGGTGATTCAACATATGGCGGATTTGGACAAGCTCCCAAGTTTCCAAACCCGTCCAATCTTATGTTTATGTTACGATATTATGATTTGTCGAAGATTTCCAAATTCAGGGACTTCGTCTTATTCACTGCTGATAAGATGGCATCAGGAGGTATCCACGATCATCTCGGGGGAGGGTTTGCTAGATATTCTACAGACCAAAAATGGCTAGTTCCTCACTTTGAAAAAATGCTCTACGACAACGCATTACTCATCCAACTCTTCTCGGAAATTTATCAGGTGACCCGAGATGAGAAGTATATTGAAGTTTTGAATAAAAGCATTAGGTACGTTCTCCGCGAGATGACCGCAGAGGATGGTGGCTTTTTTTATTCTGCTGAGGATGCTGATTCTGAGGGAGAGGAAGGAAAGTACTATCTATGGACAAAAAGAGAAATTCTGGAAATTTTGGATGACAAGGCGGACGCTGAAATATTTTGTTTATACTATGGCGTTACTGAAGGAGGGAATTTTGAGGGTAAAAACATTCTAAATAGCCAAAATAATCAGCTGTTTCTTTCACAAAAATTCGACAAACCTGTTCAGGTTATAAACGATCTCATTAGAAGGTCTGAGGTACAATTATTGGAAGCAAGAAAACGTCGTGTGCATCCAGGAAAGGATGACAAGGCAATTACCTCATGGAATTCACTAATGATCTCTGCACTAGTAAAGGCATATCGAGTTACTTCAGAAGAGACTTATCTAAAAGCAGCTGTTAAAGCCGCGGATTTTATTGAAAGCAGAATGGCGTCGCCGGATGGCAGACTTCGTAGGGTTTTCAAAAACGGCCAAGCCAAATTGAATGGTTATCTTGATGACTATGCTTTCTATGTGAATTCATTAATTGATCTATTCGAAGTCCTTCCTATCCCACGTTATATCAATTCCGCTATCAGACATTCAGATTTTATGATAGATCATTTCTGGGATAAACAGGGAAATGATGGTTTTTTTTTCACATCGGATGACCATGAGGCACTCATAATAAGAACTAAAAATTATTACGACCTTGCGATTCCTAGTGGTAACTCTGTCGCAGCAATGAATTTAATGAGACTATATCATTTTGCTCAAAATAATGATTATCTGAAAAAATCGGAGGACATTTTTAGGTCTATTTCTTCTAGTGCCAGAGATAACCCATTCGGTTTCGGGCATTTCCTTATCTCATTATATATGTACGTGAAAAGGCCGACCGAATTCACGGTGGTTCGGGGAAAGGAATTAGGCGATGACACTTTTAGCCGTATGCTGACGCTTCTAAATAAGGCTTATATTCCCAACGGTATTTTTGCGTACGTAAGGTCGAATACGGACTTTGGCCAACTGGAACTACTACCATTCTTCAAAGGAAAGTTGGAACCTAGAGGTTCACAATCTAATAGCTCAACCCGAGCCTATGTTTGCAAGGACTTTGTCTGTTCCCCTCCAATGCACACATCTCGCGAATTAGAGAATTATGTCCAGCCTAATAGTTTGGCTGGAGATTGAATAAGTAGACGTTGAATCATCACGTGAATAAATCAGATGATAAATCAACTCCTACTTTATTAGCTGGAATCTTGTACATGATGGCCAGGCATGGGTTCGAAGCTGAACTCAAACCAGATCAATTTCACATGGATTTGATTTTGGGGCACATACAACCTATACCCTCAGAGATAATTCGTATGTTACGGGAAAATGGCTTTGAATATTGTTTCTATGATAAAGGAACGTATACCGACGCAGATGGTGCGAAAAGATATCGTTCCCTTTTTCGAAGGCTGCATTAATTGGCTTATGCCCTTGCACTATTGATCTCTAACCTCTGAGTAGTTCCCGTTTGATACTAGAAGGGCGTCTCACTCTACTGGGACATAATGATATGTGTCGCGTAGATGTTCTTGCAATTACAATTCCTCCCCTAAAATCCATGAACAAGGAAGGAGCGAATTTTATAGGGACAACGTTATGATACAAACTATCAGACCCCATATAGATATTTAGCCTGTTTAATAACAGGCAAACAGAATGAGTATGGATCTAAGTTCTCTAGCTTCTAGTGCTACCCCAATCGCAGTAGGAGGCATAGCCGGATTTCTTGCGGGATACGCAATAAAAAAGGTAATCAAGATCGTCCTTATTATCGCTGGATTGATGATAGTTGCCGTTGTTGCCCTTGGGTATCAACAATACGTTTCAGTTGATTGGAGTAAAATACAAGATGCGGGTACAGGTCTGATGGGCAACGTCAGCAACACGAAACTCCCAGGCACCGAACAAAGTATTTCTTCCATAATGGCAGCCTTCGGAATTCCTCTGGTGGGCAGCTTAGCCGCGGGTTTTATTCTTGGATTCATCAAAGGTTGACAAACATTATGGGTGTACATTAACTTTAGTAATATCTTATTCACTGGGAGTGATCAGATTAATCTGCGAACTCGCCACTTCTTTCAATTCTTGGCGGGAGAATATGCTTAAAAATGCAAATTTGTCTAAACATCTTCTGTTGCTACACACGAATACTATTTGAGTCTGTAAACGGAAATGTAAAGGTAATCTGTTGCTTGAAGTTCGAGGCGAATTGGAATCGGTTATCCATTATTATACTGGAAAAGCATTTGCCACACTGAGAGAGAGAATTCTTTTTACTTATCTAGCCTTAGACGCTTTTACCAAATCTCGCAAATGCGCTAACGTTCTAACTTGTCCACCATTGGCTTTCTTATAGAGCGACCAATAAGTTTCTCTATCTATGTCGTTCCGATCCTTTAGAACCTTTAAGTAATATCGCATGCCTCTGATTTTTGTAACGTAAATCTCTTTCTTTCCTACTCTGGCGGTTTTTTTGCCCTTCTTAGACCCTTTTCCTATTCCACGCTTTTTTCGTGTAAGATGCTTTAGTTTAGCCCTGTACCTAGAAGTTCCCCGCCGTCTAGCGGTCCAGATAGCCCCATTTTTGACTAGCGCCCTCAGATTTTCTCTTGTAATAGAGTCAGCCACATCTTCAAGCTTATCTGGTTCAAATCTAACTCTATTCACCCCTACCCCCAAAATCCGTGCGACGAGTTCTCGCTTCTTTCGAATATTAACTACCATCTAGGTTTACTCCTCTTTCTTATCCTTTTGAATACTCTCCTGCGTTATATTACCCTTATTAAGAACTTTGATGCCTAATGTGGTGGCCTTACTCACAATATCTATTCGTTTCCGACGGCCTACAGTGTGACCTATCCTTGCAGCATCAACTTTGGGATCCAGTTTTTCCAGATCTCTGATGTTATGGATTAACCTGTCATTATATCCAGAAGGATGTAGACCTCTGGCTTTCTTAGGGCCTCTGTATCCCACTTTGACGAGCGGCGGGACTCCAGATACCTGTTTTCTCATCTTATTATCAATACCCTTTGGCTTCCTCCAATTTTCTGCAAGCCTGATATATCTCCAACTCTCTTGCCTTACAAACTTTGGTCGAGTTGCAGACACCTTCTTCCTAGCACGTAATAAATCATCATTTATTGGCAATCGTTATTCAACCCTCATGCTACAGATTTTAATAAATACGTTTCCCAATAAATCCTGACGCATACTTAGATTTCGGCCGGGCCAATTTTGCTATAGACGAAATGCAGTGGGATAATTATGTCATTTGACCCCCTTAATTTTTTATTTTTTGTTCAGTGTAGACTTATTCTAATTAACTAGTTTAATTCTAATTACTTAGTATAGTCGATACCTATCTAAGAACAAATGACCTTCTGACTGTCATCTCATTCAATTCGATACGACTTCTGATCAGGATATGTTAACAGAACAGTTAATAGTAAAAGAGTTACTTTAAAATGTATGAAAAAATATGAATTGCCACCGGTCCCATATAGTTACGATGCGCTTGAACCACATATTGATGCAAGAACTATGGAGATCCATCATACGAAACACCATCAAACTTATACAGACAAATTAAATGCGGCGCTTGAACAATGTCCTCCTGAAATTCAAAAAAGGGACATCATAGAAATATTATCAAATTTGGATCAAGCTCCGCCTGCTCAAAAAGGCGCAATTAATTTCAACGGAGGGGGATTCGATAATCATCGAATATTTTGGAATAATATGAAACCAAATGGTGGTGGAGAGCCAGGAGGTGCAGTCGCTGATGCAATAAATTCATCGTTTGGAAATTTTTCAGGGTTTAAGGAGAAATTCTCTTCAAACACTGTAGCGATCCAAGGGAGTGGTTGGGGATGGCTGGTCTATAATCCATCCACAAAGAAAGTAGATTATAAGGCAATGCCTAATCAAACAAGCCCAAGCACTGAAGGATTAGACCCTCTACTAGGGTGCGATGTTTGGGAGCATGCATACTATCTCAAATATCAAAATAAAAGACCTGACTACGTTTCTGCTTGGTGGAACGTTGTAAACTGGGATAATGTGGATAAAAGGTTACAGCAAGCAAAAGCTTAGAACCGGTCTCCTGCCGCTTCACTATTTTTGCTAGACTAATATTCTCATGTTAGGCAATAATGCTTGGTGGTACAGTGTTATTTCTTTGAATTGATGTTTAGATAGTCTACCCACCAATCTCGATATTCCGTATCGTTATTGGGCTTTCCCACAAGTTGCATGCGTACTAGACGACTTAACTACTAAAGCTGTCCCCACACAGGGCTGGGATCAGACAGCGTAAACTTACTATTGTTTTTTACTATGAGCTGACCCAACTGGGCATGCATCTGAAGATATCTCATCCCTTTTCCAGTAGTTTTGAACGTTCGTTCTCCCGCTGTATATTCTATTAATTCATTTTCGAGCAAAAGAACCAGGTATTCTTTCAGTAGATTATGTGATAGATATGTACGATAAAGTATTTCTGTTTGCCTAAGACTATTTCCATTAACTGCCTGAAGGATAGATGCTATAATCTCCCCTCTACTTCGATGCCTATTTCTCATCACATTAAGTGTTGTTATGTCTTTCTAGTATAAAATTCTTGGGTCAAGTGAAACTAGACAATCTGACTCACTCAGTTATCTGTCATTCAAACTTATGATACTGCATTCGGTTAGATGGAGAGAAGGTCAAGAGTCTATCCATCAAGGTTCTTCGATTATATATCTGAAACTCTCAATGTGTAGCTTGAGCAACTATTGACATCTTCTCCTTTTAGCAACTTGGTCAAACTGGATGATGATGTTACTAACGAAAAATATGGATATTATCCATCTAGCAGACCTATTAGCTCTTTGCTAGATTATGGCCTAATTTTGCTTGATAAACCTCCAGGTCCCACTTCCCATGAGGTCGTCGCATGGGTGAAAAGAATCATAGGAATCAGTAAGGCAGGGCATAGTGGGACATTGGATCCTGCCGCTACTGGACTTCTTCCCATTGGACTAGGTGAAGGCACAAAGGCCCTTCCTATACTGCTCTTTGGTCCCAAAGAATATTACGCATTGGCAAGGCTCCACGAACACATTAATGATGGTAAGTTAGATACCGTGATAAGCCAATTTGTCGGAGATATATATCAAAGACCACCACAAAGATCGTCGGTCAAAAGGGCGACTCGAATTAGGACGGTCTATGAAATCGAAAAGCTGGAAAGATACGACCGTCTTATATTGATGCGTATTTTATCTCAGTCAGGTACCTACATAAGAAAGATTGTATATGATATAGGAGAAATTATTGGGGCAGGAGCTACTATGGTGGAGCTCCGACGGACGCAGGTAAGCAATCTGTCAGAAAGGAAGGACGGCCTGGTTAGGATGCATGATTTAGCTGATGCTATGGAATTGTACAGGAGCGATGAAGACGATACAAAGTTAAGGAAATTGATTAAGCCAATTGAATATTGCGTGGGCAATGTGGAGACTGTTGTGGTCAGAGATACTGCAATTGATGCCTTATGTCACGGCGCTCAGCTGGCAATCCCAGGTATAGTGTCTGTATCCAATGCCCTTAAGGTGGGAAGCTTTGTGGGTATTTTTTCTTTGAAAGGAGAGATCGTAGGATTTGGTGAAGTTGCAATGACAAGGGAAGAGATTGAATCCAATGTAAAAGGCATCGCCGTTAATATCAAAAGAATAATTATGAAACCAGGATCATATCCTAAATCGTGGAAAACAACAAATTTGGATCAGCAAAAGAAAGGTAGCTAGAGTAGAATTGGGTTATACTGCCTTTTATAACAAAAATCTCAATCCTAAGCCTAGTTAGGCTGAACAAGAAATATTTGCCTTATGGTGTTATCACACTCGACCACTTATTCGCGGATAAATACATAAGTTGGTGGAAGGTTGTAATTCGTAGCCGAATGGTGACTATGGTTATTACATCAGGCCGGGGTCGCCTAGCCTGGTAGGGCGCAAGCCTGGAAATTGCGAAATATCCAGCCAGCTTGTGATCTCTTGGGGTCACGAGGGTTCGAATCCCTCTCCCGGCGCTATTTCTTGATTACACTATCGTTACTTTGTGATAATGGTACGAGACATCTATTCATAATTCCTCCTCTAATTCTTCAAAGGCATTAGCTTTGGAAAATTCGTGCAGACGCATTGCAACCAATCTATTATATTCTTTTTTGTTAACTATGCCCTTTCGCTGTAGTTCTTCAATGAGAACATCCAACATTACAGTAACCTCCTCTACCTCTGATAATTCCTTTCCTGTCACGCGAGTAGGCTGGCCGCCACGTCTCTTGGTTTTTCTAGACATGTTCTATTTTAGCCTTCAGAGTTTCTATATATAATGCCTATCCTGATATTGTTAGAATTGAGATTGGTATACCACTACAAGATCACATCTTCTGTTGTCTTCGGAGGAGCTTATCATATTCGGTTTCTATGGATCTTAGTATCGAAGTACCTGTGAGCGATGCTCTACTCTTTAGCATTGCAAGAATGGATGCACCTCCAGCTCCTGCTCCATCTTTTACGAATCCGTTGGCAAATGCATTTAGGCCTGGTTTCCCTGATTCTTCAAAGTGAAGATCAACAGCACAAATTGGGAAATTAGGGCAAATTTCATTAGCGATACCCCGAATGTCTGAATAAGGATCATCCGTAACATAGCAAGTAGTTCCAATGCAAATATTTCCCAGCGATCTGTTCATTGCATTTATTGTCGCAATAACAGCTGTCATCTGTGTCCCTCCAGCTAGCATAACATTGCTTCCTGATTCACTGATACCACATGCAAGCCCACTCACAACTGGGATCATCGGATCCCCAATGGCAGCTATTGCCCTCACAGGATCATTTTTAAAACAACCAAAAGGAATGCCTGCTTTAGCCATCCCTTCCTTTACTACTTTATTCTTTAAAGAGTGAGGATTCTTCGTGAGACTACTGCTCACCTTCGACCAGGCATCGATTCCAAGCGCAACAAGTACACCAAGGGCAGTAGTAGTTCCTCCTGGGATACTTTCACCGATAATAATCATCTTACTAAGTTTAGCCAGTTCGCGACCAAAAGCTTCCCCATACTTTAAAGCCTTTTTAACATGAATTTCATCTACCGCATTCCCCGTTCGTATATCGTTTCCTGGGTTCATTTCAAATGAAATATAGGGGACTTGCGGTTTAATTATCGACCCAGCGTTGACAATAAGGAAGGGAATATTAGATAGATCTAATGCGGTCTTTGTGATAATCGCTGGAGTGGGCATTCCATCTGGAGTAACAGGAACTGAATCCAAACATTTACAGTGGCCGTAATTCAAGAATTCTGCGTCAGCAGGAGAAGTATATTTTATAAGATCTTCATTCTGGCCAGCTGCCGTAATTCCAGGTATTAGACTTGTATAAGTGTATGATATTACTAATACAAATAAGGGATTGTCAGCCGACAAAGAGATTTTAAAAGGCGGATCTTGGCCGACGGAACTGAGGTCTGCATATTCTATCCCATCATATTTCAAATTGGCCTCAACCAGCGCCCATTAAAGCTAGAAATTCCCCTTCCGATTTTGCCTGTAATGCAAAATTTGATTGTTTTTCCTTTCCGATCGTCGAAAATGGAAAGGCCCCATAATCATGCCCAGGATAAACCGTAAGCTGATCTTCCAAAGCCGAAACTTTTGTATACAAACTTAGATACATCTCCTTTACGTTCCCTCCTGGCAAATCAATTCTCCCTACACCACCAACGAAGAGAGTATCTCCAGTGAATACGGCTTCTTTATCGATGATGAGACAAATACTATCTTCGGAATGACCTGGGGTATGTAGAACTCGAAGATTAAGAGCTCCAATCGATATCACGTCGTTCTCTGCCACAGAAACATCTTTGTGAAGCTGAGAGTAGGAGTGCTGAATGATAGTTGCCCCAGTCACTTTCGCGGCTTCTTCATTTCCAAGTACATGATCAAAATGTGAATGAGTGTTTATGATGTGCTTTGCCTTCAGTTTTTTCTTGGTGAGTAATTCGAATACGACTTGGAGATCCCATGAAGGATCTACAATGGCAGCAAGATGAGTCTGAATGTCGGAGATGATATAGGTGAAGTTTGCCATATTCCCGACTTTAAGTTGATATATTCCCTCAGTCATGCTTCATTCACCAATATTCCCTCTTCTGCCTCTCTTGGAATTCCAATATGTTCGAGGTGAACCTGACCAGAATATTTTTCACTATTCAATAGCCCCTTCTTAATTCTGTGAAATGTGACAGTTGCATTTGCTCTTACAGCCTTATCACGAACGATGCCGGTATTTGGATCAAGGCCCGAGGGTATATCTACAGAGAAAATGAATGCATTCGATTTATTGATATAATCTATCGCAGAACAATAAGGTTCCCTTATGCTACCGCTTACTCCTGTTCCTAGAATGCCATCTATTATTATGTCAGAGTCAAGAATCCTATCTTTAATCCGGTCAATCTGATTACTCCAAAACGAATCTACAGATTTTAATTTCCGGAGAATAGTCCAATTCGCTCTGGCTTCCTCAGTTCGAAGATTATGGGGGTCAGTTAATAACAAGACTGTGTATTTCGCTTCAGGGTTATAGGAAAGATGCCTCATACAGACCATGGCATCGCCGCCATTATTGCCTCCACCGCATATAGCAACAATTCTCTTATCGGCGATTTTAGTATTCATTTCATTCATCTTGAATTCAATAAAGTCGGCAAGTCCATGCCCGGCATTCTCCATCATATACATTCTACGTACACCAAAATTCGTTTCAGCATTCTCCTCAATCTTGTACATATCGTCAGAAGTGATGGCCTTAAACTCCAACTCTGTAATGGTCGTCGAAGTAGTACGGGATTACTTATAAGTGTTAAAGGTATACCAAGATCCTGGCCTAATCTAGAGCCCTATTGTACTTGACCGGGATCTATCTACGACTGATAATCCCCTTACCTTGCGGAATTATCCAGCTCACGGGAACTAGAATTCCGATAAGTGTTTCATAACCTGGAAGTATTCTTTTGGTCTTTTTTTGAAGAAATAGGATGGCTGGTTACCTTATTGAGTTTAAGGAAAAACGAGTGCCAAGCCAGGCAGATTCAATATTGCGAATGAGATCTAGAGCGTGAAGACTGGAGGGAAAACAATATTTTAGATACTCAAAATATGGCCTACAACTTCTGACTTGATAACTTTCAAGTACTGACATATCGATATAAACTGGAGAGAATTCTAGCATATGATAATGGTAAAGTATATTACAGACAGCCTGGTTTCTTCCGATTTGATACCGACAAGATTATGCTTGAATCTGATTTACATAAGGGCAGGTTATTGATTGAGATTGAGCAGCTTTCGTAGAAGTAGAGGATACAGTTACGAGCATTCCTTAGTACAACGTCTCAATATTGGAGACTGGTGTGCTAGAAGGCTTGGTGGATCAAGCGCCGGGCTTCCTGACATTGTCGCAGTTAATAACAAAAAGTCGGTTTTGTTGTCTATAGAAGCCAAGTCAGGAACAGGAGATGCTCTCTATATACCCCAAGATCAGATTCGAAGATGCATTTTGATCCAGAACATGTTTGGCTATTACAAGCGAAGATATACAATATTTGCGTTCAAGTTTATGAAGAAAAAGCGTTATGTTAGGAAAGGGCAAACTGTGTATGAGCCTCGTAGACTTGTGGAATATTACAAGACCATTGAAAAAGTAGGAAATATCGAAGACATATCCATGATTAAGTGCACATACGAAGGAAAAACTTACGAGTTCAGAAACGAGAGTTTTGTTGAATCAAATCTTCCTGAATTTCCTATGCCATTCGTTAATGCTTCGCAGCGTCAAGGTCGGGCGTCAATCACGGTACCGATTTCTAAAAGGACTTCAATAGGTGTTTGATTGTTGGAGGAGGTTTGTCAAATTTGTTTCAGGTTTCTTGCGACCATCTATGACAAAAAAAGAATCAAAAAAGTTAGAGAGATTTCGCCTGAGGCAACCGACAGAATTTGCAATTCGGTCTACCACAAAAAGCTAACAGACGGGTTTAGATCGAAGTAGACACTCAATGTGGTATGCAAAGTTTGCAATTAATGTACGTCTCACCGTCGAGATGGTTGAAGTGAGTTCCACAAGCTAAACAAGTGTGATGGATATCCTCGTAGCCGTCAGAAGCTTTAAAACGGAAACTTTTCAATCTTGCTTCTTTACATTTTACACATCTACAGCCGCATCTAATGCTATTCAATTCGCTATCAAGCATGTTTCTATTTTTCGTTTAATATTTCAATAAAGTCTCTTCTATGGTGTTGCATGCTCACGAAGATCGTAGAATTGCCATTATAATTATTTTTAAGGCAAAGACCCATCGCACTGAGGTTACTAAACTCAACAGTCAACATCAGGTTAGTCATAGAAGTATTCTCTAACATCTTTTTCACTTACTGCCGAAATCAGCCCCCTTATTTTTGCCCTTTTTAAATAGAAAGAATAGGATCACAAGTATTATGCCTATTATGATATAGTTAACTGGTGGGCTTATTGCTTTGGTTACCAAGCCCAATTTTGGAATGTCTATAACTACTTTCCCCACGTAATTTGATTCATAAATGGGGAAATCTATACCAGGGATAGAACCTGAATTAGCGTCACCCCTCGTAAGAATTACGGGGTTGCCATTCGGATCCGTCAAGATCTCGTCAACTCGATGTACGATAGCATCCGCTTGCTCCCCATCGGGTACCGGTTCCTTAAAGACTATAATGTCACCACTATTTAGTTCGTCAAAAGGGATGTTATGACTCACAACCACGAAGTCTCCCACATTCAGCCTCGGCACCATGCTTTCACTAGCTACAACATAAAAAGGGTTTATCACGCCAAAGGATACTCTAATTGCTACCCATACAAGAGCCACTATAACGACGGCAATTATGATATACCTTAATTCCTTAGGGAGATTTCGCTTACCCATAACCTCTTCATCATATCAGAATATGTTTGAAATATAAGTGTAAGAGTGATTAATAGAAAACTAGTAAGCTGTTTAGCTTTTGTTCAATTTGATTAAATCATGTAAGCCAGATTTCAAGACAGATCTTCAGGACGATGGATCGTATGCACGCTCAGTAAGATATCATTTCTTGCCGCAGAACAGGCAGTTCCTTCCATTCTCACTTCCCTTCCACAAACAATATATGGTTTTTGCGTGGAGTAAAGTTGAATTGAAAACGAGAAAAAATTCCAGTCATTCTCATCAAAAAAATATACCTAAACCCCGTCCTACCCCTAGATGGGGGAAAGAGGAGGAAACTAACATTTTTGCTGAGAAAGTAAAGTTATTCCGGACTGGTAAGCTGTCTGAAGATGATTTTCGCAGATTTCGATTGCAACACGGCGCATATGGCTCACGTCTACAAATGGATTACAGTATGGTTAGAATTAAGATTCCCGGCGGTGAAATACTTCCAATACAACTAGAAAAGCTAGCGTCCTTATCAGAAGCATTTTCGATCGGATCAGCACATGTATCTACCAGACAAAATATTCAGCTACATTGGGTTCAGCTTGAAGATGTTAGTGAGGTGATGAGAGGATTGGTCGAAGTTGGCCTGACGACTCGAGAGGCCTGTGGTAATACCGTTAGAAACGTGATGTGTAGCCACCTTGCGGGGGTCTGTCCGGATGAGGAATTTGATTCTACGCCTTATTCTAAGGCAATAGCGCGCTTCTTCCTGCGTAATCCAATGTGCCAAAACCTTCCTCGGAAATTTAAGATCAACTTCGCATGCTGTGAGAAGCATGGGCTGGTTAGAATTGCAGATATCGGTCTTGTCCCAATGACAAAAGATGGCTCACGAGGCTTCAGGATTTATCTTGGAGGAGGTTTAGGTGCTGCTTCCTTTATAGGTCATTTGCTAGAAGAGTTCACGTCGGAAGAAAAGCTCTTGGCCACATGTATGGCAGTCATTAGACTCTTTGATAGGAATGGGAACAGGGAAAATATGGCTAGAAATAGAATGCGGTACCTGGTGAATGAAATGGGATGGGAAAAATTCCAAAAGATGGCGCTCAAAGAAAGGTCTATTGTCATGATGACAACTGCTCACAGCACGGAAAGTATGTTCAATTTGACCGCCGAGGAAGACGAGCAATACTTGCCCAAGGAAAATCGTAACGGGACTAGACTGCGAATGTATAGCGAGCTAGATTCGTCTAACACTAGTGCATATGAGAGATGGGTTCACTCCAATGTAATCCCTCAAAAACAGGCAGGATATTACACCGTATTTATCACTCTCGGTGCTGGTGACGTAACCGCCAGCCAATTGCGAGTTTTGGCCAGGACTATCCAAGAACTATCGATGGAAGGTTCGGCTAGAAATACTCCGCAACAGAATTTCGCTATCAGATACGTAAACGGCACTGATTTACGTGAATTCTACAATCGATTGGCATCAGTGGGATTATCAAACCCGGGAGCTTTGACTATTACATCAGCTGTTGGCTGTTCTGGGACTACTTCTTGTAATTTGGCCATAACTAACTCGCATCGCCTGGCCAAAGAGATTCAGTACAAATTCCTTGAATTGGGTCTAGATACAGACGATATGCTCCTTGATAGTACGATAAAAGTTAGTGGATGCCCAAACTCATGCGGACAACATGAAATAGCAACTATCGGCTTCTTTGGTGGTGCTTCTAGGATAGGCAGCGCAATGGCCCCGACATACACTATGATGTTTGGAGGTTCAGCAGGAGAGAGAGGAGAATTAGGGCGCGTCATAATGCGTGTTCCCGCAAAGCGGGTTATCGATACAATTCTCAAAATAATAGAAATCTATAGGAGGGAGCATGGTGAAGGTGAAACACTTCGCCACTGGGTAGACAAAGTATTGGGAGGTAAAGCGATCGGCTCTGTTCACGACGTCGAAGATATAAAGGGAGCCTTAGCTGACGTTGTGCAGCTTCCACCCGTAGATCAGCACCCTGAAGCGTACCAGGATTACGGGAGTGATGCACGGTTTACCGCAAGAACGGCTAAAGGTGAATGTGCCGCATAGTTTGGTATGACGTCGAAAAAGGCTTTGTCCCTGGATAGTCGAAAACAGAACAAGACACTCTCGGGCAAAGGCAGGGGTATAGAATACGAATACTATTCAATTCCCGATACTGTCTGTGATGTAAATACTTTATCCATTATGATAAGAAAGAAGAATGTAAGAGTCGTAGATGTACGGAAGGAAGAGGAATATGCCAGGGAACACATACCAGGGGCAGTTTCGCTGCCATTAGCTAAAATCTTGGAGAAGGAAAACCCAGCACAATACATCGAATTGTTGCAAGACATTGGAGTAAATCAGGACCTACCCGTGGTTACCTATGACGATACGTTTGGTGCTTTGGCTGCACGAGTTGCATGGACATTTCAATATGTTGGTCATCAACATTCGTCAATTTTGGAAGTCACGTTCGCTCAGTGGAAGAACATGGGATTTCGCACTGAGAAAAAATTAAACAGTTACAAATGGCAATCTCATCCCCTGAGAATCAATCAATCGATATACGCTGACCTCGACTACGTTGAAAAAGCGGCCTCAAACAAAGTACTGATTGATTCTCGAGAGAGACTTAACTTTCTTTCTGAACATATTCCAGAAGCAGTGAATCTTCCTTATACAATGCTTAGGGCAGACGGGAAAGTTTTGAGCAAAGGTGAGGATATTAGACGATTCTTGCAAAATAGAGGAATACATGAAAATTCAGAACTAGTCACTTACTGTGGCAGCGTTGGCACTTTGTCGGGTTTAGTATACTATGGACTTAAACTTGCTGGCCTAAAAAATGTGAGATTATACGCTAAGTCATTTAAGGAATGGAAGGCATTAGGCAAACCAAAGGCAGAGTTCAAGGACGCTAACTACTGGGATCTATCCGCAGAGTAGTGCCGTGTAAATATGACTCTTGCCTGGGTAGCCTACAAACCGCAGTAGTACACCTTCCTTCTGCATCGCCTTGATCCAATTCAGAGCTCGTCCGATTCATGATCTTTTTGGTGTCGGTCCGGATTTGATGGGTAGGTCAGCCAGTCGATCACCTGTTGTATCGGTTGGCATTGAACCCGTACTCTGAGCCCACCCAGAGGTGACTCGCTCTCTCTGTCAACCAAGGCGACCGCTCCAGCGGCTGCCGCTTGCTTGTTCAAAAGAAAGTATGTAGTATTCCCATCTAGATTGTTAATTAGCATTCTTCTTAGTACCGAAACAGATCCCCTCGACCTAACTTGTTCGTATATAATTGAGAGAGAGTCTAAGTTATTTGACGTTCCCACGATAATACTTTGCTTTTCTACAGTTGTTGTAGATAGCCGAAATATGGTTTTAATCGCTGCTTCCAACTTATCGGAAGATTCGGTTCGATGAATATGCGTCTGTACCGAAAGATGAAAGGACACACATTTTGGAGTGTTTTTCAATTTGGGTACCTGGATCATTTCGGAGAATATATTTGATCTTCGCTACCACGATTTGGCAGAACAGATCTTCGAAATCGACCGTCTTTTTGAATTTTTCACTAATCTATCATTACCGCTTCATATATTATATATGTGAGCCATACTTTCAGATCCGGTACATTCTATGTCAAGAAAAGTCCGTGTTGCTATTGCCGGGATCGGGAACTGTGCTTCCGCTCTTATTCAAGGAATTCACTACTATGCAGCAAATAGGTTTGACTCTATTGGCCTGACCTCATATTCACTAGGCGGAATTGACCCCAGTGACATCGAATTTGTTGCAGCATTTGACGTTACAGAGGGGAAGGTTGGCAAGGATCTTTCGGAGGCGATATACGCAGAACCCAACAATACCCCGAAAATCGTTGATGGGCTAGACAAGCTGGATGTTAGAGTAGAGAAAGGTTCTGTCCTGGACGGTCTTGGTAAACATTACTTGGAAAAAGTAAGAGTCTCGGATGCTCCTGATTCTGATGTGGCAGGCATTCTAAAGGACAGTGGAGCTGAAATACTCTTGAACTATCTTCCTGTTGGAAGCAGACTGGCTACACAATTCTACGCTGAGCAATGTTTAGAGACGGGAAAGGTTTCGTTCATAAATGCTATTCCTGTTTTTATCGCCTCTTCAGCCAAATGGCAGCAATCATTTGAGGGCAGAGGGCTGGTTTGCGCTGGGGACGATGTAATGAGCCAACTAGGTGCAACTGTCGTGCACAAAAGCCTAGTCAAGCTGTTTGTAGATAGAGGAGTCAAAATTGACGATACTTACCAACTGAACGTGGGAGGAGACATGGATTTTTATAACATGCTCGACGAAGATAGGCTAGAAGATAAGAGAATTAGCAAGACTTCTGCTGTGCAGGCAATGTCGCCTTATCCTATTCCAACGCGAATAGGTCCTTCCGATTATGTTGGATTTCTTAACAATGACAAGATCTGTTACTTGTCGATTCGAGGCAAATACTTTGGCAAAATCCCAATTGAACTCGATTTGAAGCTAAAGGTTGTGGACGCTTATAACAGTGCAGGAGTCATGGTGGATGCGATCAGGGGAGTCAAGCTAGCAATGGAGAGGAATGTTGCCGGTCCATTAGAGAGTGTATCAGCATATTGTTTTAAACATCCACCAGTTCAGATGCATTATCTAGATGCTAAAGAGAAGTTTTTAGAATTCGTGGAAGGGAAAAGGGAACGATAATAGGACATTTGTGGCCTGGAGTTGGTTGGTTAGCAGTCACTGAAAATTTAAAACGAATATTCTCACTTCTTTGGACTGCTATCTTCGGTTTGTTGTCTTCTTATTCTTTCCATCTCCTTGTCGACGGCTTCTCCCATTACATCTAATTCATTAATTCCATCTATTTTGTGGTATGTCAGCTTTTCCAGAACCTGGATTATACTCTTGACCGATCTATACTGAGGAATTTGGGGCTCTTGGATCTCTGCATAGAGCCCAATTGCCTTGATTCCATTTATTTTCGAAAATCCAAGGATTGATCCATTAAATCCTGTGATATAGGACGGCCTTTCCGTCTTAGAAATCCCCAGACGTGTAATCTGCTCTGTTAGGGCTTGTGAGTTTGTAGTCGCGTAGGTTCTTGGATTTTTTCCAAAATTGGACTCAGAGTGAAATGCCCCACACGTATAGATTATCTGAGCAGAATATTTCTTGGCAACTTCCATCACATCTTTGCATAGATAAACCAATTCTTCGGTACTCTGCGGTTGCCCGTATCCCCCGCCAAAGAGGATCATATTTTCTCCATAGCAGTAATCCCATCTTTCGGGGTTAAATTCAATGTAACCTCCTCTATCCATGACGTAGTTCGGATAATTCGAAGATATGAAGCGAAATGGAATCGCCTTCAAGCTCTTCTTTAAAAAATCTATAACGATACTTCCTACATTCCCCATATCCTGCATGGCTGCTATCATGATGGGTCTATTCACCTCAGGTTCCCTAACTTGGTTTATTTCCATTGCTAGTTATGTTTAGATAGGCTTCTTAAGATTAAAAAACGTTCTATTCAGAACTGCAACCTTTCATGATTGCTAATTGGATTGGTGACATCAATTCATTTTGATTTTAGGACTATATTCATTAAGCTTAATTGAAAAATCTTATCTGGTTGACATTTTGTGTACAGTCTTTAGTTTTAGTTCGATGAGGTTCGTTCAGTTTATCACACCGGTAGGATGTCATGAGGATGCGCCGTATCACGTTTTCATTCACAATAAGTGAAATGACTCTTTCTAATTCCTCATCAGTCATAATTCCGCTACGAGACCACGACTAACGCTTATATTGGTTATTTCAACCTGATTGACTGATTTCTTATCGCAGATTTGAATATTGGATTCTTTGGAAGTTTTGATCTATCCTGTGTTATTTATATATCCGTTCATCTTATTAGTTGCACTCGTTCCCAATGGGGTTCTTACAAGTCCTCAAGGGATAGAAATAACATATGGTAATAATCTATGGATTCTAGTAGAACAAGTGATGTAGATAATGAATCAAAATCCGAAATAAAAGATGCTGCTTCGTATCTACTAAAAGGTGGCTCTTTACTGAGTGCACCTTGTGCAGATTGTAACGGCGTTCAAATTCAGTACAGAGGCGCGATAATCTGTATAAATTGCGGAAAACAACAGACTGCCGACGAAACCACTGCAAAGCCTGCATCCGACCACAAAGTAACCAATGCGGTAGAACAATTCCACGATCATACGTCATTTTTGTCTCATATCTTTGGAGAGGAGATTCAAGATAGGATGGCCGAACATTTCAAAATTCTCAGAAGCGGACCAGTTGACCTAAATAATGAGAAGCAACGAATCGAACTCATTGGAATGTACTTAGATCTGTTAGAAAGACTTAGGAACTATTCAAATAAAATTCATAAATAATTGTATTGACGGTAAGCATTTTGGGGGCATAGAATGTTTGGTCACTGATTTCGTTTCACCATTGCATGAAATTCGTAAAGTGTCTCAATCCCTTGTTAAAGCTAGGCCTTAGACTGAGCTATTATCCTGCCCGTTCACAGCACGTAATGAAGGAGGCGTTTGTAGAACGCCTGGGTCAGTTATAGTTTCTTGAGAGGGAAGATTATACTGTTCTCTCATATCAGTCTGTTGTTCCATAAGAACGTCTTCTGAAAATGAAGGCCCTATGTATCCGAACCAAACATACAGCACAATAACTACTGCCAATGATATGCCCATCACCAGAATGGACCATGCTACTGGGACGAGATTTCCATAACCTGTCGATGATTTCTCATCCTGGTGACCTGACATGATAACTTGAATAGTGCCTTTGTGGTTTTAAAAGCATTGCCCTCATAGGTTATCCTTTTCCCTAACCATGCAATCGGTCCCATATTCAGATAAACAATAAGTAAAGGAGTCTCCTGCAAAGATATAGGTAAGTATGGAACCAACTGGACGCCCGGTACATAAAGATGACTCACCGATCTCTCTTAAGTATCTCTGCACGTTGTTAATAAAGGAAATTAACACCGATTCGCTACAAGATCTCCCTGTAAATATCTATCATGATGTTACTACACATATTGAAACGCTAAGAGGATCTTCAAAGGAATATGCGGCAGAGGAACTAATTGCAAAGGCGCAGATCGAATTGCTATTCAGTGCAATAAGGTTGCTCTTTGAAGCCAGATATGCCAAGATCGAAGCAAGCCTAAAGGCAGACTTTCGTGACACGCAGAATAACGAGTCAGAGTCAGAGATAATGCAATATTCCAATATGACTAAAGAGGAGAAGTTCGTGATGGATGGGAGCTTGGAAACAAAGAAGAGAATCGAGATGGTCTTGTCGGCCGTTCTATCAGGGAGACCTGTAGTTTTGGAAAAAATATCAAATATGCTTAGTGGTAAGCGCATTCCCGTCAGGTTCATCAAAGCGATTGACCGATTCATGGGAATAGATATGGTGACATACGGGCCTTACGTAGAAGAAGACATTGCACTACTCCCGTCAGAGAATGCCAGAGCTCTGGCTCAGAATGGTTTTGTTGAGGAAATCCAAATCCTTACTCCGTAATTGCGATTCCTACCTAAACATTTAGTCTTGAGTAACGCAAATATTCTTCATGGACGCTACTTACTTCATTCGAGAATGACGCATAACGGTGTTGACATCGATCAGTTCCTGCTTCTTGCATTCTACCCTACTGTGGCTTTCTTCTTGGTGGGTTACGTGGGAAAGAAGCTTGCTTTATCCGATTTCTTAAAGTATGGTCTTCAATCTTTAACTAGCTTTGCCTTTTCAATTTCTTACTTCATTCTCGTTCCGCACGGAAACGCACAGGGTATTGCAGTAGTTCTTTTACTATTTGGTATACTCCTTCTTGTAATAGCTCGAAAGTGCAAACTGGATTCAGAGGTTTTTAAACCTCAAGTTTAAGGGTAGTTGAGAATATCATTTTTGTAATCACCTTTTTGATACGAGATACTTTGATGGATACCTAGAGGAGTTGTCGGGCAGGATTCATTGTTCACCTTCTGTTAGCGAAGGTCTCCGAAATAGAAGGGACGTCAGAGTTGCGGAACCTAAAAGGATTAATAAACCGGTTATGACTTAAACTACTGATGCCAACGGCTTATGTGCTTATCAATTGCGACCTTGGCTCAGAAGAGGAAATTCTGAGGGAGCTGAGGAGGTTAAATGAGGTTGTCGAATTAAGCGGAGTATACGGTGTTTATGATATCATAGTAAAGATAAGAGCCGATTCTATGGATAAGCTGAGAGAAACAATAACTTGGCATGTGAGAAGAATTGATAAAGTCAGATCTACTCTTACAATGATAGTTATTGAAGGACAAGGAGATAACTCAAAGTCTCAGCCATAGCACCGGTAGAAAGATCTGACGTTGGAGCTTTCCCAACAATAGAAAATTTTAGCTACCTACTTGGCACGATAATTAGTCCTGCATATTTTCAACATCGTTCAATCAAAGTTTGATATCAACGATTCTAAATCCTAGGACCATTGCGATTCCAATTATTACAAATCCAGCTGCAATTAACGCACCTTGATTCTTAATTGGTGCTTGAGAGATTCCACCCTTGTATAGCAGGTACACTCCGCTGGTCCCAAGTAGAAAAATAATGATCATAACCACTGTTTCAGCAACAGTCTGAATAGATCTTGACGGGATTATAAAGGAGCCTGATAACGTCCCAGATCCTTCAAGGATTGAATTAAATAAGCCTGATCCTAGCGCAAAGAAAAACACAAGATAAATAGATGACGCAGCTAAAATTGCTTTATTAGGACTAATTGGCATTTTATGTCAACTAGAGAGTGACTATTTATAAATGTCTTTTTAAGCTGGATTCAAAGGAGAATATAACGTAATTGGATTTATTAGGGGCTCGAAGGACTCTGATTGGCTATAATTGCCAGTGCTCTGACAGGAGAACCGGAAGCTCCCTTTAACTTAAGTGGATTGATTAGTAAGGTGAATGTGTCTCTGTGTTTTAGACTCTCAAGATTACATAGATTCTCTACGATCAAAATCCCCTTACTTAACAAGCTCTTGTGAGCGGAGAAATGATTATCCGAACCAACATCGATGCTAGGACCATCTATTCCTACAGCGTTGACTTTCTTCTCTGCCAGGAACTTGGCTGCAGCCACTGATAAACCAGGATTGCTCCTCATGTATTTCTCGTCAGCTATCATGTTTTGCCAGCCAGTTCTGAACACGATCGACATACCGTGATCTATTTCGTTGATAGCGCACACATCATCAAGGGTTATAAATTCGTCTGCGCCTTTAGGGACGTGCAACAGTACGGCAGGGCTTACAAGTCGCTCTACGCCGATCATGTCAATACTCGCAGTATGTACTACGAAATGTGAAGGAGCATCCAAATGGGTTCCAGTATGAGTACTCATCATCATGATTTCCGAATCATAGGAATGCACATCATATTTTGTCCACTTTATAAATAGAGGCTTAGGAGAGCCTGGAAACACTTGCAAATTTGCATTTATTTCTAACGACAAATCTAGCACCTGCATCTATTTAATCTATCACGCTATTTCCACTACTGATTTTTAAATCGTATTAAACTAATGGCAAAGCACATGATTGCTATTTTCTCTAATTTCGTGCTGCAGGGTCACGTTAACTTCACTTCGGACGTCAAATAATGTTCAATGGATAGGAAAGTTTCGTATGAATACGAATGAGTTATGCTGGGTCCTCATTTGTGATCAGTGCTAGAAGCGCTGCCCTAATTTCTTTGCCATTTGCTGCTTGCCTGAAATATGTGGCATTGATGGTATTATCTATCGAATGCGAGATCTCATCTAGCCTCGGCAACGGATGCATAATTGAAACATCAGTTTTTGATTTATCGAGAGTGGTTTGATCGATAGTATAAGTACCCTTTACCTTTTCGTACTCTTGTATGTCGGGGAATCGTTCTTTCTGGATCCTCGTTACATAGATGACATCCAGCGTAGACAAAATCTCGTCAGGGATGTTACTATACTCGTGCATCTTTAACTTCTTCTCCATGCCGTATATTGACTCCTTTCGGATACTGAGGGTAGGCGGTGAGATCAGTCGGATATCTACATCGTAATTGGCCAGTCCATATACCAAAGAATAAATCGTTCTTCCATATTTTAGGTCGCCAATGATTCCTATTCGAAGGCCGTCAATTCTTCCCTTCTCCTTATAAATTGTATATAAATCGAGCATAGCTTGAGTCGGATGTTCCTCGCTTCCGCTCCCTGCGTTGATAACGGGATTTTTTGACAATTCACTAGCAAACCTACCAGAACCATCTAAAGGATGTCTCAACACGAGTACATCAGAGTACAGATCCATAATACGTATCGTGTCCGACAAACTTTCACCTTTTTCGATAGATGAAGATTTAGGATCTGCTATTCCAATCGAGTTACCTCCAATAGAAGACATTGCTGCTTCAAAGCTCATTCTCGTTCTGGTGCTTGGTTCATAGTAGATCGAACCAAGTGTCATTCCCTTCCCCAATCCGCTTCTTTCGGTCCTTGATAGATTAGATATCCTGTCTGTGAAACGGAAGAGAAATTCCAATTCTTCTCTAGTAAAATCCCTTATTGAAATAACATCCCTATCATAATAATGATTTCTAGCCAATGTCGTAAATCTTAGTCAGATATTATGATACTGCATATTTATTATTTTGAACACTATTTTCTCCTAAGTCTCTGCATGTACTGAAAGTAGCTTCTTAGAAAGCTACTTTATAGATAAAACCGTTTCCCAATAGGTTCATATGAAGAAATTACTGATCGAATTCCTATTAGTTGGGAATTTATAAGTACGACATTTATAAGAGTCCGAATCTGGGGTTGTTCGGCCGGGCGAATAATAGTACTCTAATCCTACCTTTTGGTTTCGCCGAAACTAAAATGAATAAATTAAAGAGCTATTTGGAAGTTGAAAATGTAATCTTTACCTCGATTGGGGGAACCAGGCTTATTGGGGCGATGTCCGTCATGAACAACAAAGGCATCTTATTGTCGTCTTTTTCGTCCGACGAGGAGATAGATGTTATGAGGCGATTGACTGGACTTAACGTCGAGAGGCTTTCTAGCAGATTTACCGCAGTAGGGAACCTTGTTTTGGCCAATGACAAGGGAGCGCTTGTTTCTCCAATTTTTAAAGGTGAAGTTGACAAGCAGATCCAGGATGTTCTTGGAGTACCAGTTATTTCCAGTACTGTCGCCGGATATTATCAGAT
The DNA here is from genome assembly GCA_035641095.1 of Nitrososphaeraceae archaeon. Taxonomy (GTDB): domain Archaea; phylum Thermoproteota; class Nitrososphaeria; order Nitrososphaerales; family Nitrososphaeraceae; genus TH5896. Next base: position 56,217 of record DASQUV010000042.1, read on the forward strand.
CGGTTCAATGATTGTTGCTACTGATACGGGCGCAGCTGTACATCCCAAGGCATCAGAAGAAGAATTGGCGACTATCGCAGACATTCTAAAGGTCGAGACTGAGCCAGTCACGGTTAATGGCGGTATGCCATTCCTGTCTTCGGGATTACTCGCTAACAGCAAGTCCGTTATAGTTGGGAATTTGACAAGTGGTCCCGAGCTGATCATGATAAGCAGAGCATTCAAGGTCTGAAGTCTTTATGATACACTGTGGACCTAAATAAGTACAGAAGTATCTATTGGCTATTGTCTATTTCTAATAGTTAACTCATGATCTGGACAACTATAGACTAAATCTAACTATTAACAAATACAAGTCAAGATTAAGAACTACAACTTAAATTATTCTATAATCGGAAAACCGATGAGAACTAGAGATCCATGGCGTTTTTGTATAAAATAGAATACCAGTACTAATTTTAGTAATGTTCGGATTCAATTTTAGTAATATCTGTAAATATGAATTCATTTCGATGACAATAACGTATATAACAATAAAATAGAGATAATATTGATATGTCTGACAACGGAGTAGAACGTAAAGGGGAACGGTCTACTAGGTCTACTTTTACAAGTACTTGGTCTATTGAATGGAAGGACAAAACTAGTCAAATTGTTAATATACAACACGAGAATGACTACCCTCAGGCTTTAAGTTTGTTTAATGAACTATCTGCTTCGGGAATGGAAGTGGTTCTTTACGAAATACGTACACCAATTGCCGATCCTTCTGCTCAACCAAAAAAAATCCCGATTCTGAATAGCGTGCAGGCAAAGAAAAGGGTACCCCGTGGAGAACCGAAACCGCGTGCAGTCGGGATGTCAGAAAGAATTGCGAGTGCAAGTAAGTCAGCAGCAACTTCTAGTCTAAGAGACCTCCGAATAAGAATACTTATTTTAGTTGCAGTCATTGCAGTTTTTGTCATTATACTTTTTCTTATTTCCATCCTTTTTACCAGTAGCGAATTCGCGCATAATTTTTCATTATACTCTTCTTCAGCCAAGTCTTTTGCTCTTGGACTTGACGTACAACCAGTTCTAGGCTCGTAAAATTTAACTTTGACCTCTAGGTTGCTTGAACCATCCCTCAGCAGTGCTACATTCACTTCCAATGCACAAGTTTAATACTACTTGTTAGTTATAGGGGCTATGCCAATAGCATATGTGTTACTCAACTGTGAACTCGGCCATGAAGCAGATATTATTAACGAATTAAAAAAGCTGCCCGGGATTAATGATGTCGAAGGATGTTATGGGGTTTACGACATGATTTTGAAAATAAGCTCGGATTCGATGGACAAGCTAAAAGAGACTATCACTTGGCACATTCGAAAAATAGATAAAATAAAGTCGACTTTAACATTGATAGTTATAGAAGGCCAGGGGAATCATTAGGACTAGGCGAAGCAAGAGGTCCGCATAGGATAGATTGAAGAGCTATGAGCTGATAACGGGTCAAGCTTACTTTATATTCCATCATGCTGGATTAAATTTGGAAAGTCTCAGGATAGTTAGAGTCGTCACAGACTTGACATAATAACTCACGTATTGTTAAATTGTTACCCTACATTGATCCTATTTCTGGATTTGATTGGTAAGCTTCCAAGTTCATTTATCTGCCCAATCTATTTTTGAGGATAAGCTCGTCGCCTTGCCGCTCATTTAATGTCTTGAAAAGCCTGGGAAATTTGCGATTTTACTGCTTCCAAGTCCTTATCGCTAGAGATAAGAAAAGCATTTTCTGCTTTGCCCCTACCATGCTTTACGACTATAGCAAGTCGGTCATCTTTGGGCTGAATATCAAGGAATGCCCTAAAGTTCAGTGTCTTTGCATAGACAATTCGATGCGGTCGCACTTCTTCTATGACCATATCGCCTAGCGATTTTACGAACCGTCTAAGCTCCAGGAGTATCTCTCTGATATCACCTCTTAAGTTTGTTAGATGATCTTCAAATTGCAAACCTGCTTTATTATTTAAGAAATCAAATTCATTCATATGATCTAATATGAGGAAACCCTTTATTAAACAAGAAGGCATACCCAGCCCGCAATCCCCCAGTTTGCTATTTTACGGTTTTTGAAAGTTTTTCGATCCTATTGCCTGTGGTGCTATGAGGCACATTCTAGATATGCACTAATAAGGAAAAAGGAATCTGCTTTTGGAACAGTTTCTTGTGAGCGAGCCAAACAAGTTTCCAATATATTGAGCGGAGCGGAGGGGTAGAACATTCGATCAAGTATAACAGTTTGCCAGGTGTTACCAATGCGCCAATGCAGAGTCACCAACCGAATGATTCTACATAAATTTTTTACTCTTAAATAATCGAGATTAAATTGGTTGATTTATCGATGATTAATTCCAAAGAGCGAGACGTTCCTTAAGAGGGGCAAAGTGTCTTTCGATCTCATCAAAACGTTCATAAAAACTGTCCGTACGACGTAAGCTTTCAAAGTTAGAATCTGTCTTAATCTTCTTCAAGACCCCGCTCACTTCATCAATTGTAACCCCATGCTTAATATCATATTCTATCTGCTTTATGCAATTTGCTATGGTTCCGTATCTACGATGTTGTCTTTTCTCCCATGTGGAGGCAGTTTCCGAAATTCCCGTTAGGTACTTTACAATTGTCTTTTCCATATGTTCGATATGCCACTCCTTCATAGGAAAACTATTCTGGGTCAAAGAATCCATCATATATCCCTCTGCCTGACATATAAGCTAAGCCCTATTCCTGTAATAAGCTCACTCTGATAACTGTTTCAACTCATATGAGTGATTTAAAATCTTGTCCACACATACATACGCCTAGGGCATAAAACATAGAACCCCATCCAAATTGAATCAAGTATATACCTTATATCAAAACAATCCTGAATCCCATCTCTTACGCCCTAAAGTGATGAGAAGGCATTTAGACTATTCCGGTCGTCTTCTTTAAGTGCCTCTCGAAACTTTGTAAGGCGGATATCTGTTCTTCAGATTGAACTGAACCTGGTCTTAAAACTCTGATTTTTTTAATGGCTTCCAGAGATGATAAATTGGGGTCTTGTTTCATAAGATATGCTGCAAGAATGGTTCCTGTTCTCCCTTTTCCGGCCGCACAATGCACCAATACTGGTTTCTCTTCGCTAATCTGTTGGTCTATATACCGGACCGTTGATTCTAAACTCTCGAGGGTTGGAGCACAAAAATCATCGACCTTCAGGTGCAAATATTCCAGTTTTTGACTAGTATTGTCTAACCATGAAGTTGGAAGAGGGCTCTCCCTGACTGTGATTACACTCCTGATGCCGTTCTTTGCAACCCACAAAAGTTGTGGCAAATTGACTGGAATGCCGCTTCCCGCTAATTTTTTCGCTATCACCCAACTAAAATTCGTTGGGCGATTTGCAAATCGTCCATGAAACCAACGATATGTATTACCAATTCTGGTCATGTAGGAGTTTTGAATAATTACCTGCAAGAACAGAATATATGTCTTTTAAATCAACGTGAACGACATCAGCGGGATCCAATAATCTCTGCCATTATCCGTTTTCTAAATAGAGAGGAGAGGTAAAGGGACAGCTGTGCAAGGGTTAAATATTGCAGTGGCAAGTTCAGATGGGCAGTATCAAATGGTTTCGCAATCTGATTATGAATTCTCCAACAAAGTAGTATTGATTACGGGATCCTCAGGCGCGGTAGGAAGTCGGGTGTTGGATTTTTTCACTTCTCATGGCGCTACAACCATTGGGACTTACCTGAATGACAAGAACATCGATACTACTCGTTCAAAATCTGAAGCCATAGATTTTATTCGGTGTAATACTATGAACAATGCCGATGTGACCTCTCTTGTTAGCACAATTACTAGGAAACATAGCCAGATAGATATTCTAGTGAATACTTCAGGGGGATATATTGGTGGAATGAGTGTAGTCGACCTTGTGGAAGAAGATTGGAACAAGATGCTTGGCTTAAATCTGCTATCTGCGTTCCTAATTACCAAGCATGTTCTCCCGTTAATGCTTCAATCAGGTTATGGTAAGATAGTTCATATTTCTTCCTTTGCTGGGGTATCTGCCAAGGGTTTGGATTCAGCTTATGCATCATCGAAGGCTGGCCTTATAAGATTTGTTGAATCCGTCTCAAAGGAAGTGAAGGATTATGATCTTACTGTAAACTGTGTACTACCTTCGATTATTGACACAGACTCAAACAGAAAAATGATGCCTGATGCCGAATTCAAGCAATGGGTTAAGGTAGACGAGCTAGTGAGTATTATCGCGTTCCTAAGTTCCGACCATTCTCGCGCAATAACTGGGTCAGCAATACCAGTGCTCAAACCAACTTAGCATTACAACTAGCAAGATAATTTGAAATGAGGAGAAGTGATGGGATTAGCTTAGAAAGGAAATAATTCTTCCCAGCAGGTCATTTTCGTGTGGTCTAGTTGTTTCAAGTAGCGCTATTCCATCTAAAGTAGCAGAAAAATATTCTCTGTAGTATATGCGCATTTTTCGCCTCAATGTCCTTTCGACCAGGCCATATTCCATAAGATCGGTTATTAATTGAGAAACAATTAATGGATTAAGTTCGGTTTGGTTTGAAATCTTGCCCTCAGATTTTGAGCTACCCTTAACGCAACGAAGAATTTGAACATGCCACTTTGTAAGTCGTGAATCGCTGCGATCAAAGGTTCTAGCATTCAAATTATGTTGTATAGATTAGGTAGAGTCGATTATTAATGTAACTGTCAGGCTTGGGAGGGCAGAGATAAAACTCCTTCACTTCTTGCACAACTACTTCATAACAGAATTTTCTCAATCATGCAACCCATGCAATTGTATTTGGAAGAGGTTGATCATCATTCGCTTGTTGCATGATATTCCCAATATAACAACATTAATTGGGAATTGTATAGATGAGAAAGGGTGAACAGTTCCTCTGACCCTGCAGAATATTGGCAGAACAGGCTCACGGCAAACTATAGTCTGGACGGGACAGGATTCTTGGCTCTTGGCCAACAGTACAATAGATGGATGTATAGAATGAGAAAGGTTATTGTAAAAAGGGTGATCAAAAAGACGATATCTGAGATTGATGCTAAGGATGTGCTTGATATTGGTTCAGGTACCGGCTTTTACATTGATATGTGGATAGAATTGGGCGCTACTAGAGTCAGAGGTAGTGACATTACTGATGTGGCCGTCCTGAATCTGAGACAGAACTATTCCTCCAATGAATTCTTTAAGCTTGATATTGGTCAAGATGTGCTACCAAATGAGCTCTCTGCCCGAAAGTTTGACATTGTGTCTGCATTTGATGTGTTATTCCACATACTAGACGACGTTCGCTATAAGAATGCTATATTGAATATCAGTCGACTTCTAAGAGAAGATGGGATCTTTTTGTTTTCTGAGAATTTTCTTCATCATGATGCGCTACGATCGCAACATCAGGTGAGCCGTCCACTTGCTTCCATAGAAGAAATTCTTCAGCAGAGCGGATTTAGAATACTAGATAGAATTCCAATGTTCGTGATTATGAATGCACCAGTGGACACCAACAGTAGGATACTTTCTTCAACTTGGAAATTGATTAAGTCAACTACAAAGAGAGGGAAATTTGCATCAAATTTCACTGGCTGTCTGCTTTATCCTTTAGAATTTATTCTTACTAACATGGCCAAGGAGGGACCATCGACCGAACTAATGATCTGCAAAAAGCTTAAAGTATCCTCACAGTCCTAGTGAAGAATAACAATCGACCAGCGCTAGATGTTGTTCATTCGCCATTTAGCATTTAATTGATGATCTGCAAACTCATTTATTACCTTGGTTAAGGCCCTTCCGATACCAAAGAAAAAGAAGTATAGCTCCAATGGCTATTCCAAACAGAGAATACACATAGGAATTAGTGACGAGAAAACAGTTCCATTCCAGTCCTCTTAGGGACGGATCCGTTAATTGCACGTCCTCCTGATTGAGAATAGATAGGCATCTAAAACCTTCAGAATTCAAATCCAATGCCAAGACGGAAAAGATTGTTATAAAGAATAAACCATAATAGAAGAGACTATCTCCCCATAGTGGCGGCCTCATGGGAAGACAGAAAACATTAATGAAGCATTCCAGAGCTCAAAAACTGCATACAGTCTTTGAAAGAAGAGCCTGGAATAATTGCTTGATACATAAGGCTCAGGCGAAGAAACGAATTTACGCGCAAAGTCATACTGCCTTCCCCTTCACTTCCTCGAGTGGTTGCTCCTGGTCAAAAAAGATCTCACTGTAGAATCTTACTATACATTAGACGTAAAAATATTTATTAAGTATTGCTACTGCACAGTACCGTGCTTAGTAAAACAACATCATTTCCAACTTACGTACTAATAGCAATAACACTGGGTGCGCTAGGACTCCAAGTAGTGCCCTTAAACCAAATACATGCAACAGTGGCCGGTGGCTCGGCGGCAGCAGCCGCAGCAGCAGCCGGCGACGCAGCAGCAGCAGCAGCAGCAGCAGCTGGAGGCTCAGCTGCAGCAGCGGCAGCCGCAGGTAGTTTATCACCTTGAAAACTGTCTTCCGCGTTATGGGGCAAATGATAGTACAATCAGTTATTTTTGCGTACGGCACAGTGTAAAATTATCAAATGTCTTCGATAGGTGGTCAGATTAGAACGTAACCGGAATTCCAATCTTTATAACATCTCATTAATATTATCGGTACGTTGATCCGAATTATTCATTCTCCAATTGATCAAATCATAATACATGAGATGGTCGAATACACACTTTCAGACTTCGTGAAACATATGACTCTTGGCGTTGCACCCGAAGGAACGGCAAGC